>JBMOGJ010000259.1:0-1512 GCA_049318425.1 Phycisphaerales bacterium | reverse complement strand
AGCGCCTCATCCCAAGCACACGAGCCGAGCCGACCCGCTTTCTGCGCCGCGGACCGCGAATCGACCGATCTACCCGTGCCGGAACCGCGTCGCGCCAGCGCCCGTTCGGCACCCATCGATCGAGCCACCTGGGAGCCTGTCATGCAGTCCGAGCCCTGCCATCGACCCGATTCGACGCCACGCGCCGACGCGCACCGCGATCCGCGTGACCATGCCGCGGCCGAGCCGGTCGGCGAGCTGCTGACGCCCTCGCAGATCATGCGCCGCGGTTTCGTGCTGGCGAGCCTCGGATTCCTCGCGGCGTGCGCCTCGGGTGGCGCGACCCAGGCCGTTGCGCGCAGTGGTGGCGCGGGCGGTGGCTCGGGTTCGCAGCTTCCGCCCGGCATCTGGACGAGCGAGGGCAAGCTTCCGCCGCAGCGGTGGGCGCAGCCGGCCTCGCCGACGGGCGCGAAGGCACAGGCGTCGGGCTCCGGCCGCGCGCCGTTCACCAACTCCAACGCCGCCAAGCCTCCCGCGGTGGCGCGCGGCGGCGATCCCAAGCGCGCGGTCGTCGGCCCGGCCGACAAGCCGTCGTCGTCGGCGATCCCCGCGGGCTACAACGGCCAGGTGATCTCGCGCGCGCAGTGGACGCAGTACTGCCCCAATGTGCGCGACATGAATCCGCTCGGGCCGATCCGCAAGATCACCGTGCACCACACCGGCAACGGCGTGTTCACCGACCGCGGCGTCGCCGAGGTCAAGGACGAGCTGCAGACCGTGCTGCGCGGCGAGATGGCCGTGGGGCACGACGACATCGCCTACCACTACGTGATCGACCCCGCCGGCCGCGTGTGGGCGGGACGCAGCCTGCGCTGGCAGGGCAGCCACGTCCGCAACTGGAAGGGCATCGACAACCGCGTCGGCAACGTCGGCGTGATGGTGCTCGGGAACTTCGAGCGGCAGCAGCCGACGCAGGCGCAGCTCAAGACGCTGCAGACGTTCGTCATCCAGCTGCAGAAGCAGCACAAGGTGCCGAGCCAGAAGCGCAAGGGCGGCGCCATCGACAAGAACCACGGCGTCTTCACCCACCTGCAGCTGTCGCCGACCGAGTGCCCGGGCGACAACCTGCAGTCCCCGTGGGAGAAGCAGATCTTCCCGCGGCTGCTGAAGACGGTGTGAGTGGGTGGGCGCGCGCCGCAGCGCGCAGAGAGCGCCCGACCGCGGCCCGTGAGCATGCCGCGGCCCGTGGGCGTACCGCGGCCCGAGGGCATACCGCGGCCCGAGGGCATCACGTCATCGCGTCACATCTTCGGCGGAGGTCCGAAGCGCCCCTGCGCGGCGCGCGCGTCGTCGTCGTCGAGCTTCTTCTGGAACTCGGCGTCGCGCGCCTCCTGGCGGTTCACGAGCCTCCACGCGGCCCACGCGACGAGGGCCATGCCGACGATCGCGACGAGCCAGCGGAGGATGGTGACGAGGATGCTCATGGTCGGAGAGGGTGAGGTGCGCGGACGGGTTCCATGCTAGCGCACGGGG
>JBMOGJ010000258.1:0-1514 GCA_049318425.1 Phycisphaerales bacterium | reverse complement strand
CGGGCACCCGGCTTCCGCAACAGTGCGCGGAGGCGGCGGGGCTTGGAGCAGGGGATGGGGCGGCGAGGCCATCGACCATCGGCAGCGTGAGCCCCGCCTGGTCCTGGTACTTGCCCTTCTTGTCGGCGTAGCTGGTGGCGCACACGCGGTCGGCCTTGAGGAAGACCATCTGCGCGATGCCCTCGTTGGCGTAGATCTTGGCCGGCAGGGGCGTGGTGTTCGAGATCTCGATCGTGACCTTGCCGCGCCACTCGGGCTCGAGCGGGGTGACGTTCACGATGATGCCGCAGCGGGCATAGGTCGACTTGCCGACGCAGATCGCGAGGATGTCGCGCGGGACGTGGATCTCCTCAACGGTCTCGGCGAGCGCGAAGGAGTTCGGCGGGATGATGATGTGGTCGCGGCCACTGACGGCGGTGTCGATGGTCACGAACAGGTCGTTCGTGAAGTTCTTCGGATCGACGACCGCGGTGCCGCCGCTGGTGGCGTTGGTGAAGATCTTGAACTTGGTGCCGACGCGCACGTCGTACCCGTAGCTCGACACGCCAAAGCTGACCACGCCGGGTCGCTTCTCGTTCGACGCGAAGGGCTCGATGTGCACGAGCTCGCGGATCTGGGTGTCACTCAACACGGGCATGAAGCACACCGGACGCGAACCCCACCGGCTCGCACGGTCCCCGACTCGCGCGCCACCATGCGCATCGAGCCGAGGTGCTCTGTTTCAGGTCGTCATCCAGACGGCCTGGGTCTCCTGTCGCTTCGTGACTCTGCAGATCCGAGAGGGTGCCGGTTGGGTCGGCAGGAAATCTCGCGCGATCTGCGCAGGTCCGAGAACTTTCAGGAGAAACGGTGCGGAAGACGAAGCGGATTCGCCAGTCCACCGCAGGTCTGATCCTACCCCAACCTATTGGGGTCGCAAGGGAGAAGGACCCCAAGAGGTAGTTCTTTTCGAACTTTTTTGGGTCGCGTTGGAATTGGTCGAAACCGCGTCGAACCGACTCTGCCCGCAGGCTCTGGAAACGCGGTTGGCCCGCAGCTCCTCCCGCCCCGAAGCGGCGCGAAGGGTACCGAGCGGATGCAACCGACAGAACCGATCGGCCGGCTGGTGGACAACCTGTGTCGGTCCGGGCGAAACCGGCGCCTCGCCTTGCACTCTACCAAACAAATGGCGAACATCGGCGCTTCGGCGCGCGCGGCCACGAAATCCGCGCGCGCGCGTCGCGTCGCGGGATCACGCGCCCGTCGCCCGTAGGATCGCCGCCCCGTGACACTGCGCCCAGACATCGACCCAGGCCTGCTCGACAAGCTCACCGCCGCCCAGCGCGAGGCTGTGTCGCACGGCGAGGGCCCCGCGCTCGTGCTCGCGGGGCCGGGCTCGGGCAAGACCCGGGTCATCACCCGGCGCATCGCGGCGCTGATCGAGCGCGGCGTCCCGCCGTGGCAGATCCTCGCGCTCACGTTCACCAACAAGGCCGCGGGCGAGATGCGCGAGCGCGTCTCGCAGCTCGTCGCGC
>JBMOGJ010000257.1:0-1519 GCA_049318425.1 Phycisphaerales bacterium | reverse complement strand
GTGAACGCGGCGCCGGCCGCGAACCTCAAGTCGGTGCTCGCGACCGGCGAGGAGGACGCGCTCCGCGAGCGCATCGCGGCGCTCGAGCAGGCGCTCGCGCTTCCGAACGCCGTCGAGGTCGAGCGCTGGGAACTCGACGAGCAGAGGAAAATCGCGAAGCGCGGCCTCGGCTTCGCCACGCATCCGGTCAAGCTCACCAAGATCAGCACGCCCAACACCGGCAGCGGCTTCGAGATCGAGGCCGACCGCTACGCGCGCGTCACGCGGCCGATGGGTTTCGTCGCGTTCGATGTGGCGATGGAGTTCACGCAGCCGCTCGCGCCGGTCACGGGCCTGCGCATCGTGATGCACGCCGACCCCGCCGCGCCCAACGCGGGTTGGGGCTGGGGCGACGGCGGCGCAGGGGAGAAGCGCACCTTCGCGGTCACGAATGTCTCGGTGTCCGCGGGGTCCGTCTCGTCCGACCAGGTGAACCTCTACCGCATGCTCACGCTGTCGAGCGCGACCGCGAACTCCTGGTCGGGCGACAACCACCCGCTCAGCGTGCTCGAGACGCGAGCAGAGACCGCGTGGATGCCCGATATGGCGCACGACGGGCCCGTGCATCTCACGGTGATGTTCGACGAGCCGCTCGCGCGCGACGCGACCAACATGACCGCGCAGGTGAACTTCGGCCGCTGGGGCGAGGTCGCTGCGAAGCGGATGGAGTTCTTCCTCGTCACCGGCAACGACGACGACGCTGCGCTGCCCGTCGCGATCCAGCGCATCCTGCGCACGCCGCGCGGCGCGCGCACCGCCGACGAGACGCGTGCACTCTTCGCCCACTTCAGCGCCCACGCGCCCGCGACCGAGCGCCTGCGCACCGACCTCGCGAACGCGCGCGAGCGCCTGCGCGTGCGCACCGAGGCGCACTCGACGATGGTCATGGACACCGCGCCCACGCCGCGCGCGACGCACATCCTGCACCGCGGGAACTACGCCGATCCGCGCGACACCGTCGAGGCGGGCACGCCCGGGTTCCTGCCGCCGATGCCCGAGGGCGCGCCGATGAACCGCCTCGGACTCGCGCAGTGGGTGGTCGACCCCGCGAACCCGCTCACCGCGCGCGTCGCGGTCAACCGCATCTGGAGCGTCTTCTTCGGCGCCGGCCTCGCGCGCTCGCTCAACGACCTCGGACTGCAGGGCGAGTGGCCCGAGCACCGCGAGCTGCTCGACCATCTCGCGGCCGATTTCCGCGACCACGGATGGGATGTGAAGCGGCTCGTCCGCGCGATCGTGACGAGCGAGGTCTACAGGCAGTCGTCGCGCGCGACGCCCGAGACGCTCGCGCGCGACCCCGACAACCGCCTGCTCGCGCGCGGCCCGCGCTTCCGCCTGCCCGCGGAGCTCATCCGCGACGGCGCGCTCAAGACGGGCGGGCTTCTCGTCGACCAGCTCGGCGGGCCGAGCGTGAACCCGTACACCCCCGGCGACCCGTGGCGCGAGATCAGCCACTACGGCTCGAGCCCCGCGACCGCGC
>JBMOGJ010000256.1:0-1529 GCA_049318425.1 Phycisphaerales bacterium | reverse complement strand
GCGCGTTCGCGGCGCCCGCGATGTTGCGGCCGAGGCAGGGGGCCTCGACGCGGTTCGCGACCGGATCACAGACGAGCCCGAGCACGTTCTGCAGCGCGTGGCTCGAGGCCGAGAGCGCCTGCGCCGCGTTGCCGCCCGCGAGTTCGACGAGCGCCGCAGCCGCCATCGCTGCACCCGCGCCGGTCTCGGCCTGGCATCCGCCGACCTCCGCCGCGAAACTCGAGCGTGTCGCGACGAACACGCCGATCAGTCCGCCCGCGAGCATCGCCCGCAGCGTCGTCTCCTCGTCGCTCCCGAGCGACTCCGCGGCGGCGAGGCACGTTCCTGCAAACGTCCCGCATGAGCCCGCCGTCGGCGCGGCGACGAACACGCCCATCGAGCTCTTCACCTCCATCAGCGCGGTCACGTAGAGGATCGCGCGGTTGAGAAGGCCGCCGTCGAGGAGCTTCTTCCCGTCGAGCATCGCCGCGAAACGATGGCTCTGCCGCGGAAGGATGCGATCTGCGTACTCGGTGCCCGCGAGGCCGATGCGCACGCCGCCCCGCACGACCTCGAGGATCCTGCGCATCTGCGCGAACACCTCGTCCTGCCCGATGCCGCCGCGCGCGCACTCGTAGTCAAGCGAGAAATCCGACAGCCGTCGCGTCGCGGGATCCGCGTGCCGCGCCATCTCGCCTGCGTGAAGGAACGGGACCTTCAGCCCTCGGCGCGAACGCACCGGGAGCACGGGCGCGAGGCGCCGCGCGCGTGCGACCATCGGGAGCGCCGCGATCTCCGCGTCGGTCAGCGGGTGCTGCGCGCACGCGATCACGCGCGCAGGGCTGTCGCCCGCGATCGTCACCGCGTCGAGATCGCCGCGCGCCTCGAGCGCCGCAGCGGTGGAGCGACCGTCGTCGCGCGTGTCGAGCACCGTCACTGCGTAGTCGCCGTAGAGCGTGACCTTCGTGCCGTCGATCGAGATGACCTCGATCATGCCGCCGCCCGTCGAGAGCGCGACCAGCCGGTGCTCGACGCCCTCGCGGCGCAGCGTCAGCCGATAGGTGTTCGGGTGCGGATCATGCAGCGTGGCGATGCGGATCTCGAGCGCGACGCCCGCGTCCGCGAGCGCTGCGCCGCTCCGCGGGAGACGCTCGTCATCGGCCTCCCAGCCGAGCAGTCCCGCGAACAGGCCGATGTCGGAACCCTGCGATTCGTGGGTCGTCGCCAGCGAACCCTCGGTGTCGAACTCGATCAGCACCGCCTCCGGCGTGCCGCCGCAGAGATCACGCGCGAGGCGGCCGATGCGGACCGATGCCGCGGAGTGCGAGCTCGACGGCCCGCGCATCACGGGGCCGACGACGTCGTTGAAGATGCTCGGCGGCAGCGTGGAAGGCATCGCGTGGCGCAGCGTAGTCGATCGGGCTGCGGCAGGTGCCTTTCGCGCATCGCATCGGAGCGCGACTCAACGCCAGGATCGCTCAGCCTCCCGCCTTCTTCGGCGCAACCACCGTCACGACCCCGTCCGCATCGCGCACCGCCCACTCGGGATA
>JBMOGJ010000255.1:0-1533 GCA_049318425.1 Phycisphaerales bacterium | reverse complement strand
CGCTGCGCGAGGCGCTGCAGCTGGGCCACAACTACATCGGCACCGAGCACATCCTCCTCGGCCTCATCCGTGAGGGCGAAGGTGTGGCGGCGCAGGTGCTCGTCAAGCTCGGCGCCGACCTCAGTCGCGTGCGCCAGCAGGTCATCCAGCTGCTCAGCGGTTACCAGGGCGGCCAGGGCAAGGGCGAGCCGCAGGCCAGCAGCCAGGCAGGTGGCGCGCCGAAGAGCGACGAGCCGGCCGACAAGGGCAACAGCCAGATCCTCGACCAATTCGGTCGCAACCTCACCCAGCTCGCCCGCGAGAAGAAGCTCGACCCGGTCATCGGTCGTTCCCGCGAGATGGAGCGGGTGATGCAGATCCTCAGCCGCCGCACCAAGAACAACCCGGTGCTCATCGGTGAGCCGGGCGTCGGCAAGACGGCGATCGTCGAGGGCCTCGCCCAGAAGATCGTCTCCAACGACGTGCCCGACACGCTGCGCAACAAGCAGCTGTACACGCTCGACCTCGGTGCGCTCGTCGCGGGCAGCCGTTACCGCGGCGACTTCGAGGAGCGCCTGAAGAAGGTGCTCAAGGAGATCAAGACCCGCGGCGACATCATCCTCTTCATCGACGAGATCCACACACTCGTCGGTGCGGGTGCCGCAGAGGGCGCCATCGACGCCGCGAGCATCCTCAAGCCGATGCTCGCCCGTGGCGAACTGCAGACCATCGGCGCCACGACGCTCGACGAGTACCGCAAGCACCTCGAGAAGGACGCCGCCCTCGAGCGCCGCTTCCAGCCGGTGAAGGTGGAGGAGCCGACGCTCGCCCACACCATCGAGATCCTGAAGGGCGTGCGCGACAAGTACGAGGCACACCACCGGGTCACCATCACCGACCAGGCGATCGTGGCCGCGGCCAACCTGGCCGACCGCTACATCAGCGACCGCCACCTGCCCGACAAGGCCATCGACCTCATCGACGAGGCCGGCAGCCGCCTGCGCATCAAGCGCATGGCCACGCCGCCCGACCTGAAGGAGATCGAGGTCAAGCTCTCCGACGTGCAGGAGGCCAAGAAGAAGGCCGTCGAGGAGCAGCGCTTCGAGGAGGCCGGCCGTCTGCGCGACCAGGAGAAGAACCTGCTCGAGGAGAAGGCCGCCAAGGAGGCCGAGGTCAAGGCCAGCGGCGTCGACCTGTTCGACGAGGTCGACGAAGAGGCGATCGCCGAGGTGCTCAGCATCTGGACCGGCATCCCCGTCTACAAGCTCACCGAGGAGGAGACCGCCAAGCTCCTCAACATGGAGGGTGAGCTCCACCGCCGCATCATCGGCCAGGAGAACGCCATCAAAGCGGTCAGCCAGAGCGTCCGCCGCACCCGTGCGGGCCTGAAGGACCCGAAGCGCCCGAGCGGCTCGTTCATCTTCCTCGGCCCCACCGGCGTCGGCAAGACCGAGCTGGCCAAGACGCTCGCCGAATTCCTGTTCGGTGACGAGAACAGCCTGATCGCGCTCGACATGTCGGAGTACATGGAGAAGCACACGGTCAGCCGCCTCG
>JBMOGJ010000254.1:0-1540 GCA_049318425.1 Phycisphaerales bacterium | reverse complement strand
TCAGCTCAGGCCGCCCTTGAGTTCCTTGCCGGAACCCCAGGACGCGCGCAGGCGCTCAAGCGCATTGTCCTTCGCACGATCGACGGTCGGCACGTCGTTCTTCGCGCGATTGCGGCCGAAGGCAGCGCCGAAGCCCTCCTCGGCGCGCGGCTTGTTGCCGCCGCCCGCACCACCCGAAGCCTGCGGCTCGGGACGCGCCGGCGGATCGATGAGCGCCTTGATCGAGAGGCTGATGCGCTTCTTGCCCACGTCGATCGAGAGCACCTTCGCGGTGACGACCTCGTTCGCGCGCAGCGCCTTGTCGACGGTCGGGATGCGCTCGTGGCTGATCTCGGAGATGTGCACGAGGCCCTCGATGCCGGGGGCGAGCTCGATGAACGCGCCGAACGGCATGATCTTGGTCACGCGACCAGTCACCGTCGCGCCCGCCTCCACGGCCTGCATGGCGGCGACGCCCGGGTCGGTCATGAGCTGCTTCATGCCCAGGCCGATCTTCGCGGGGGTCTGCGTGAGATCGAGCTTGACGATCTTCACCGTCACGACCTGGCCGACCTTCACGACGTCCGCGGGGCTCTTCACGCGCTCGTGCGACAGGTCGGACACGTGGATGAGGCCATCCACGCCGCCGATGTCGGCGAATGCGCCGTAGCTCTGCACGCTGGTGATGGTCGCCGTGCGGGTCTGGCCGACCTCGAGCACCGCGAGCAGCTTCTCGCGCTGCTCGGCGCGCTCCGCAGCGATCACGGCCTTGCGGCTCACCACGAGGCGGTTCTTGTCCTTGTTGAGCTCGACGATCTGCACCGGGAACTTCTCACCGATGAAGACCGAGATGTCGGCCACGTGCCGCACGTCGACCTGGCCGGCCGGCATGAAGGCGCGGTGATGCGCGATCTCCATCTCGAGTCCGCCCTTGTTCATGCCGGTGCAGCGCGCCTCGACGACCTGTCCGACCTCGAGCGTGCCCCAGTCGGCCTTCTGCACGGCGCCCTCGAGGCTCAGGATCGACAGACCCTCGAACGGATCGAACCGCTCGACCACGAAGTCGCGCTCGCTGCCCACCGGCGGGGCCTGCTCCTCGCCGGCCGCGATGAACTGCGACAGCGGGCAGACGCCCTGCGAGCGCGGTCCGAACTCGACGAACACGTCGCCGCTGTGCACGCGGATGATGGTGCCGCGGCGAGTCTGGCGACCGCCCCGGTTTCCTCCGCTGCGCGAGGGTGCGCTCGAGTTCTCGAGGTCCTCGACGGACATGCCGCCGAGCGCGGCTTCGATCTCGCGCTCGAGTTCGGCGTCGTAGGCGCTCGCGCGCGGGGAGGGGACGGACTGATCGTGCTTCGTGGGTTCGTTGGACATGAGTGTGCTCTTGGGTCGGACAGCGTACCGAGACCGGGCTCGACTTACCAAAGTGTTGGGCAGAATCCGAGACAGGACGGCAACTTCCGCCATGCGCGCCGCGAATCCACCCATCGACCGCACCTCGATGCCGGTTCAACCTTCAAGACACGGAAATGATCGGCGCTCCTCCGCGCGCATCGGCCGC
>JBMOGJ010000253.1:0-1574 GCA_049318425.1 Phycisphaerales bacterium | reverse complement strand
CCGCCCTCCCCGCCACCGCCGCCGCGCGTGCGCTCGGTGGTGTGCCAGAACGGATCGAGCACGATGAACAGCGCATCGCCCCACTCGAACGCGTAGTAGTGCGAGCCGCGGCCGTCCTCGAACGAGGTGTCGCCCGTGTACATCGCGCCATCGATCGTCGGCGCGGGGAAGCGCGCGACGCGCTGGTTGTACGACCACTCCGCAATGCCGCGGCCGACATCGCCCTTCTCGCCGTCGTGGTTGCCGAGGATCATGAAGAGCGCGGCGTTCTCGCAGGCGATGCCGAAGTAGTAGCGCTGCGCGTCGTACTGCGGCAGCGTGCGCTCGTAGTCCTGGCCGCGCTTGTCGGTCATGAAGGTGTCGCCGAGGTCCATGAAGAGGTCGGGCCTGTCGGCGCGGATGTTGCGGACGGTCTGCTCGTACGCCTTTGGATTGACGTTCGCATCGAGGTGCGAGTCGGCCTGGATCGCGAAGGTGAATGGCGTTCCCGGTCCGGGACGGGTGCGGAAGAACGCAGTCTCGCCCCACGCGGGCACGCGGGCGTCGCGACCCGAGCCGGCATCGCGCAGGAGCCCGACGCGATACGAGTACATCGTGCCCGGCTCGAGGCCCTTGAGCTCGACCGAGGCCACGCGATCGGCGGGAACAGCAACCGGCGCGGTCTGCTGCTTGCGCGGCGCCTTCTCGGTCCAGTACTCGACGACCGCATCGGCGGTCTTCGCCACATCGATGGTCACGGTGATCGAGCGATCGGTCGGCCGCACGAGCACGACATCGACGTCGTGCGCGGGCACGTCGGTGTGGAACGCGGTCATGCGCGCGAGCAGGCCGCCCTGTTCGCCGCCGCCGCCGCCCTGGCCACCACCACCGCCGCCGCCACCACCTTGGCCAGCGCGACGACCGCCACCGCCTTGACCGCCTCCACCTTGACCACCACGGCGACCATTCTGGCCGCCCTGCTGGCCACCCTGACCTCGCTGCGGCGCAGCTTCCTCGCCGTCGGTCTGGCGCGCGTAGCGCAGGTCGACGCTCGCGCGGCCCAGCGTCGTCTTCTCGATCGCCTTGAGCAGCGCCGCGCGCGTCACGCCCTCGCGCGCCGCACCGAGCGCGGGTTCGGCCGAGAGCGCGAACACGGTCACGGTGTAGACCTTCTCTCCCGGTCCCTTCGAGCACGGCGGCGCGTACTCCGCGCGGCGGTTGACCGTGTTCACGCCCCAGGTGCCCACATCGCGCGCGCCCTCCGTGAGGCCCTTCGCAGACGCGGGAATCCCGTAGACCACCATGTAGACATGCGGCTCGCCGGAGTCGGGCGGCGCATGATCCATGAGGACCGCGATGCTGCGCGTGTCCTTCGGAAGGCCCGACCACTCGAGCGCGGGCGCGATGCTGTCGCCGTCGCAGGTGCAGCGCACCGCGAGCAGTCCGTCCGCGTCCAGCGAGGTGCAGGAGATGTTCATGCCCGCGGTGTTCGCGACCTTCGGCGGCGCGGGAGGCGCGTTGTCCTCGCGCGGCGGCGGCGGGCGATCGCTGGCGCCCGGTCCACCGCCGGTTTGTCCGCCGCCTTGTCCACCACC
>JBMOGJ010000252.1:0-1587 GCA_049318425.1 Phycisphaerales bacterium | reverse complement strand
TCCGCGGGCGCTTCGACGTGGTCCGGCTCGACGCCGACCCGGAGATCGTCGACGATGCGGACGCCTTCGCTGCGCTCGAGGAGCTGGCGACCGGCGGCGAAGACGCGTCCGATGCGCCGCCCGCAGGGTGAAAGGCGGCCTTTCGGCGGGTATCCTCTCGGGAGCGCGCTGCATCCGCAGCCGGGCAACCGAGGTGCACCATGGGCATGACCGAAGGCGACAAGAAGTATTCCGGCAGTCTCAATCACGCGATGATCGATGGCCCCGAGGGCCACGCCGCGCAGGAGTACGCCAACCACTTCGGCGAGCCCGGCCGCGAGGACATCACGAAGGTGTACATCCGCCAGCGGTACGACGGCTACACCGCCGAGAACCAGCAGAGCTGGCAGACGCTGTACGACCGCCAGATGGCGTACCTGCCCGAGCACGCGTCGGAGGTCTACCTGCGCGGTGCGCGCGCGATCAACCTCGTGCGCGACCACATCCCCTACCTCGAGGGGCCGAAGAGCGTGAACCACTTCCTCGCGCCGCTCACGGGCTGGCAGAGCCGTGCGGTGCCGGGATACCTGCCGGCGAAGGCGTTCTTCGCGTGCCTCGCGCGGCGCGAGTTCCCGACGACGGTGGTGATCCGGCCGAAGGAGTCGCTCGACTACCTGCCCGAGCCCGACATCTTCCACGACATCTTCGGGCATGTGCCGCTGCACGCGGACCCCGTGTTCGCCGACTTCCTGCAGACCTACGGCAAGGCGGCGCTGCTCACGAACGATCCGTACCACACCGAGCGCCTTGCGCGGCTCTTCTGGTTCACGGTCGAGTTCGGCCTCATCCGGGAGGGCGGCGAGATCAAGCTGTACGGCTCGGGACTCATCTCGAGCCCCGGCGAGTCGAAGCACGCGCTCACGAGCGACAAGGTCGACCGCCGGCCGTTCGACCTCGACACCGTGTGCGACACGAGCTTCGAGATCGACCACTACCAGCCGATCCTGTACGTGCTCGAGAGCTTCGAGCAGCTGCGCGATGCGATGAACAGCTACGCGACGAGGTTGATCGACGCGGCCGAAAAGGCGCCCGTGCACGCGTACAGGCGCCTGGACGTCTGAGATAACTTTAGGATAAACCGCGATTGGATCGTGGATTGTCCTAAACCGCGTCTATGCTCCCGGCATGCCTGCGCACATGCTGGTCCCACGCGACATCGGTCCGCTCGTCTCACACTCCGCCATGACGTTTCCCGCGGTGGGGATCGTGGGACCGCGGCAGAGCGGCAAGTCCTCGCTTGTCCGGGCCCTGTTTCCACGGCACAGGCTCGCGATCCTCGAGTCGCCCGATGTCCTGCGCGCCGCGCAGCAGGATCCGCGCGCCTTTCTTGACTCCTTCGAGTCAGCCGACGGCGCCGTGCTCGACGAGATCCAGCGTGCGCCGGAGCTCATGTCGTATCTGCTCGAGTACATCGACCGCGATCTGCGCACCGGCAGGCGCATGGGCCGCTGGATCCTGACTGGCTCGGAGAGCCTCCTGCTTTCGCAGCGCATCACGCAATCGCTCGCGGGGCGGATCGCGATGCTCGAGGTGCTTCCGATGAGCGCA
>JBMOGJ010000251.1:0-1617 GCA_049318425.1 Phycisphaerales bacterium | reverse complement strand
TTCACCAACAAGGCCGCGGGCGAGATGCGCGAGCGCGTCTCGCAGCTCGTCGCGCGCGAGGACGGATCCCGCACCGGTCTCGTGGTGTCGACCTTCCACTCGCACTGCGCCGCGATCCTGCGCCGCTTCGGCGACCGCATCGGCCTGCAGGCTGGCTTCTCGATCTACGACGCCGGCGACCAGAAGGACGCGATCAAGAGCGCGATCGAGGAGGCCGGCCTCTCGAACTCGCAATGGACGCCCGCGAGCGTGCTCGCCGAGATCTCCGACGCGAAGAACAAGCTGCGCGACGCGGCCGCCTACCTCGCCGAGGCGAACGACTTCTGGAGCCGCTCCGTGGCCAAGGCCTACAAGGCCTACGAGGAGACGCTCGCCCGCTCCAACGCCGTCGACTTCGACGACCTGCTGCTCAAGGTCGCGCTGCTGCTCCGCAACGACGCCGAGGTGCGCGAACTGCTGCAGAACCGCCACCGCTGGGTCCTCGTCGACGAGTACCAGGACACGAATCACGCGCAGTTCGTGATCGCCCACGCGCTGGCCGAGCGCTCGAAGAACCTCTTCGTGGTCGGCGATCCCGACCAGTCGATCTACGGCTGGCGCGGCGCCGACATCTCGAACATCCTCGAGTTCGAGGAGCAGTTCCCCGGCGCGCGCGTGATCCCGCTCGGCGAGAACTTCCGCTCGACGGCGCACATCGTGTCGGCGTCGGCGGGGCTCATCTCGCACAACCGGCGCCGCAAGCACAAGGACCTCACGACCGGCCTCGGCGCGGGGCTGCCCGTGCGCCTGCTCAAGGCCAACGACGAGCACGAGGAGGCCGACAAGGTCGCCGACATGCTCGCCGAGCGCGCGTCGGCCGGCGTGCCGTGGCGCGCGATGGCGGTGCTGTACCGCATGAACGCCCTGTCGCGCGTGGTCGAGGACGCGCTGCGCCGGCGCATGATCCCGTCCACGGTCGCGCGCGGCACCGCGTTCTACGACCGCAAGGAGATCAAGGACGCGATGGCGTACCTGCGCGTGTGCGCGAACCCGCGCGACGAGGTCTCGCTGCGCCGCATCATCAACACGCCCACGCGCGGCATCGGCGACACCAGCGTGCGCAAGATCGAGGCGTACGCGGTGTCGAACGGCATCCCGCTCATCTCGGCCTTCGCGCAGGCGGCGAACGCGGGCATCGTGTCAGGAAAGATCGGCAAGGCGGTCGACGGCTTCGTCGCCATGATCCGCGACTTCGCGCAGGCGCTCGACACGCGCGTGCCGGGCGACCTCGCGTCCTTCGTGTCGGAGGTGCTCGAGACGAGCGGGCTCGACCAGCTCGCCGACCACGCGACCGTCGACGAGCGCGAGCGCGTCGCCAACCTCGAGGAACTCGTGTCGGCCGCGGCGCAGTTCCGCCTGCCCGACGACGATCCGACCGCCGATGGTGAGCCCGTGGCGGAGGCGACGGACGCCCTCGATCCCACCGAAGCGGCCATGCCCGCGCTACCGACGCTCGGCGACGCCCTTCGGCTCTGGCTCGAGACGGTGTCGCTCGTCGCCGACGCGGATGCCATCGACCCCGAGCAGGGGAGCGTGACGCTCATGACGCTGCACGCGGCCAAGGGCCTCGAGTTCGAC
>JBMOGJ010000250.1:0-1638 GCA_049318425.1 Phycisphaerales bacterium | reverse complement strand
GGGCGACAGCTGGGAGCGCGCGCGCAAGGGCTACCTCAAGACCCTCAACAAGCAGCGCAAGGCGATCGACATGATGGCGCCGTGGATCGGCGGCACCCATGTCAACCGCGTGAAGAAGGGCGATGCCAACACCGGCGACCCGCTGGTGCCCGTCGCCGTCGAGCAGCAGCGCGCGGCGCTGGCGTTCATCATCGAGTCCGCGTTCCGCGACGAGGCGTACGGCCTCACGCCGGAGCTCGTCAACAAGATGACCATCGAGAAGTGGATGGACAGCCCGCAGGGCATGATGGCGAGCAGCACCTGGTCGATCAACGACCAGATCGCCGGCACGCAGTCGATGGCGCTCACGATGATCCTGAATCCGAGCACGCTCGGACGCGTGTACGACAACGAGCAGCGCGTGCCCGCCGGCGAGCAGGCGCTCACGCTGCCCGAGGTCATGGCCACGCTCAGCGGTGAGATCTTCAAGGAGATCTCGCCGTCGAGCCTCGGCTCCGACGACGCGCGCAAGCCGGTGATCTCGAACTTCCGCCGCGGCCTGCAGGCCGACTACGCGGATCGCCTGATCGCGGTCGCGACGGGCAAGGCCGGGCTGCCGCGCGTCGCGCGCCAGCTGTCGGCGCTCGAGCTCCGCGGGCTCAAGGCGCGGCTCGATGCGACGGTCGCGAAGGCGAACGAGGGCAACTGCGACGCGTACACGCGCGCGCACCTCGCCGACCTCCAGGCGCGCACCGACGCGGCGCTGGCGGCAAGCATCGAGATGCAGTGATCCGCGCTGCAGGTGAGTGAAACCGATCCGCCGCCCCGCTCCGCGGGGCGGCGGTCTTTTTCCACCTCCCTCCCGCAGCTCCGATCGGTACCCGCAGACCACCGTGGTGTGGCGGGTACTGACGGGTACGTGCCGTGTACCTGTTGGTAGAGAAAGGAGTGGGAGTCGGTACCCGCCAGCGACCGTGCAGTACCCGGTACTGCACGGTCGTTGGCGGGTACGCGTTGGGGTTGGCGGGTACGGGTTGGGGGGTACCCGACGGGTTCACCGCCCGGGCGGGTCGCCGCCCGCCACGCGGCGCGCGAGGTAGACCGTGCGCTCGAACATGCTGGTGGCGTAGAGCACCGTCGCCTGGTCGGACGCGGAGCCGAACTCGGCGCCGGCCGCGTTGCGACGCACCGACTCCATCTGCTCACCCCGATCCGCCGTCATCTCGTCGAGCAGCTCCCGGTCGGCCGCATCGCGCCGCTCGAGCCACTCGCGCAGCGTGCCGAGCACCACGTCGCTCGCCTCCGCGAGCCCGCCGCCGAGCATCCGCGCCGCCGAATCGGCCGGCAGCCGGTCGACCGACTCCGCCATCGCGTCGACCGACTCGACGAGCTCGATCAGCGCCTGCTGCCGCGCGATCGCCGCCGCGATGACCACGCCGCGCTCGTGATCGCCCTCGCGCGCCGAGAGGTCCGCGAGGAATCCCGCGATCTCCCCGTCGAGCGCGACCAGCGCATCGCGCACCTCCGCATGCTGCAGCCCCGACGCGCCCGCCGAATCGAGTCGCGCACGGTCGAGGAGCGCCGGCAGCGCCGCCACCACCCGCGCCTGCTCGCGGGCCACGAGGTCGATCGCGATCTCGGTGTCCTCGAGCGCGCCCT
>JBMOGJ010000249.1:0-1647 GCA_049318425.1 Phycisphaerales bacterium | reverse complement strand
AGGGCGACCGCGGGTTCACCTACGCCGAGGTCACGATGGGCGGCGTGCCGCTTGCCGAAGTGAAGCTCGAGACGATGGAGTCGCGCGTGTGCCCGGGCCTCCACCTCGCCGGTGAGATCCTCGATGTCGACGGCCGCATCGGCGGCTTCAACTTCCAGTGGGCGTGGGCGACGGGGTTCATCGCGGGCGGCGCGGCGGCGTGCACGGCGCGCACGTAGGGCTTTGCGGGCGGGGCTTTGCGGACGGGGCTTCGCGGACGGGGCTTCGCGGGCGTCCAGCGGTTCCTTTTGGACATTTTTGGATGTCTTTTTGGATACCTACTCGCTTTCTGGCTATATTTGGATGTCGATATGGCCATGCTCCCGTCCAAACCGCCCGAGTTCTCCCCCCGCATGCTGCGGCTCTTGGCCCGCATCGAGGAGTTCCGCGGCACCTGGCGGGCGACGGGCACGCTCCCGCCCCACCGGCTCAACTCGCTGCGCCACATCGCCACCATCGAGAGCGTCGGCTCCTCCACGCGCATCGAGGGCAGCGCGCTCACCGACCACGAGGTCGAGTCGCTTCTCCGCGGGGTCGGCGTCCGCCGATTCGCCACGCGCGACGAGCAGGAGGTCGCGGGCTACGCGGAGGCCATCGATCTCATCATCAACTCGCACGGGTCGATCCCGCTCAGCGAGAACCACATCCGCCAGCTGCACCGGGATCTTCTTCGCCACAGCGAAAAGGACGAGCGCCACCGCGGACACTACAAGTCGGCTCCGAACAATGTCGTGGCCTTCGACGAGCACGGCAAGCAGGTCGGCGTCGTGTTCGAGACCGCGACGCCGTTCGAGACGCCGCGGCGGATGTCCGAGCTCGTTGCGTGGACCAATACAGCAATCGAGGACCCCCACGCGCATCCGCTGGTCGCGATCGGCGTCTTTGCGGTCGTGTTCCTCGCGATCCATCCGTTCCAGGACGGCAACGGACGGTTGTCGCGCGTCCTGACCACCCTGCTGCTGCTCCGCGCGGGATACACCTTTGCGCCGTACAGCTCGCTCGAGGCTGTGATCGAGCGCACGAAGCCCGAGTACTACCTCGCGCTTCGCCGCACGCAGGCGTCGCTGCGCGCTCCGCCGCAAGACTGGCAGCCGTGGCTCGAGTACTTCCTCGGCGCGATGGCCGAGCAGGCCGCACAGCTCGAGCGAAGGCTGGCGCGCGAGGATCTTGCGCTTGGCTCGCTCGCGCCGCTCTCTGAGGCAATCATCCGATACGCCCGCGAGCGTGGCCGCATCACCATCGGTGAGGCGATCCGGCTGACGGATGCGAAGCGACCGACGCTGAAGGCGCACTTCACGAAGCTCGTTGCACGCGGATCGCTCGTTCGGCACGGAACCGGCAAGGGCAGCTGGTACGCGCCGACGGTCGGACCCATCGGCGAAAGGTGACGGCGTTTGCCGCCGCTTCGCTGCTGACTCCGCGCGAGTGCGCGCCATTCACACTCCGCGTCCTCGGGGCGGTAGCTCTGCGGCGTGTTTTCCCGCTGCGCAGCGGCTCTTGCCGCTGCCTCGCTCTTGACTCCGCACGCGTGCGCGCGAAGTACACTCAGCGTCCTCGGGGCGGTAGCTCAGCGGTCTAGAGCCGTCGACTCATAATCGATAAGACGCT
>JBMOGJ010000248.1:0-1689 GCA_049318425.1 Phycisphaerales bacterium | reverse complement strand
GGAGCAGCAGCTCCTTGTCGTTCAGGTACCAGAGGTCGGTCATGACCATCGGGATGAGGCGCTCGCCCTCGTCGGGGATCGCCTGCCGCTGCCACTGGCGGATGGCCGCGACCAGCCGGTTCGCGAGCGGCCGGTCGGCGATCTCGCTGCGCGGATGCGCGCCGACGACGATGGGCAGGAGCCGCGCGGTCTCGAGCTCCATGTCCGGCGGCATCACCGCCCAGGCCGCGTCGATGGCGGAGTCGGCGAGACCCTGGGTATGGGGCAGCGGCGAGTGATGCAGCGGGCTCTGGTTCGACGGATGCATGGCGCGGTGCTATCGGCGCAATCCACGGACTCGGAACAACGCTCGCCGGCCTTCCCGCCGCGCGTCGCTCACTCCCGCATCGCAAGGTCGGGGCGCGGCTCGGGATAGGTCCAGCTCGACAGGAGGAGCCGCAGCGGCTCCTTCGAGGTCGGCATCTCGATGTCGTCGCCATCGTCGTCCTCGATGCCCACCGAGGCCGCGGCACCCCGCGCGGCGTCGGCCGCGACGGCCTTCGCGCGCTTCCGCAGGCCGAGCCCGGAGATGCCCGCGCCCGGCTTCGCGCGCCCGGTGCCGGGCTTGCCCATCATCATGGGCAGGTAGAACGACAGCACCTTGGTCGGCTTGATGAGGCGGATCTCCATCCCTCCGCCGGCGAGGGTGACGAGCACGACCGAATCGTCGACCGTCCACACCTCGCCCTTGCCGTCGCGGATCCAGCCCGCGCCGATGACCGAGTCTGCGCCGAACAGCCGCGGGATGTTGAGCGCGCGCCGCAGCCACGGATCGCGCACGATCATCCAGAGGCCGATCGCGACGAGCGGGACGGCGTACCAGAGCGACCAGTGGAGCGGCGCGCCGCTGTTGATCGCCGTCAGCACGCGCCCCCACGCCGAGGTCGATTGGAAGATCAGCATCAACCCGAAGACCGAGGTGCCCGCCGGGATCGACGAGGTCTCGAGGATCTCGGGCTCGGGCAGCCGTCCGCGCGGGGCGAGCGAGCGCGCGACCTTCTCGCGCTGCACGAGGTCGAAGAGCGCGACGTCGAAGATGAGCGCCGGCCGCGGCGAGAGGGTGAAGAGGCCGGCGTAGCTCGCGGGATCGCAGAACGCCTTGCGCCAGTGGCCGCGGTCGGGCAGCAGTCGTCCGATCGGGTCGGCGAGCGCGCGGGTGCGGCGGCGGGCCATGGCCTCGCGCTCGACCTTCATCGCACCCGCGATGCCGGCCGCGAGCAGCACCGCGACCCACGCGACGATCAGGAACATGATCAGCCCGACCCACCAGCGCCCGCTGCCGACGGCGAGGCCGTAGCCCGCGCCCACCGCACCCGCGAACGCAAGCAGGATCACCGCCGCGCGCGCGAAGAACCGCCCTACGCGGCTCGCGGCCCGCGGCGGCGCCGGGGGCAGTCCGGCGAAGACGACGTTCCGCCCCTCGAAGAGCTGACGCCACTCGTCGGGGACCGTGGTCGCGCCGTCGCCCATCGCCTCAGTGGAACAGCGGGAACTTCCCGCAGAACGCGCGGATCTCGCCGCGCACCGCGGTGATCGTCGCAGCGTCGCCCGACGAGCCGAGCACACGGTCGATCCACGCGGCGACCTGCTCCATCTCGGCTTCCTTCAGGCCGCGCGTGGTGAGCGCGGGCGTGCCGAGGCGCAGGCCGC
>JBMOGJ010000247.1:0-1706 GCA_049318425.1 Phycisphaerales bacterium | reverse complement strand
CTCCCGCCGCGCCGAACGGCCAGCAGCGCTTCCAGAACCACAGCGTGCGCAGCTTGCGGATGCCGGGATCCGACGGGTCGAGCCTGCGACCGCGCGCGATCCAGCCCCAGGCGGGTCCGAACCGACGGCGGCTGAGCGCGATGAGCGCGAGGTTGTGGATCGCGACGATCGAACCCGGGTCGAGGCGGAAGAGCCGCCGCGAGAGCGCGCGTCCGAGCCGCAGGTCGCCGCGTTCGAGCGCGATGCGGGCGGCGAGGCGCAGCACCTCGGCGTCGTCGGGCCGCGTGTGCAGCACATCGGGACCGAAGCGCGCGTGGAGCGCCTTCTCGGCGCGGTCGGCGAGACCGACGGTGAGCAGCGCACCGACCACCTCGATCAGGTCGACGCGGTCGGAAGGCGCGCCGCGGGCGTCGAGTTCCTTGACGAGCAGTCCGCGGGCGTCGTCGTTGAACCCGCGGGCGAGACCGACGAGGGCGGCTTCGGTCGCGAGCCCGGGCATGTCCGCGGAGAGCCGGCTGGCGACCTCGGTGTGCCGCAGCGCGCGCACGAGGTCGGCGCGTCGCCGCATGGCGCGGGCGAGCAGCAGGTGAAGGCGCGGATTGGACGGTTCGACGCGTGCGAGTTGCTCGAGGATCTGGATCGCCTCGGGCACGCGGTTGCAGGCGAGATGGATGCGCGCGGCCTCGAGCGCGGCAGGCGACGGGACGCCGCCGCGGCGGAACTCCTCGGCCAGGAGCGGACCGGTCTCCGCGGGGCGGTCGGCGAGCAGCAGCACGCGCGCGAGCTCGGTGCGCGCGCCGCCGAGCGAGGGCCCTTCGGCGATCGCGCGGCGGAAGCAGTGTTCGGCGCGCTTGAGGTCGCCGCGCGCGAGCAGGCTGCGCGCGATCTCGAGATGCGCGGTCGCGGGCTTCTTGATCGAGTCGAGCGCCATGTAGTAGGCGGTCTCGGCCTCCTCGTGGCGGTGGGCCTGCGCGAACGCGCGGATCAGCAGCGACGCGGCCGTCTCGCACTTGGGATCGATGCGGAGGGTCGCCTCGAGGGCGGTCGCGGCCTCGGCGTGGCGGTTGAGCTTGCCGAGCAGCACGCCCTGCGCGAGGCGCGGGTCGCGTGCGGTGGGCAGCAGCGTCGCCGACTGGCGGTACTGCTGCAGCGCCTCCTCATGGCGGCCGATCGCCTCGAGCGTCCAGCCGAACTGGAGCATCCAGTCGCCGCGGGTCGGGTCGCTCGCGACGGCCGCGCGGAGTTCGCGCTCGGCGTCCTTGAGCCTGCCCTGGCGGAGCATCTCGCGGGCGCGATTGGCGTGTTGCTCGCCCTTGTTCATGCTTTGCTCATGCCTGATCCGGCCTCACACCCGATCCGGGCCCACGCGCGATCCGCACGCGTGTTCGACCGACGATGCGGTCGACGCGCGAAGGGAACCGATCCTGCGGCACCGTGCCGCACGGAGACTCGGAGAATACGCTCCATCGTCGGCAAGTTCCGAATGAAAAGCGGAGGAATCGCGCCGCGGATCCGTTCGCGGGGGCGGGAACTTCCGCAGATGCGCACTTGCGCGCCCGCGCGGCTTCGATCATCCTCGCGGCCTTCCGTGGTGACCCCATCGTTCATGTCCATGCCGGTGCTGGTGGCGTCGATGTCGCTGCTGCACGCCGCGCCGCATCCCGCGATGCGGGAGGATGTTGCCCAGTCGGGCACCGCGCCGACGC
>JBMOGJ010000246.1:0-1707 GCA_049318425.1 Phycisphaerales bacterium | reverse complement strand
GCGTGCGCGGTGGCGCCCCAGATCTCCGAGTGGTCCTGGACGAGCACGCCGTTGAGGAACACGGTCATCGTGCCGGCCTTCTCGAGGCTGCCATCGGCCTTGAACTTGGGCGCGTGGAAGATGACGTCGTAGCTGTTCCACTGGCCGTTGGGATTGCAGGCGTTCACGAGCGGCGGGTACTGGCCGTACATGGCGCCGGCCATGCCGTCGACGTAGGTCTGGTTCGGGTTCGAACCGAGGACCTGGAGCTCGTAGCGGCCCATGAAGAACACGCCGCTGTTGCAGCCGTGCTGGCCCTCGCACTTGCAGGTCTCGGGCACCATCCACTCGATGTGGAACTGGCAGGAGCCGAAGCCTTCCTTGGTCGAGATGTTGCCGCTGCCGGGCTTGACCTGGAAGTAGCCGTCCTTGACCTCCCAGGAGCCGGTCCACTTGCTGAGGTCCTTGCCGTCGAAGAGGACGACGGCGTCGCTCGGGGCCTTGCCGTGGGGCGCGGCCACCATCGCGGGCTGCGGACGCTTCTTGTCGTGCACTTCCCACTTGGTGCCGTCGGCGCTCTGGAACGGCGCGGCGGCGAGGAGGACCGCGGTGGTGGCGGCGAAGAGGGAGACTCCGAGGATCGGGCAAAGCGTGCAGCGCATGGTGGACTCCTGGTGGCGGGTTCTTGCGAGCGCGTGTTGTACCCGAAAAAACTCGGTGCGGAAGAGATCGCACGCTCTCCCGTATCTTGCCGACATGAACCTGGCCGACTTCAGCGAGCACTTCGTCATCCGACTGCCGCACACCGACGCCGCGGGCGTCGTGTTCTATCCGAAGCTCTTCGAGATCGAGGAGGAACTGTTCGAGCGCTGGCTCGAGCTCGGCGGCTTCAGCGTGCGCGCGATGCTCGAGGGCCGGATGGCCCCGACGCCGATCGTGCAGTGCTCCGGCGAGTTCCGGATGCCGGTGCAGGTCGGCGACCGGCTGGCCGTGCGGCTCGCGGGCGTCGAGATCGGGCGCAGCGGCTACACGCTGGCGTGGACGTTCCACCGCGACGCACAGGTCGTGATGTCGGCGCGGGTCAAGCGCGTGGCGATCGATCCAGAGGCGGGTGGCTCGGTCGACCTGCCGGAGGCGTTCCGCGCCTGGCTCGAGGAGACGCAGTCGCGGACGGCGCGGCTCGGGTGACGCGGGAGGCCGCGTCGCAGCGGCCCGTCGCGGTGCGTGGTTTCAATCCAGCTCGTCGAAGCGCTCGCCCGCCGCGAGGCGCGCGGCGAGCCGGGCGCGCGAGGGCTTCATGGCGGCGGCTTCGTCGGCGGGCATCGCGAGGATCGCGTCGGGCACGAGGTGGGATTCCAGCGCGGATTGCAGCGTCTCGCGCAACTGCGCGCGCGTCGGCGTGACGCCGCGGCCCGCGGGCGCAACATCGACGAACGCGAGCGGACGCATCCCCCACCGCGCATGCGGGACGCCGACCACGCACGCGCTGCGCACGCCGGCGATCGCCGCGAGCGCGCGCTCGATGACCTCGGGATGGATGTTCTTGCCACCCGAGATGAACATCGAGTCGAGCCGGCCGATCACATGGAGCCGACCCTGCGTGTCGAGCGTGCCGACATCGCGCGTGCGGAGCGGACGCACGAGCGGCACGATCGCGCCGTCGACGATCTCGCCGCGCGCGAGCGTCGGGCCGTCGACGAGGATCTCGCCGCTGGCGCCGCCGGAGCC
>JBMOGJ010000245.1:0-1734 GCA_049318425.1 Phycisphaerales bacterium | reverse complement strand
TACGGCATGAAGTGGGGCATCGACGCGCCGAAGGGCGCGCTCGGCAACGAGGTCAAGATGGTCATCGCGCTCGAGGGCGACGTCGCGAAGGCCCCGGCTCCTCAGTGACGGCTGCCCAGCGACGGATCCTGAATGACAGCTCCTCCGTGACGTCATCGAACGACGGCGCACCCGCGCCAAGGACACACGCATGAACGAAGCGATCGAGTACGTCCTCGGTGTGGTCGTGATCCCCGCCGTCGTCGCCGCCGTGGTGGCGCTGCCATGCGCGTTCAACCCGCTGCGGCGGCGCGAGGCGCTGGTCGACGCCGGTCTCGCGGCCGCGCTGGCGCTGGCGTTCCTGCTGAGCTTCGTCTCCGAGCTCGACTGGCGCGCGGTGGCGCGGCAGGTGGCGACCATCGAGGGCGACGACGCGCCGTTCGAGCGCTGGCACCGCCTCGGCCTGGTCGCTGCGGCGCTCGTGCCGGGCGCGGTGCTGGTGAGCGTGCGCCGGTGGCGGCGTCCCGCGCCGCTCGCGGGTCTGTTCACCGTGTCGGCCGCGACCGCCGCGGCGATCGCGACGGCGGTGTTCGTGCAGTTCCCGGGTTCGAGCCCGTCTATCCAGGTCGCGCAGGGCGTGCTGGTGCTCGCCTCGGTGCTCGCGTGGACGGTGGCCGGACAGGCCGTGCTGTGGAGCGCGTGGAGCGTGTTCGGCGCGCTCGCCGCGCTGGCGGGCCTCGGCGGCTTCGCCTCGCTCGCGGTCATGTGCGGCGCGATGAGCGTGTGCGCGTTCCTGCTCGCGTCGCTCGAGGCGGTGGCCGGTCGCCGCGCCACCGACGCGACCCGCGAGCCGATCCACGCCCGCGGCGCGCTCAGCCTGGTGCTCGGCGTGATGGGCGCGCTCATCGCGCGCTGCGGCATGGCCTACGACACGCTCGGCGTCTCGCCGGCGCTCTGGACCGCGGCGGCGCTGCTGCCGCTCGGCGGGATGCTGTTCGCGAAGCAGTTCCGCGCGACCGAGCGCCGCGCGCTCCGGACCTTCTGGCGCTGGATCGGCACCGCGCTCCTCGCGCTCGCGCTGCTCGGCTCCGCGGCGGCCCTGCAGGGCGGCGGCGGGTCGTCCGACGAGGGCGGCGGCGACGACCTGAGCGACATGTACGGCGGTTGACCGAAGATTCCGAGACCAGCCGCCGCAATCGCCATCCGACGGCCCATCCGACGGCCCATCCGACGTACGCGACAACCCCCGCGACCACCCATGCGCGCCACCTCCTCCATCATCCTCCTCGCGATCGCCCTGACCTCCACCGCACCCACGCTGCTGGCCGCGCCGCGGCAGGATGACGCGCTCGCCGACAACCCCGCCGAAAACCTCGTCGCCGAGCGCGTCGCCGCCGACGCCGCCATCCGCGAGGTGACGCTCTACCAGGGCCGCGCGATGGTCTCGCGCACCGCCGACTCGCCCGCGCGCGAGGGCCTCTTCGAGCTGCGCTTCGAGCAGCTCCCCGCCGCGCTCGACCCCGCGACGCTGCAGGCGACGGTCACGAGCGCGCGCGGCGGCGCGAAGCTCCTCGACGTGCGCTACGAGGAGACCGTCACCCCGAGCGACGTCACCAACAACCCCGAGCTGCGCGCGGCGATCGAGCGGCTCGAGGCCGCCCGCCGCGAGTCCGAGGCGCTCGCGATGCGCATGGCCGCCGTCAACGACCGCTACACGCTGCTCAACTCGATCCGCCAGAAGACCGCCACCGAGAG
>JBMOGJ010000244.1:0-1748 GCA_049318425.1 Phycisphaerales bacterium | reverse complement strand
CGGGCATGATGGTCATCACCGGCGCCGGCGACGGCATCATGAAGGCCGGCCACGAGGGCCCCGAGGTCGACAAGTGCTTCGGCCTGCGCATCCGCCTGCCCTTCGAGGCGGGCGCGAACAGCGTGATCGACGGCGACCCGAAGCTCATCAACTTCCGCTACTTCTTCACCCGCAAGCTGATGTTCATGGCGCACAGCGACGCGGTCGCGGTGTTCCCCGGCGGCTTCGGCACGCAGGACGAACTCTTCGAGGCGCTCACGCTGATCCAGACCGGCAAGTCGAACCTCGTGCCGGTCGTGCTGCTCGAGCACCAGGGCGGCGACTACTGGCGCAGCTGGGAGGAAGGCTGCGTGCTGCCGCTCGCGCGGCGCCGGCTGATCTCGCCTGAGGACCGCGGGCTCTACTCGATCCACACCGACCCCGCGGCCGCGGTCGCCGAGCTCGCCGGCTTCTACCGCCGCTACCACTCGATGCGCTTCGTGGGCAAGGAGCTCGTGCTCCGCCTGCAGACGCCGCTCACCGACGCCGAGCTCGCGCGCTTCGAGCGCGAGTTCCGCGCCGATCTCTGCGAGAAGGACACCACCTTCCGCCGCGTCGACGCCTTCGCCGAGGAGGAGGAGCACCGCGACCTCCCCCGCATCGCGCTGCGCTTCAACCGCCGCGCGTGGAGCCGCCTTCGCGCGCTCATCGACGCGATCAACGGCATGCCGCCGAGGCGCTGGGAGTAGCCGCCCCGATGCGGCGCGCGCGCGCGACCACGCTCCTGGCCTCCGCCCTCGCGGCCGCGGCGACCGCGGCATGCGGCACCCCGGGCACGCGCCCGGACGGCGCGCTCTCGGGCACGACCGCCGTCGCCGCGCTGCCCGCCGCGCGCGAGGGGCTCGAGCTGCGCCGCTTCTTCGTGCCGATCGACCCGCTCGACCGCCGCGTCGCGCTCGGCGCGCTGCAGGCCGAGGGTTTGATCACGCCGATCACCGCCGCCACGACGGGCGCGCGGCCGGTCGACGCCGAGCCGGCGGACGGCGACGCCGGTGACGCGCCCGCCACCGCCGACGACGCCATCACGACCGGCCCGATGGCGCCCTGCGGCCTCGCGCTCTACCGCTGCCGCGACGCCGACCTCGCGGCGATCATCGTCCGCCTCGGCGAGAGCCCGCAGATGCACTCGACGATCCTCGGCACGCTGCGTGACTGGGCCGAGACCGAGACGGTGCGCATCGAGGGTGGGCGGACGGTGTTCCTCGGCGGCCGGCCGCGCACGCTGCCCGACGCGCTGCTGCGCCTGTCGCTGCGCGGATGGTGCTTCCCGACGACCGACGGCGCGCGCGCCCGCGTCGAGGTCCGCCTGACCACCGAGGAGGTGCGCGGCGAGCGCCCCTCGCTCGACCTCACGCCCGGCCGCACGCGCGCGAAGGAGCTCGAGGGCGGCCGCGCGCTGACCGAGATCGCCCCCGGCGAGTCGCTCCTGATCCTCGAGATCCCCCTGGTTCCGCCCGAGGACGCCGCCGCGGACGGTCTCGCGGTCGCGCCCCCGCCGACGCCCGCCGCACTGCTCCTCGCCGAGCGTGCGATCGCGGGAAGGGCAACCATCCTCGTCGTGAGCGCAGGGTTCGCGGATATGCTGCCGACCCCCGAGGGCGCGCCCGAGGGGAACCCCGTGCGCACGCCCGGGCGGCCATCCACCGCGGCGCGGTCCGACGCCGACGGCGGCGCCGGCGCGCAGGAACCGCGATGACGAACCCACCGAG
>JBMOGJ010000243.1:0-1785 GCA_049318425.1 Phycisphaerales bacterium | reverse complement strand
CTCCCCACGGGACCGAGTGGCGCACGGCGACCGTGGCCTACGAACGCCGCGTCTCTCTCTCCGGTCTGCGTCCCGTCAAGTGGTGTAGGAAGGAACCTCCGATCCCCACGATCCTGTTGTGAATGCCGGAGCGGGCACGCGCCCGTCCGAGCCGACGAATCCGCCCGTGGGCGGGAGCACGGTCGAGCCGCCGCGCGAGCCGAGCGCAGCGCGCGAGCCGAGCGCAGCGCGCGAGCCGAGCGCAGCGCGCGAGCCGAGCGCAGCGTAGCGCGGGGCCGAGGGCAGCGCAGCGCGGGGCCGAGCGCAGCGCGCGAGGGTGCGGTGGCCCACTACTTGCGGCGTACGGCGTCGCTCGGGCGCGTCTTTGGGCGTCCCGGAGCGCAGGGGACCGCGAGCGAAGCGAGCGGGCCCCGGAGCGGAGGGACGCCCAAAGACGCGCCGCGCTTCGCGCCCTCATGCCGCCTCCTTCAGCGCGAGCGGCGAGCTGTTGTCGAGGTTCGCCATCGACTCCTGGCTGAAGTAACGCCGCCCCACGGCCCAGGCATCGTTCTGCTCGATGAGCAGCATGCCCACTAGACGCAGCACGGAATCGTCGGTCGGGAAGATCCCAATCACATCCGTCCGCCGCCGGATCTCGCGATTCTGCCGCTCGAGCGGGTTCGTGGAATGCAGCTGACGCCAGTGCTTCTCCGGGAAGCTCATGAACGCCAGCACATCGTCCTCCGCAAGGCGCGCCACGTCGGCCGCCTTCGGGTAGCGTTCGAGCAACGTCAGCACCTTGGACATGGCGTCCGTGGCCTCCGGGCGGCTCGGCTGCTTGAACACATTGCTGAGCGCCGCGCCGACCACACCTTGAGCCGACTTCGGCAGGAACGCGCACACGTTGCGCGCGAAGTGGACCGTGCACCGCTGCCAACTCGTCCCGTTCAGCACCGCGCGAATGGCAGCCTTCAGGCCCGTGTGCGCGTCAGAAATCACGAGCCGAACCCCCCGAAGTCCACGCCCAATCAAGCCCGCCAGGAACGAGCGCCAGCAGCTCTCCATCTCCCCGGCGGCCACCTCGACGCCCACGATCTCCCGCTCGCCCTCCTCCGTCACCGCGTACGCAACCAGCACCGCATGCGACACCACCCGGCTGCCCTCGCGAACCTTCACGTACAGCGCATCCAGCCACAAGTAGGGGCACGCCTTCTCCAGCCGACGCTCGCGGAACTCGCGGACCTGAGCATCCAGGTCTTCCGACATCCGGGACACCGTGCTCTTCGACATCCCCCGCGCACCCATTGCTTCCACCAGGTCCTCGACCTTCCGAGTCGAGACCCCGAGAACGTAGGCTTCCGAAACCACGTTCACGAACGCCTTCTCCCAACGCCGACGCGGCTCGAGGAACGAGGGAAAGTACGAGCCCTGACGCACCCGCGGAATCGCGAGATCCACCGTCCCCATCCGCGTCTCAAAATCGCGTTCACGGTAGCCGTTACGGTGGTTCATCCGCTCCTCGGAGCGTTCACCGGCCTCAGCGCCGCACAGCGCCGACACCTCCGCATCCATCACCTGCTCCAGCATCCGCCTCAGCATCGCCAGAAGCACGTCCTTGTGCCCCAGCTCCAGAACCTTGCGCACCGTCGTCGTTCCACTTACCGTCTTGTCCGCCATCTCGTCCTCCATTGCAGCTAGACACCGCGATTAGGAGGACCGATGGTCCCTTCCGCCAGATATTTGCCGTTTGTATTATGTACAATGCATTATCTGACCGTCTCTTACACCACTCGGCGGGACTCTATC
>JBMOGJ010000242.1:0-1861 GCA_049318425.1 Phycisphaerales bacterium | reverse complement strand
CGAAGATGTGGCGGTGGCTGTGGACCGCGATGATCTCGCTGATGATGCCCATGCCGGGCAGGATCATGATGTAGACCGCGGGGTGCGAGTAGAACCAGAAGAAGTGCTGGAAGAGCACCGGGTCGCCGCCCATCGACGGATCGAAGATGCCGATGTTGAAGGCGCGCTCGATCACGAGCATCGCCACCGTGATGCCGAGCACCGGGGTCGCGAGCACCTGGATGACGGCGGTCGCGTAGAGGGCCCAGAGGAAGAGCGGCATGCGGAACCAGGTCATGCCCGGCGGACGCAGCTTGTGGATCGTCACGATGAAGTTGACGCCCGTGAAGATCGACGAGAAGCCGAGGATGAACACGCCGACCAGCACGGGGATCGTGCCGCCCGCGCCGAACTGGGACGAGTACGGGGTGTAGAAGGTCCAGCCGGTGTCGAAGCCGCCCGCGAGCAGCGAGTAGACGGCGCAGATGGCGCCGAGGACCCACAGGTAGAAGCTGAACAGGTTCAGGCGCGGGAACGCGACGTCCTTCGCGCCGAGCATGATGGGCAGCACGAAGTTGCCGAGCGCCGCCGGGATGCTCGGGACGATCACCAGGAACACCATGATCGCGCCGTGCAGCGTGAAGGCCTTGTTGTACTGGTCGGCCGTCATCCACTCGACTTCGCCGGGGAAGAGGAGCTTGGTGCGGACGAGCAGCGCCATCACCCCGCCCACGAAGAACGACGTCAGCACGGCGACGAGGTACATCACGCCGATGCGCTTGTGGTCGAGGGTGAGGATCCAGGAGAGGATTCCGCGGCGGAAGGTCAGGTAGTTGCCCGGGACTTCGTCGTGGAGGGGTCGGGTGTCGAGGGTCGTCATGGCGTCACTCGTGTCTCTGCGATGCGGTTGGTGTCGGTCGCGGCTGCGTCACTGCGTTGCGGGCGCGTGGCCCCGTCACTTCTTGCCTACGAAGTTGCCCTTCGCGTCGAACTCGTCGAGGTGCTTCATCATGCCGATGAGCGCGTCGATGGCCTTGTCGTTGAGCTGGCCCTTGAAGGTCGGCATCGCCGGGCCGAAGCCGTCGACGATGTGCTCGTTCGGGTTGAGGATCGAGGCGCGCAGGTAGCCCTCGGGGGTCTCGTACTGCTTGCCGTTGCCGATCAGGTCGCTCACCGACTTGCCGCCGACCTTGTGGGCCGAGCCGGACTTCGAGGTGCGCTCCCAGATGTTGCCCGACCCGTCGTAGTTGCCCCACGACGGGCCGGTGCCGGCCTTGCCGTCGAGGGTGTGGCACCCGGCGCAGCGCGCGAACAGCTTCGGACCGGCCTTCGAGTAGAGCTCCTCGGGCGCGATCTTGTCGAGCCAGCGGCCCTGCTCGACGACCCAGTTGGCGAAGTCCATCTCGTTGAGCACATAGACCTTGCGGTTCATGTTGGAGTGGTCCCTGCCGCAGAACTCGGTGCAGAAGAGCCAGTGGAACTTGTCGCCCTCGGTCGGCGTGTCGGCCTGGAACCACATGGTGGTGTAGCGGCCGGGCACCACGTCCTGCTTCACGCGGAAGTCGCGGATGTAGAGCGAGTGGAGCACGTCCTCGCTGCGCATCACCAGCTTGACCGGCTTGCCCGCGGGGATGTAGAGGTCTTCGCTGGTGGCGCCGTTCGGGTACTTGAAGACCCAGCTCCAGCGGAGCGCGGTCACGTCGATCTGGTAGGCGTTCGCGGGCACCGACTTCATGCTCACGAAGCCGCGGAAGCCCATGAAGAAGATCACCACGACGATCAGCGTCGGGAGGATGGTCCAGCCGAGCTCGAGCACGGTGTTGTGGCTCGGTCCGCGCGCGTAGACCTCGCGCCCCTTCTGGCGGTACTTCCACACGAAGTA
>JBMOGJ010000241.1:0-1925 GCA_049318425.1 Phycisphaerales bacterium | reverse complement strand
CCGATCCATGCTTCCCGATCCATGCTTCCCGATCCATGCTTCCCGATCCATCGTCCCAATCCACGCGTCCCACTCCACAGCTCCATCCGAACCCGCGCGGGGGCGCTCGTCCAAAGGGGTGCGCACTCTAGCAACTGGCCGCGCGGCAGGCGCCCCGCGTCACGCGTCGGCGCGCGCCTCGAACGCAAGCAGGCGCCGCTTGATCCGCGCGAGTTCGCCCGTGCGGTCGCCCGCGTAGCCGCCCAGTCCGCCCTCCGCGACCACCCGGTGGCAGGGCACCACGATCGGCAGGGGATTGCGGCGGAGCGCCTGGCCGACCGCGCGGCAGAGCGCGTGGCCGCCGCCGAGCTGCCCGGCGATCCAGCCGTAGGTGCGGGTCTCGCCCGCGGGGATGGTGCGGCACGCGTCCCACACGCGGCGCTGGAAGTCGGTGCCCGCGCCGGTCGGGATGCGCGCGAGCGCGGCGCCATCGCCCGCGAAGTAGGCGCGGATCGCGTCGGCGATCGCGGCCGGTTCGGGATCCGCCGGGTCGGCGCGGAGTTCGGCGGCCGGGGACTTCGCGGCCGCGTCGTCGCCGTCGACCATCCAGTCGACCGCGAGGCGTCCGCCGCGCCGCCCGACCGCCAGGGTGCCGATGGGAGTCTCGATGATGCCGCGTCCGCCGCGCATGTGCGGAGCGTAGCGGCTCGACTACCATCCCGACCCATGACTCCCGCGACCGCCGCACCCGCCGTCTCCGCCCGCTCGATGCCCGCTGGTTTCCCCTCCGACATCCCGCTCGACGCGATGAGCGTGCAGCTTCTCGCCATGCTCGAGCACTACGACCCGGCCGCCGCGCGCCTGTTCGCGCAGGAGGCCGAGCGCCAGGCGACCACGCTCGAGCTGATCGCCAGCGAGAACCATGTCTCGACCGAGGTCATGCACTCGGTTGGCTCGTGGCTCACCAACAAGTACGCCGAGGGCTACCCCGGCAAGCGCTACTACGGCGGCTGCGAGTTCCACGACGGCATCGAGGACCTCGCCCGCGACCGCGCGAAGCAGCTCTTCGGCTGCAAGTTCGCGAACGTGCAGCCGCACTGCGGCGCGAACGCGAACACCGCGGCGTTCATGGCGATGTGCGATCCGGGCGACACCATCCTGTCGCTCCCGATCAAGTCGGGCGGCCACCTCTCGCACGGCCTCAAGGTGAACTTCTCGGGCACCTTCTACAAGATCGCCGAGTACGACCTCGACGCCGCGACCGAGCTCCTCGACTACGACGCCATCGCGCGCATCGCCCGCGAATGCAAGCCGAAGATGATCATCTGCGGCTACTCGGCGTATCCGCGCGTGATCGACTTCGCGCGCTTCCGCGCCATCGCCGACGAGGTCGGCGCCGTGCTGATGGCCGACATCGCGCACATCGCGGGCCTCGTCGCGTCGGGCGTGCATCCGTCGCCGTTCCCGCACGCCCACATTGTCACGACGACCACGCACAAGACGCTGCGCGGTCCGCGCGGCGGCCTGATCCTCACCAACGACGAGGAGATCGCCAAGAAGATCGACCGCAAGGTGTTCCCCGGCTCGCAGGGCGGCCCGCTCATGCATGTGATCGGCGCCAAGGCGATCGCGTTCGGCGAGGCGCTCAAGCCCGAGTTCAAGACCTACTGCCAGCAGGTCGTGAAGAACGCGCAGGCGCTCGCGGCGGGCCTCGTGAAGCGCGGCTACCGCCTCTGCTCGGGCGGCACCGACAACCACCTGATGCTCGTCGACCTGCGCGCGCGCTCGGCCGACCTCACCGGCGCCGACGCCGAGAAGTGGCTCGAGAAGGCCGGCATCATCGTCAACAAGAACGGCATCCCAAACGACCCGCGCTCGCCGATGATCACGAGCGGCCTGCGCCTCGGCACGCCCGCGCTCACCACGCGCGGCCTGAAGGAAGCCGA
>JBMOGJ010000240.1:0-1945 GCA_049318425.1 Phycisphaerales bacterium | reverse complement strand
AACCTACGACCCGCTGATTAAGAGTCAGCTGCTCTGCCAACTGAGCTAACGAGGCTGTGAGGGGGAGAAGTCTAGCGAATTCCCAACGCGCGTCAAGCGCACGCACGCCGCCGAAAAAGCCGCGGCCCCGCATCGGTCGCGGGGCCGCGGGGAGTGGGTTGGTTGTCTGCCTCGACGGTCGCGCGTCACGCCGCGGCGTCGGGCTTCTTGCCATGGCACTGGCGGTACTTGAGTCCGCTGCCGCACGGGCAGGGCTCGTTGCGGCCGACGACCGGAAGGGTCGACGGATCGACGGGCGACTCCGAGGCGAGCGCCGGCGCCGCGACCGGTGCCGCCGACACGGGTGCCGCCGCGGGCGCAAGCACGCCTGCGGCCGCGCCACCGCCACCGGCCGCGTCGGTCGGAAGCGCTGCGGGCGCCGCCGCCGCCGAGACCTGCGGACGCGGCATCGCGCGCGGAGCCTGCGGGGCGAGCCGGCCGCGGAACGCGATGTCGGTCACGCGGTCGCGGATGGTCTCCTGCATCTCGCTGAAGGTCTTCGCGCTCTCGCGCTTGAACTCGATGCGCGGATCCTTCTGGCTGAACGCGCGGAAGCCGATCGAGTCGCGGATCTGGTCCATCGCGTGGAGGTTGTCCTTCCACGCGTTGTCGAGGATTGACAGGAGGATCCAGCGCTCGAACTGGGTGAGCTCAAGGCGCACCAGGTCCGCGACCTTCGTGCGCACGAACCGCTCCGGGTCGGCCGCGGCGTCGTCGCGCTCGCTCTCGGAGAGGCGCACGAGGCACTCCTCGCCGAACCAGCGCGCGATCGAGTCGGCGTCGCGCCCGCGCGCGAGGCACTCCTGCGTGCGCTTCGAGACCTCGGCGTCGCCGATCGACTCGGCGCGCTCGACCAGCATGCGACGCAGCTCGGTCGGGTCGTTCGACGGCAGCGACTGCGCGTCCCACTCGAGGCCGTAGCGGGCCTTCACGAACGCGCAGAACTGCGCGAGCGCGCCCGCCGGGTCCTGCTGCATGCCGGCGTTGGTCGACTCGATCGCGAAGTCGACCGGATACGCGATCTCGCGCCGCCGGTAGAGCTCGTGCGCCTTCGCGACCAGCTTGTCGGCCGCCTCGGCGGGCGTGGTCGCGCCCACGAAGATCGACTCGTCGAGGTCGGCGCCGAACTTGCGGTTCGCCCAGTGGGCGAGCTGCTTCGCGCCGAAGTCCTTCACCAGGAACGCGGCGAGCGGCGAGAGGTCGATCTCCGCGAACTTGCGGATCGCGGCGCGCTGGACGCGCTCGATCGCCGACTGGCGGCCCATCGCGCGGATCTCGTCGGGCAGCAGCTCGGCGCCGTAGTGCGTGCGCGCCCAGGCCGCGAAGCCCTCGGCGTCCCACTCGGACGGCTCGAGCTCGGTCGGGAGGCACTCGCCGGCGGTGGCGCGGATCGACTCCTGCGCCTCCTCGGCGGCATCGATGCGGATGAGCTTCTCGATCTCCTCGCGCTCCTTCTTGAGGAAGCGGTCGGCCTCGATCACGACGCCGCAGTGCTCGCGCACCCACTCGGCGCAGGTGTTCGGGACGTGCATCTTGCCGAGGTAGTCCTCGGCGGCCTTGTCGATCGACTCCTCGACGTAGCGGAGCACGAGCTCCTTCACGCCCTTCGACTCGACGATCGGCTGGCGCAGGCCGTAGAACGCGCGGCGCTGGTGCTCCATCGGCTCGTCGTACTCGAGGATGTTCTTGCGCGCCTGGAAGTTGCGCTCCTCGACCTTGCGCTGCGCCTTCTCGATCGAGCGGGTGAGCAGGCTGTCCTCGAGGTCGTCGCCCTCCTTCATGCCGAGCTTCGAGAGCGCGGTGAGCATCACCTTGCCCGCGAAGAGCTTCATCAGGTCGTCCTCCATCGAGAGGAAGAAGCGGCTGGAGCCGTTGTCGCCCTGGCGGCCGGCGCGGCCGCGCAGCT
>JBMOGJ010000239.1:0-1976 GCA_049318425.1 Phycisphaerales bacterium | reverse complement strand
AAGCAGTTCAAGATCATGGCGCCGGGTGGCAAGGCCACTCCGGCCCCGCCGATCGGCCCCGTTCTCGGCGCCAACGGCGTCAACCCCGGCCAATTCATCACGAAGTTCAACGAAGCCACGCGCGCGCTCAACGGCCGCGTCGTCGGTTGCGTGATCACGGTCTACAGCGACCGTTCGTTCGACTTCGAGATCAAGAGCTCGCCCACCTCGGTCCTCATCGCTGCGGCGCTGAAGGTCGAGAAGGGCTCGGGCAAGCCGAACACCGAGAAGATCGGCAAGCTCTCGAAGGCGCAGGTCAAGGCCATCGCCGAGGAGAAGCTCAAGGACCTCAACACCAGCAACATCGAAGCCGCGATGCGCGTCGTCGCCGGTACTGCACGCTCGATGGGCGTGACGGTGGAGGGCTAAACCATGCCAATGATTTCCAAGCGTCGCAAGGCGAACCTCGCCTCGTCCACCAAGGCCGTCATGACCCCCGCTGAGGCGGTCGCGGCCCTCCGCAAGTTCAAGACCCCGAAGTTCGACCAGACGGTCAACGTCGTCATGCACCTCGGCATCGATCCGAAGCAGGCCGACCAGATCATCCGTGGCTCGATCGGCCTCCCGCACGGCACCGGCAAGACGGCGCGCGTCGTCTGCTTCTGCAACTCGGACAAGGTTCCCGCCGCCAAGGCCGCGGGCGCCGTCGAGGCGGGTTCGGACGATCTGGTCGCCAAGATCGAAGGCGGCTGGATGGACTTCGATGTCGCCGTCGCCAGCCCCGACATGATGCGCGTCGTGTCGAAGCTCGGCAAGGTCCTCGGTCCGAAGGGCCTCATGCCCTCGCCGAAGGCCGGCACCGTGGCCCCCGACGTCGTCGGCGCGGTCAAGGAGTACGCGAACGGCAAGCAGGAGTACCGCAACGATGACGGTGGCAACGTCCACGGCATCATCGGCAAGCTCTCCTTCGCCGACGCGAAGCTCGTCGAGAACCTCGAGGCGTTCGTCGCCAACATCCAGAAGATCAAGCCGTCGTCCGCGAAGGGCACCTACGTCAAGAAGTGCGTGATCGCCGCGTGCATGAGCCCCGGCATCCAGGTCGCCGTCTAAGCGAGTACTCCGAAAGGAACCACCATGAGCAAGCCAGTCAAGAATCTGATTGCATCGGAGTACGACAACCGCTTCAAGGGCGTGACCGGTGCCGTCGTCGTCGAGATCCGTGGTCTCGATGCGAAGGCCACCACGTCGATGCGCAATTCGCTCCGTTCGAAGGGCATCCGCGTCACCGTCGTCAAGAACGCGCTCGCGCGCCGCACCTTCAAGGGCGGCCCGCTGGGTTCGCTCGAGAAGGCGCTGAAGGGCCCCTCCGCCCTCCTCACCGGTCCCGAGAGCGCGGTTCTCGTCGCTCGCGAGGTCGTGAAGGCAGCCGAGACCGAGAAGAAGATCGTCCTCAAGGGCGCCATCTTCGACGGCGAGTACTACGACGGCGAGGCCGGCGTGAAGATGCTCGGCAGCTTCCCGACCCGGGAAGAGGCGCAGGCCAAGGTCGTCACCCTCGTGCTCTCCCCGGCGCGCAACATCATGGGCGTCGTCAAGACGATCCAGGAGAAGCTCGAGAAGGGTGAGAGCATCGCGAAGATCGCCTGAGCGATCTTCGAGATGCGAGGTTGGTAGGCCGATCCGCGCTCCGGCGCGGATCGGGCCGAGGTTGGTAGGCCGAACCGCGCTCCGGCGCGGATCGGGCCGCGGTTGGTAGGCCGAACCGCGCTGCGGCGCGGATCGGGCCGCGTGAATCACGCGGTGTGTGTGCAAAACAGAACTAAGACCCGTCCCCAGTCCGCCACCGACTGGTCCCAGACAGGGATGAAATGCCGCGCGTTGCGGCACCTCTCGGTGGCACGACAGCGGCGCAAGCCGCAAGGAACAGAACATGTCCGATACCAAGACCTTTGACGCGAAGATCAGCACCCTCGGCGACTCGATCGCCAGCCTCACCA
>JBMOGJ010000238.1:0-1995 GCA_049318425.1 Phycisphaerales bacterium | reverse complement strand
GCGAACATCCCCGAGGAGACCGGCTGGTTCCTCGCCCGCCAGGTCGGCGGATGGGGCTTCTTCAGCTTCGTGCTGCTCTTCGGCCACTTCGTGATCCCGTTCGTCGGGCTCATCAGCAAGTGGATGAAGCGCGCGCCGCTCACGCTGGCGATCGGCGCGGTGTGGATGCTCTGCTTCCACTACGTCGACCTCTACTGGCTCGTCATGCCCGAGATCCCGCACGACCTCGGCAACTTCTCGAAGTACTCGGAGCTCTCGCAGGCCTACGCCGGCACGGAGACCCACTTCGGCAACCCCGTCAACTTCCTGCTCGCGCTCGGCGTCCTCGGCGCCGTCGCGGCCGGAACGATCGGCACCCTCTCGCGCATCTCGCTGGTCCCGCGCAAGGACCCGCGCCTCGCCGAGAGCGTCCGCTTCGAGAACATGTGACCCCCACAGGAACACACGATGTCCGCATCCCACACCACCACCGAGCAGCTGGACGACCCCGAGATGGGGGCCACCTGGTTCTACTCGTTCGTCGGCATCATCTTCTTCGTCGCGTTCTGCCTCGCCGTCTCGGTGATGTACTTCGGCGTGCAGCGCAACTTCGAGGAGGAGCGCGTGATCGACGAGCGTCCGGTGCTCTCGACCGGACTGCGTTCGCAGCAGAAGGAGCTCCTCGCGCAATACGGGACCTACGCCGAGGAGGTCGACGACAAGAAGGTCGACCGCGTGCGAATCCCGATCGAGCGCGCGATGGAACTCAGGACTGCCCAGGGAAAGTGATCCGGGCAAGTCAGCAGGGCAAGTGAGCCCGCAAGCGCACAAGCCATCGCAGCAAGAGCCGTCCACGCACGAGTCACGACCCAAAGTCACGACCAAGAGCCACACATGACCCGCCTCGCACGCACCATCCTCGCGACGACCACCGCCCTCACGGCGGCGCTGTCGATCGCGGCGACGGCGACGGCGCAGCTCAACCTCGGCGTGCCCGAGGAGCTCAAGGGCGTCGACATCATCGAGCACCTGAACGAGCCGCTCCCGCTCGACACGCGGTTCATCGACGACGCGGGCAACCCGGTCACGCTGCGCGACTACTTCCGCGGCGAGCGGCCGGTGCTGCTGCAGCTCGGCTACAACAAGTGCCCGATGCTCTGCAACCTGGTGCTGAACGGCGCCTTCGATGGCCTCAAGGGCGTCGACTGGATGCCGGGCAAGGAGTTCGAGGTCCTCTCGGTGTCGATCGACCCGACCGAGACCGCCGCGCTCGCCAAGGCGAAGAAGGAGAGCTACCTCGCCGAGTTCGACCGCCCCGGCGCGGGGCAGGGCGTGCACTTCCTCACCGGCAGCGAGCTGATGTCGAAGTCGGTGGCGGACGCCGTCGGCTTCCAGTTCCGCCGCCAGGAGAACGGCGACTACGCGCACGCCGCGGTGCTGGTGCTCGTGACCCCCGAGGGTCGCATCAGCCGCTACATGTACGGAACCAAGTTCGAGCCGACCGACCTCCGCATGGGCCTCCTCGAGGCCTCCGAGGGCAAGATCGGCACGACGCTCGACCGGTTCATCCTCTGGTGCCACATCTACGACGCGGACGCGCGCGGCTACGTGCTGCAGGCGCGCCGCGTCATGTCGATCGGCGGAGCGATCACCGTGCTCGTCCTCGCGGGCGGGCTCGGGATCTTCTGGTCCGCCGAGGTCAGGAAGAAGAAGCAAAGCGCGTCGGCAGCCACCGCCGCCGCCGCGAATTGAAGAGGCGATTGAACGTGACCAACCTCATCACCACCGTCCTGATGCAGTCGAGCTCCGATCCCGCCCTCGCGGCGGGCGAGGGCACGACTCCGAAGACCTTCTGGCTGCCCGAGGGTGCATCGACCTTCGCCAGCGAGAACGACTGGGTCTTCAACTTCATCAACTACATCAACTACTTCTTCTTCTTCCTCGTGGTGGGACTGATGTTCTACTTCGTGTGGAAGTACCGCCAGAAGGGGCGCGAGGTCTACGCGCGCGGACCGA
>JBMOGJ010000237.1:0-1997 GCA_049318425.1 Phycisphaerales bacterium | reverse complement strand
TCCATCGCGCCGCCCATGCCCTTGACCATCTTGCCGGGGATCATCCAGTTGGCGATGTCGCCCTCCTGCGAGACCTCCATCGCGCCCAGGATCGCCAGGTCGATGTGCCCGCCGCGGATCATCGCGAAGCTGTCGGCGCTCGAGAAGAACGAATGCCCGGCGACGCCGGTGACCGTCTGCTTGCCCGCGTTGATGAGGTCGGGGTCGACCGCGTCCTCCTCGGGGAAGGGACCCATGCCGAGCAGGCCGTTCTCCGACTGGAGCCAGACCTGCATGCCGGCAGGCACGTAGTTGGCGACGAGGGTCGGCATGCCGATGCCGAGGTTCACGTAGAAGCCGTCGCGGAGTTCCTGCGCGGCGCGCTGGGCGATCTGGTTGCGGTCGAGGGGCATAGGGCGGGGATCATACGGCACCTTCGCCCGCGGTTTCGGCGGGGAAATGCCGCGGGGGCAACGCTATCCTGCGCGACCTATGGCATCCACCGCGCATCCCGTCCTCGTCCGCCTCGGCCTCGCGAACAATCCGCGCATCTGCGCACCCGGCACCGCCAACTCGGTGACCTCGGACAATCCCGCGACCGGCGAGGCGATCGCCGCGGTGCGGCTCGAGTCGCGCGCCGACTACGAGTCGGCCATGGCGCGTGCGGTCAAGGCGCAGGCGTCGTGGCGGCAGCTCCCCGCGCCGAAGCGCGGCGAGATCGTGCGGCGCATGGGCAACGCGTTCCGCGAGCAGAAGGACGCGCTCGGCGAGCTCGTGTCGCTCGAGATGGGCAAGATCAAGGCCGAGGGCCTCGGCGAGGTGCAGGAGTCGGTCGACATCGCCGACTTCTCCGTCGGCCTCGCGCGGCAGCTCTACGGCCTCTCGATGCACTCGGAGCGCCCCGGGCACCGCATGTACGAGCAGTGGCATCCGCTCGGCGTGATCGGCTGCATCACGGCGTTCAACTTCCCGAACGCGGTGTGGGCGTGGAACGCGATGGTCGCGGCCGTCTGCGGCGACGCGTGCATCTGGAAGCCGTCACTCATCACGCCGCTCACGGCGATCGCGACCAGCGAGATCTGCTGGAAGGTGCTGCGCGAGCAGGAGCTTTGGCGGCCGGAAGGCATCGACCCCGCCGACATCTTCCCGCTCATCATCGGCACCGACGCAGAGGTCGGCGAGACGATGATCGCAGACCGCCGACTCCCGCTCATCTCGGCGACCGGTTCGTGCCGCATGGGCCGCCGCGTGGGCGAGGTCGTGGCGAAGCGCCTCGGTCGCTGCCTGCTCGAGCTCGGCGGCAACAACGCGATCATCGTGATGGATGACGCCGACATGGAGCTGGTGGCGCGCGCCGTGCTGTTCGGCTCGGTCGGCACCGCCGGCCAGCGCTGCACGACCACGCGGCGCCTGCTGGTCCACGAGAAGGTCGTCGACGCGCTCTGCGAGCGCCTGGCGAAGGCGTACAAGAGCGTGCCGATCGGCGATCCGCTCGCGGCGGGCACGCTCATGGGCCCGCTCGTCAACACGCAGGCCGTCGCCGCCATGCGCCATGCGTGCGCCGAGGCCGACAAGGAAGGCTGCACGCTGCTCGCGGGCGGCATCGCGGGCATCGACCGCTTCAAGGGCAAGCCCGGCAACTTCGTCGAGCCGACGCTCTACCGCGTGCCGAAGGGCGGCCGTCCGCGCATCTGCTGCGAGGAGACCTTCGCGCCGATCCTGTACGTCTACTCGGTGTCGGGCCTCGACGAGGCGATCGAGATCCAGAACTCGGTCGACCAGGGGCTCTCGAGCGCGATCTTCACGCTCAACATGCGCAGCGCCGAGCGATTCCTCTCGACCGAAGGCTCGGACTGCGGCATCGCCAACGTGAACATCGGCACCTCGGGCGCCGAGATCGGCGGCGCGTTCGGCGGCGAGAAGGACACGGGCGGCGGCCGCGAGTCGGGCTCCGACAGCTGGAAGCAGTACATGCGCCGCCAGACCTGCACCATCAACTGGTCGAAGGACCTGCCGCT
>JBMOGJ010000236.1:0-2013 GCA_049318425.1 Phycisphaerales bacterium | reverse complement strand
GCGTGGGTGCGCACGAAGTCGGGCGCGCTCGCGATGACGGCGAACTCGGGCATCCGGCGGCGCTCGCCGTCGGACTTGATGCCGTGGATGCCGTCGTGCGCGAACGCCGCGGCGGCGGGCAGGAGCATGACGGACGCGGCGACGCGGGCGGGGTTGGCTCGGTGCATGGCGCGCAGCGTGCGGGCCGTCTGCGAGCATGCCTTCCAGTTCGGGTGAAGATCGCGCGAAGTCGCGCTCAGGCGCGCAGGCCGGACGGATCCTCGCCGCGCTCGATCGCCTCGATCTTGTGCAGGCGGCGCAGGTGGCGTCCGCCGTCGAACGGCGTGCGCACCCAGGTGTCGACGATGCGCTTCACCAGCGTGTGGCCGAGGAGGTCGGCCGAGAGGCAGAGCACGTTCGCGTCGTTGTGGGTGCGCGAGAGCTGCGCCGAGAGCTCGTCCTGCGCGAGCGCCGCGCGGATGCCGCGCAGCTTGTTGGCCGCGATGCACATGCCGATGCCGGTGCCGCAGATGAGGATCGCGCGGTCGGCCTCGCCGCGCGCGACGCGGCTGCACGCGGCGTACGCGCTGTCGGGATAGTCGGTCATCGCGCCGTTCATGTCGGACACGGGCTCGACGTCATGGCCGTCCGCCTTGAGGTGGGCGATGAGTGCCTGCGTGGCAACGGCTCCGCGATGGTCGCAACCGAGGGCGATCTTCATGCGCCAAGCATCCCCGCAATCCGCTGCGGAATCAACTCGGCGAAGTACGCGCCCAGCTCGTCGTAGGACCGCTGGCCGAGGCCGATCGGATCGGGCACGTCTCCCGAGGGATCGAGGGGCTGCACCCGCGCCGCGGCGGCGGGGTCGTTCGCCACCAGCGCGCGGGCGCGCGCGACATGGGCGGCGGTCATCCCGAGCACCAGGTCGGCCTTGCGCACCATCTCGGCGGTCAGGCGCTTCGAATGCTGCGGCACGGGCGCGTGCATGCGCTCGAGGACGGCGACGGTCTCGTGGCTGGTCGGTCCGCCGTCGAACGCGCTCACGCCGGCCGAGGCGAAGAAGAGCGGGCCGATTCCCGCGGGAAGGCGCCCGTCCTCGGCGATCTTCTGCGCGATCCCCTCCGCCATGGGCGAGCGGCAGGTGTTGCCTGTGCAGACGAAGAGGACGGTGCGCATGGCGGAATCCTACAGATCCGCGTCCTCGCGCGGCGCGCGCTCGGCTTCGTCCTCCCAGTCGGCCTCCGCACCCTCGGATGGGATGACCTCGGCCATCACGCGGCGCGCGCGCTCGAGGTCGTCCGGCCGCACGACGACCGCGGGCCAGAGCGTCAATGCAAAGAACAGGTTCGCGTTCTTGAGGTGGCCGCCGAGGACCGCGGAAGGGATCCCCTCGGACTCGAGGCGCGCGACGAGGAGGGACGCAAGCTCCTCGCTCGGGAACCGCGCCAGCTCGACGGGCTCGTCGTCCGCCGGCATATCAGAGCGCCTCCGGCGCGCGCTCGAAGGTCGCGGGCGGCGTGACTTCCTCGGCGAACTCGGGGGTGTACACATCGCCCTTGCCGTCGTAGACGCGGCGGCAGCCGGGGCACTCGTGGACGCGCTCCTCGCCGATCCGGAGGGCGTCGACCTTGGTGCGGCACGCCGGGCAGTTGCCGGCGCCGAGGGCCTCGCGGGCCAGTCCGCACTCGGCCCACTTGAGCGCGAGGTAGCCGCAGCGCACGAACACCACCAGGAACACCGAGGAGATGATCATCACGATCGGCACCAGCGGGTAGATGACGGTGAACGCGAGGGCCACGAAGAACATCCCGATGAAGATGAACAGCCAGACCCGGCCGTAGATCTCGGTGATGCCGCGGAGGATTCGGTACAGCATGGGTCGGAGCGTATTCGCAGCGCCGCGCGCTCGGACGCGCCCCCCGCCCGATTTCGCGTGCCTGGCACCAACCTGGCACCAATCTGGCACCAACCACCCACCAACCCGGCACCCGTCCCGACCGACCGGACGCCGTGACGGCGTGCCTGGATGGTGCC
>JBMOGJ010000235.1:0-2103 GCA_049318425.1 Phycisphaerales bacterium | reverse complement strand
AAGCCCGCCATGTCCGACGCCCAGCCCAGCCAGCAGAAGCCCACCTACAAGGACTCGCTCAACCTGCCCAAGACGGCGTTCGCAATGAAGGCGAACCTCATCCAGGCCGAGCCGCAGTCGCTCAAGCGCTGGGAGGATGCGAAGGTCTTCGGCCGCCTGCAGGCGTCGCGCGAGGGCGCCGAGCCGTTCGTCTTCCACGATGGCCCGCCGTACGCGAACGGCCCCATCCACATGGGGCACATGCTGAACAAGGTGCTCAAGGACTTCGTGACCCGCGGCGCGCTCATGGAGGGTCGCCGCGTGCGCTTCGTGCCCGGCTGGGACACCCACGGCCTGCCGATCGAGCACAAGGTGATGACCGAGCTCCACGAGAAGGGCAAGGCCGCGAAGCTCGACACGCTCACGCCCGAGCAGCGCCACATGGCGATCCGCCGCGAGTGCGCGGCGGCGGCGACGAAGTTCATCGGCCTGCAGGCCGAGCAGATGAAGCGCCTGCTCACCTGCGCCGACTACGCCGATCCGTACTTCACGCTGCAGCCGGCGTACGAGGCGAAGACGCTCGAGGTCTTCGCCGACCTCATCGACCAGGGCGTCGTCGTGCGCGCGCTCAAGCCCGTGCACTGGTCGATCGCCAACAAGACCGCGCTCGCCGAGGCGGAGCTCGAGTACGAGGACCGCGAGGATCTCTCGGTCTACGTCGACTTCGAGGCGGCCGACCGCGCGAAGGTCGCCGAGGCGTTCGGCCTGCTGACGGAAATGCCTGCAAGCGCCGGCGAGGAAGAGGACGTCGACGAGTCGCGCTTCCTCGACGCGACGCCGAGCTTCATGATCTGGACCACCACGCCGTGGACGCTCCCCGCGAACCTCGCGATCGCGGTGCATGAGCGCTACCGCTACGCGCTCGTCGAGATCGACGGCAGCACGACCATCATGGCGAGCGACCTCGTCGCGGGCGTCGCCAGGAAGGCGGGCGCCGAGAAGGTCGTCGTCCGCGCCGAGTGCGAGGGCGCGAAGCTCGTCGGCCTCGAGTACCGGCATCCGTTCTGCCCGCGCAAGGGCCGCGTCGTGAGCGCCGACTACGTCACGCTCGAGGACGGCACCGGCCTCGTGCACACCGCGCCCGGCCACGGCGCCGACGACTACCGCACCGGCCTCAAGGAGGGCCTGCCCGCGTACTGCCCCGTGCGCGAGGACGGCACCTACGACGACACCGTGCCCGAGTGGCTGCGCGGCAAGTCGATCTGGACCGCGAACGCCGAGGTCGCCGAGCACCTGCGCGCGAGCGGCCACCTGTTCCACGACCACAAGTTCATGCACTCGTATCCGCATGACTGGCGCTCGAAGACGCCCGTCATCTTCCGCGCCACCGAGCAGTGGTTCGTGGGCGTCGATGTGCCGGCGAAGCGCGACGGCAAGTCGCTGCGCGCGCGCGGCCTCGAGGCGATCGAGAAGGAGGTCGGCTTCACGCCCGAGTGGGGCCGCAACCGCATGCGCGGCATGATCGAGGCGCGCCCCGACTGGTGCATCTCGCGCCAGCGCTCGTGGGGCCTGCCGATCCCCGCGTTCCGGATGGCCGACGGCAAGACGTTCCTGACGAGCGCGAGCGTGCGCGCGATCGCGAAGCGCTTCGCCGAGAAGGGCAGCGACGCGTGGTTCCAGGAGTCGCCCGCGGAGCTCCTGTCGCACTACGACGCGTCGAAGGACCCGCACGCGCCCGCGGGGCTCGACATCGCGTCGCTGGCCAAGCTCTACGACATCTTCGACGTGTGGTTCGAGGCGGGCAGCTCGTGGAACTCGGTGCTGCGCGCGCGCGGCATCGGCTACCCGGCCGAGATCTACCTCGAGGGCAGCGACCAGCACCGCGGATGGTTCCAGCTGTCGCTGCTTCCCGCGATCGGCGCGACCGGGCAGGCGCCGTTCAAGCGGCTCGTCACGCACGGCTTCATCGTCGACAAGGACGGACGCAAGATGTCGAAGTCGATCGGCAACACGATCGACGTCGAGGCGCTGCTCAAGGAGTTCGGCGCCGACGTCTGCCGCTGGTGGGTCGCGGGCGTCGACTACGAGAACGACATCCGCGCCGACAGCGAGTTCTTCAAGGTC
>JBMOGJ010000234.1:0-2106 GCA_049318425.1 Phycisphaerales bacterium | reverse complement strand
TGGGACTGCCACACGCCGTTCCCCGTGCACGGCCTCGACGGCGCGATGGGCATCCAGCGCACCTGGCTGCCGATCTTCGTGTTCTTCGCGGGCATGACCGGCACCATCGCCGCGTTCTTCCTGCAGGCCTTCACGAACTCGTGGGACTTCACGGTCTGGGCCGGCGTGTGGGTGACGGGCTACCCGTTCCTGATCTCGGGCAAGCCCGCGATGAGCCTGCCGGCCTTCATCCCCGTGATGTTCGAGCTGACCATCCTCTTCTCGGCGCTCGCGACCGTGAAGCTGATGTTCCTCTTCAACGGCCTGCCGCAGCTCTACCACCCGCTGTTCAGGTCGCACCGCTTCCGCCGCGCCACCAACGACCGCTTCTTCATCTCGATCGAGGCGCGCGACCCGAAGTTCCTGCCCAGGAAGACGGAGGAATTCCTCCGGACCCTCGACCCCGTCGCCATCGAGGCGGTGGAGGACTAATCCATGATTCCGATGCCCCCTCGCTGGATGCTCTTCACGGGTGTGCTCGCGGCGCTTGCGCTGACGGTGCCGCCGTTCGTCATCGCGCGCGTCCGCGCGACGCCCGACCCGAACCGCGCGGTGCACATCTTCTTCGACATGGACTTCCAGCCGAAGTTCAAGCCGCAGACGGTCAACCCGCTCTTCGCCGACGGCCGCTCGCAGCGTCCCGCGGTGCTCGGCACCGTGGCCCGCGGCGAGGACAACCTCGACACGCACCTCCATGACGGCGTGGTGAACGGCGCGTGGGCCGACACGCTGCCCGCCGGACTCACGCTGTCGCGCGAGTTCCTCGAGCGCGGCCAGCAGCGCTACAACATCTACTGCAGCGTGTGCCACGGCTACGCCGGCTACGGCGACGGCGCCGTGAACAAGCGCGCGATGGAGCTCATGTCGTCGAGCGAAGGTCCGGCCAACGGCACCAGCTGGGTCCAGGCAAAGAGCCTGCACGACCCGGTCGTGCGCGAGCACAAGCTCGGCATGCTCTACAACGTGGTCACCAACGGCATCCGCAACATGGCCGGCTACGGCACCCAGATCGACCTCAACGACCGCTGGGCGATCGCCGCCTACGTGCAGGCGCTGCAGCTCTCGCAGAACGCCTCGATGCAGGACGTTCCGCCGGAACTCCGCGACAACCTCAAGAAGGAGGTGAAGTGATGGCGCATGCCTCCACGAATCTCGACCTCGGCGCGCAGAACATCCAGCTCCCCGCCTTCGCGCTCGGGCTCCGCAAGGCCGCCCTCGCGGTCGCGGTGATCGGCCTCGGCGGCGGCGCCGCCATCGGCTACACCGGCGCCTTCGGCACCGACGCGCATCACTTCTGGCGCGCCTACCTCATCGCGTTCCTCTTCGGACTCACGATGTGCCTCGGCGGCCTGTTCTTCGTCTTCATCCAGCACCTGACCCGCGCGGGCTGGTCGGTCGCGGTCCGCCGCCCGGCCGAGGCGCTTGCCTCGAACCTGCGCTGGTTCTGGCTCCTCTTCGTGCCGTTCGCCGTGCTCTGGTTCATGGGCAAGGCGAACGTCCTCTGGGTCTGGGCCGACATGGAGACGCTCAAGGCCAACAACGAGGCCGAGTACCACATCGTGCACGCGAAGGAGGCGTTCCTCAACGCGCCGTTCTTCTGGACGCGCGCCGCGGTGTACTTCGCGGCGTGGGCGCTCCTCGCCACCTTCTTCCTCCGCAACAGCGTCGCGCAGGACGAGTCGGGTGACCGCGCCATCAGCGCCCGCATGCAGAAGTGGTCGGGTCCGGCCGCGATCGTCTTCGGCGTCACCACCACCTTCGCCGCGTTCGACTGGATCATGTCGCTCTCGCCGGCGTGGTTCTCCACGATGTTCGGCGTGTACTTCTTCTGCGGCTGCGCGACCGCGGGCTTCTCGGGGATGATCCTCGTGACGCTCCGCCTGCTCCGCGTCGGCACGCTCAAGGGCATCGTCACCCGCGAGCACCTGCAGGACATGGGCAAGCTCATGTGGGCCTTCGGCATCGTCTTCTGGGCCTACATCGGCTTCAGCCAGTACATGCTGATCTGGTACGCGAACATCCCCGAGGAGACCGGCTGGTTCCTCGCCCGCCAGGTCGGCGGATGGG
>JBMOGJ010000233.1:0-2116 GCA_049318425.1 Phycisphaerales bacterium | reverse complement strand
ACGGGAAGTCCGCTATGCCGCGTGACGATGCTGCGCGCATTCGCGACATCGTCGAGGCGTGCGACCGGATTGCGGCTGTGACCAAGGGCTCGAGCAGGGAGAGCTTTGCGGAGAACGATCTCGCCATGCGGGCGGTGCTCTACGACTTCGCCGTGATCGGCGAGGCGGCGAAGGGCGTTTCTGCCGCAACTCGGGCTGCGCACGCCGATGTGCCTTGGTCCGAGATGGCTGGGATGCGCGATGTCGTGATCCACCAGTACTTCGGAGTCGACGCGGATCTCGTCTGGCGGGCGGCGAACGTGAGTGTTCCGCGCGTCGCCGCGAGGCTTCGTGGCTCCGGCTTCACGGCGTGAATGATCTGCTCTCGAGCCTGCGCTTCGCCGCGCCGCTCACCGCGACCGCGCGCCCTCGATGTCGATCGCGTAGACGCCCTTCTGCGCGGTCACGAACAGCGTGCGTCCGTCCTTGCCGCCGAGCGCGCAGTTCGAGGCGGCTCGGGGAACCGGATCATGCCGAGCGGCTTGCCCTCGGGCGAGAGTTGCGTGCCGTCCGGTGCGGCGGCCTTGTGGTTTCGCGCGATCCGCGCGACTTCGCCGCCTGCGTCCGGCACGCCGCGCCTCGCGAGATCGACGAGACGCTCGGCATGCTGTTGCGTGTGAGCGATTCCGAGCAGGATTTCCCGAGATTCCTTGAGGGCTGCGTTGGATGCCCGCCGGGCTGCCGGGGCGCAAGTCGCCCGAGCATAGATGTCGGGAGATGTGTAGGAAAAATACAAAAACGCGCGAGCGATGCATTGACAGCGAGGAGGGGGGGGTTAGGCTCAGGCAATGCCGACCGGAAGTTCGTGGCGGTTGAGAGAATCGCGGAGGACGGTCCGTGGCGCCTCGTGATGAGTGAATGCGGCGTTGATGGACTTGGGATCGTCGGCACATTGTTGAAGACCATCAAGTTGAAGTCGACATACATGAAAGAGGTTCCTCCAATGCGTGATGTCAACGTGCTCTCATGCTGCCAGCGAGTTTCGCCTGACGCATCTCGCGCCATGTGCTTCGTGGCCTTGGCCCTGGGCGCGACGATGCAACTCGGCGCGACCGCGATGGCCGTCAGCCCGCTGGTCGATGCTCCGCCCCCGGGCCGCGCGGAAGTCGAGGCGGAAGTCATTCGGGCGCGGGCCGCCGTTCCCGCGTTCCAACTTCGCGCTCGCGTTCGAACCACCGTTCTGAACGGAGGCCCGATGCAGGAGCGGATCGAGGACGTGAAGGTCCAGCCCCGAGTTGCCTTCGCCATCAGCCGTTGCGTCGAGGCTGGAGATACGCAGTGCGTCGCGAGCGACGGGTTCGAGGAGCTGCGCTACTTCACCGCCAGTTCCACGAGCGGCGCCGATGCTGGCGGGGCCGTCTCGGGAGGTGGATTGAGAGGGTCTGCCGGCGCGCGCGCGCTGTCGGCTCTGCGATCCGCCGCGGACATCTTCATGGCCTGGCCGATTGCCGCAGAGGTTTGTTCCAGCGCGAACGACGCTTTGCCTGCGCATGCGTTGACGGCCCACGGGCTCGAGGCCTGGCTCGCACAGGCGGCGATCGAGGTCGATGACGAATGGCACCTGGTCGGTGGTTCGCCCTGTGTTCGCCTGACCATGCCTCCTGCTGCCGGGAGCGCCCAGCTGGTGCACTACTTCCTCGATCCGGCCGCGGGCTGGATGCCCCGTCGCTACGAGGCGCGGGTCGGTGACTCCATCATCGTCGAGCGCGAGGTGCTCGAGTTCGGGTGGTTTGGCTCGGGCCTGTGCCTTCCGGTGCGCGCCGTCGAGCACGCGGGCGTGGCGGGTCGAACCGTGGAGTTCGAACTTCTCACCGATGTCGACGGGTCGCATGCCGCCGGACCGCTCTCGGAGTCGATCGATCTGCTTCGCGCACCGGACGGGGTCGATTGCACGCGCGACGAGTAGCCCTGGGCATCGGCGTCCCTCCCGGCTCCGGAGTCAGGCTTGAGTGATCGGCGTACGAGCCTGCGGATCGCCGCGCCGCTCACCGCGACCGCGCGCCCTCGACATCGATCGAATACACGCCCTTCTGCGCGGTCACGAACAGCGTGCGTCCGTCCTTGCCGCCGAGCGCGC
>JBMOGJ010000232.1:0-2140 GCA_049318425.1 Phycisphaerales bacterium | reverse complement strand
CACGCTCACGCCTGCGCACGCAGCGCCCGCTCGGCCGCGAGCGCGGCGCGCGCGTGGACGGCCGCGTAGCGCTGCACGCGCGCCGGATCGGGCGGCAGCAGGTCGCGCGTTCGGACCGTCGCCGCGCAGGCCGCATCGACCGAGGGATACACGCCCGAGCCGACCGCCGCGAGCAGCGCCACGCCGAGCGCGCCGCTCGCATCGCTCGCGAGCAGGGACACCGAGGCGTCGAACATGTCGGCGCACATCGAGCGCCAGAACGCGCTCTTGGCGCCGCCGCCCGAGAGGCGCACCTCGTCGACCGGCACGCCGAGCCGCCGCATGATGGCGACGTTGCCCGCGAGTCCCGCGGTGATGCCTTCGAACGCCGCGCGCGCGAGGTGGTCGCGGCCGTGCGAGATGTCGAGGCCGGCGAAGCCGCCGCGGATCGCCGGATCCGGAATCGGACAGCGCTCGCCCGTCAGGTAGGGCAGGAACACGAGTCCGTCGCAGCCGATGGAGACGCGCGCGGCGCGCTCGGCGAGGACCTCGTAGGGATCGATGCCGCGCGACCGCGCCTCGGCGACCGCGTCCTGCGCGAGCGTGTCGCGGAACCAGCGCAGGCTGCCGCCGGCCGAGAGCATCACGCCCATGAAGTGCCAGCGGTCGGGCACCGCGTGGCAGAACGCGTGCAGCTCGCCGTTCGGCGTGGCGCGCCACTGGTTGCTCGCGGCGAACACGACGCCCGAGGTGCCGATGCAGCAGGAGACCGTGCCCTCGGCGACGATGCCGCTGCCGACCGCGGCCGCCGCCTGGTCGCCCGCGCCGCCCGCGATGCCGATGCCGGCGCGCAGGCCGAGCGCGCGCGCCGCCGCCGCCGAGAGCCGCGTCGACAGCACCGGCGACTCCGCGACATCGGGGAAGAGCGCGCGGGGCAGTCGCATGATCGAGAGCATCTCGTCCGACCAGTTCCGCCGCGCGCAGTCGAAGACGGCGGTGCCCGACGCGTCGCTCGGCTCGCTCATGTACTCGCCGGAGAGGCGGTGGCGGAGCCAGTCCTTCGGCAGCAGCGCCTTGGCCACGCGCGCGAACGCGGCGGGCTCGTGCTCGCGCATCCACAGCAGCTTCGGCGCCTGGAATCCGGGGAACACGCGGTTGCCCGTGGTGCGCAGCACCGTCGCCAGGCCGGGCGCGCGCTCCTGCAGGTCATCGCAGATCGCCGCGCTGCGCGAGTCGTTCCAGAGGATGCAGGGGCGCACCACCGCGCCCGCGGCGTCGAGCGTGACCAGTCCGTGCATCTGCCCCGAGAGGCCGATGCCCTCGACCCGCGCGGCGAGCCCGCCGGCGGTCGCGCGCTGGACGGCGGCGACGGTCGAGGTCCACCAGTCCTCGGGATCCTGCTCGCTCCAGCCCGGGCGCGGGTACGACACGGGATGGTCGACGGTGGCCTCGCCGAGCACCGCGCCGCGCGTGTCGATCGCGACGCACTTGGTGCCGGTGGTGCCGATGTCGATGCCGAGGAAGAGCGGATCCGCGCTGGTCATGCGCGCAATGTAGCGGTTGGGTCAGTCGGGCTTGCGCGCGGGGGCGGCGCCGCCGTCGGCCGCCTTCGCCGGCTTCTCGACGAACACCTTGCGCGCGGTCACGATGAAGGTGCCCTTATCGTCGGCCTCTGCGACCACGCCCTCGACCACGATCTGCGCGAGCGGCTCGAGGCCGCCCGCCGAGCGCGCGCCGACCTTGAGCGGCTTCCCGTCGTCGCCGGTGAACTGCACGGTCAGCATGTTCGCCTTCTTCGACTCCGGCGGCTCGCAGCAGTAGTCCCACGGCGTGGCGCAGTTCTCCTCGGGGTTCTGGTTGCAGGCCTTCAGGCAGCGGTCGGCGACCATGAAGATGGCGCGGGTCTTGACGAACGGCTCCGCGCGGCCGCCGACGGTGGCGGTGAACACCACGGTGTCGCCCTTCTTGGCCGACTTCTTGACCTCGGAGACGCACTTGGCGTCCTTCGGCTTCTCGGTGACGAACACGGCGGCGGGGATGCGCGGCGCGTCGGTGGCCGGCGGCGTCGCGGGCGGCGGGGCGAGCAGGAGGGCGATCGAGGCGAGCGTGGCGGCGAAGGTCGTGGTGAGCATGGGCGGATCCTGGGTGGTTCGTGCGTGGA
>JBMOGJ010000231.1:0-2163 GCA_049318425.1 Phycisphaerales bacterium | reverse complement strand
CCTCCTCGCCGGTCGCGAGCACCGACTTGAGGTTCGCGGCCGGCGCCGCGTTCACGCCGCTGTCGCCGCCGTGCGCGGGCTCGGTGGTCTGGTTGAAGTACGCGAACAGCCGGTAGTAGTCGCGCTGCGTGACCGGATCGAACTTGTGGTCGTGGCACTGCGCGCAGCCGACCGTCAGGCCGAGCACGGCCTCGCCGAAGGTGCGCACGCGGTCGACGCCGTAGTTGACGAGGTTCTCCTCGGCGATCGTGCCGCCCTCGTGGGTGATCATCGCGTTGCGCTGGAAGCCGGTCGCGACGAGCGTCTCGTCGCTCTTGTCGGGCAGCAGGTCGCCCGCGATCTGCTCGACCAGGAAGCGGTCGTACGGCTTGTTGGTGTTGAAGGCGTGGATCACGTAGTCGCGCCACAGCCAGAGGTGGCGGCCGCCGTCGATCGAGAATCCGTTGGTGTCGGCGTAGCGCGCGGCGTCGAGCCACGGCATCGCCATGCGCTCGCCGTAGTGCGGGCTCGCGAGCAGGCGGTCGACGGCCTTCTCGTACGCGCGGGGATCCGGGTCGCTCACGAACGCGGCGACCTCGATCGCGGTCGGCGGCAGTCCGGTGAGGTCGAGCGTCACGCGGCGGAGGAGCGTCGCGGGATCGGCGGGGTCGGCCAGGCGCGCCACGGTTCCGTGCGGCGCGACCGCGCGCAGGCGCGAGAGCGCAAGCGTGTCGATGGCGGAGGCGGGTCGCGCGGTCGATCCCGCCGGGTCAGCCGCCGCATCGGCCGCCGCCACTCGCGGCGCGCGGTCGGCCACGGCGGGCGAGACCGCCGGCGCGACGAACGCCCAGTGCTCGGCGTACGCGGCGCCCTGCTCGATCCACCGGCGGATCGTGTCCTTCTGCGCCTCGCTGAGCGTGCGGTGCGACTCGGGCGGCGGCATGCGGTCGTCGGGATCCTCGGCGTTGATGCGCGCCCACGCGAGGCTCGCGACCGGGTCGAACGGCTTGAACGCCGAGGTTCCGTCGGTCTCGCCCTCGATCTGCGCGTGCGCGAACTCGGCGCGGTCGAGCCGCAGGCCCGCCTTGCGCGCGTTGGCGTCGAACCCGTGGCACGCGAAGCAGTGCTGCGACAGGATGGGCCGGACATCGCGGTTGTAGTCGACGGCGTTGCGCGCCGAATCGCGCGCAGGCGAACCCAACACGACGGACGATGCAAGCAGCGGCGCAAGCAGCATGGAGCCAAGATACGGCGACCCGCCTGCGATTCGATGCGCCCGTCGGCGGCTTCGGCGATTTTGGCGGGGTGGGAGTGGCGGGCGCGAGGCGTGCGTGGACGCGAGTGCCCGCAGATGCAGGCGCAGCCGAAATCTGCGGTACGGATGGCGAACCGAGTCGAGTCCGAACGTCATCCGTTCCGCAGACTTCGTCTGCGGGCACTCACGTCCGTGGGGAACCGAGACAACGGGGGCACTGGATCAAAGGACCCCAACGCGATGGATGGAAGTCGCCTGCCCAGGCAAGACCTGCAGTTGGCGCGGCCATGCGATCAGCCCGCGTCGATCGGTGGACTTCGCACCCCCCGCTCACGCCTTGCGCGCGGCAAGGCGCTCAGGCGCGGGCAGGCGGACCTTCTTGGCGAGGCCGAGCCGCTCGAGCGTGCGGATGACCACCCAGCTCGAGTCGAACTGCCACCACTTGAGGCCGTGGCGCGCGCTCGCGGGGAACGCGTGGTGGTTGTTGTGCCAGCCCTCGCCGAAGGCAAGGATGCCCATCACGGCGTTGTTGCGGCTCTCGTCGCCCGAGTGGTAGTCCTTGGCGCCCCAGATGTGGCACACGCTGTTCACGCTCCACGTCACATGGTGCAGCGCGAACATGCGCACGATGCCGCCCCAGAGGAAGCCGAGCAGCGCGCCCGACCAGCTCATGGTGACCAGACCGCCGATGACCGCGGGGATCGCGAACCCGAGCAGCACCAGCGCCGGGAAGGCGTTGCTGATGCGCATCGTGGTGCGGTCGGCCAGCAGGTCGGGCACGTAGCGCTTGAGGTCGGGGGTGAGGTCGGCGAACAGCCAGCCCATGTGGGCGTGCAGGAAGCCGCGCACCCAGCCCACCGCGCCCGGATCGCGTCCGGCGTGCGGCGAGTGCGGGTCGTGCTCGTGGTCGGAGTGCTGGTGGTGCTTGC
>JBMOGJ010000230.1:0-2194 GCA_049318425.1 Phycisphaerales bacterium | reverse complement strand
GAGCTGCGCGCGGGGGAGATCCTCGCCGTCGTCGGCGCGAACGGCTGCGGCAAGAGTTCGCTGCTGCGCGTGCTGGCGCAGCTTGGTGGCGCGGGGCATGTCGGTGGACGGGTGAGCTACGCCGCGCGCGCGGGCGCGTCGGTGGGCGCGTCGACCTCTGGGGCGACGTCAGCCTCGGCATCAAACTCGTCATCATCCACTTCACTCGCCGCCGTGCGCGCGTTCGTGCCGCAGCGGCCGGAGGTCTCCGCGGCATTCACCGCACGCGAGGTCGTGCGGCTCGGCCGCTTCAGCGTCGGACGCGACGAGTCCGCGGTCGAGCGCGCCCTCGAGGCGGTCGGGCTGTCGGCGCGCGCGGACCTTCCGTTCCACACGCTCTCCGGGGGCGAGCGGCAGCGCGTCGCGATCGCGCGTGCGCTCGCGCAACTCGACCAGCCGACCGGACGCGCGGGGGTGCTCATCCTCGACGAACCCTTCGGCGGGATCGATCCGGGCGAGGTCGCGCGCATCGCGCGGGCGCTGCAGGCGCGGGCCGACGGGGGGGCGGCGGTCGTCCTCAGCCTCCACGATCCGGGGCTCGCACGTGCGATCGCCACCACGGCGCTCGTGATGAAGGCGGGCCGCGCGATCGCCGCCGGTGCGGCGGGGGAGGTCCTCACCGCATCGTGCCTCGGCGACGCCTACGGTCACCCCATGCGCGATGCCGATGGATGGATCGTGCCCGAACTCGCTCCTCGCGCGCGTCCGGCGAGGTAGGATCCGCCCGTGAACTCGATCGCCTGGGTCATCGCCGCCATCGTGATCAACGCCGTCATCGCGGCCGTTGCGAAGAAGGCGCAGGCCAACGCCGAGGCCGCGCGCCGCGCGAAGTCCGCGTCGGGTGCGCTGGGGTCGGATGCGGGCGCGAGGGCAGGTTCGAACGCAGGTTCGAACACGGGCATCGACGCGCGCAATCCGCCCACCGAGGCGATGCGGGGCGATGGCGCGATGTCGGCGCCTTCGCGCGCGTCGTTCCCCCCGACCTCACCGCCATCGTCCGGCGAGTCGGTCACCATCGTCCGCACCCCGCGCTCGCCGAAGGTGATCGCGCGTGGCGCGGCCAAGTCCGGCGCGGCGCCCGGCGGCAAGCCCGGCTCCACGGCGGGCAGCAAGGCCAAACCGGGAAGCGCGTCCGCACTGCGCCCCGTCGCGCGCCCCTCCGCCCCCATGGCCCCACCCGACGCCCCCCGCGGGGGCGATTCGTCCGACGCGATGCAGAGCCGGCAGCGTCTCGCCGACGCGGTCGCCAAGGTGAAGGCCGCCGAGTCGCGGATCGCCGCGGCGCAGACGGGCCACGATGTCCGCACCCACGAGGGTCGGAAGGCGGCGGCCTCCACCCCCAAGCCCGCTCCGGCTCCCGCCCACGCCCGCCCGGCGGGGCAGCTCACCGGCCGCGACCTCGCCGCCGCGATGCGGAACCCCGCCGACCTCCGCAAGGCGATGCTGATCGGCGAGATCCTCGGCCGGCCGCGCGCGGAACGCCCGATCTGAGCGCGCCCTACGCGCCGGACGCGTCCGGGGCGCCCGAGCCATCCCAGGCGAGTCCGCCCGCCCGCCCCGCGCCCCCAGTGCGCCCCGAGGCACCCCCGACCCTCATCCCGCGTGATCTCTTCCGCATCGCCCCCCGATCGGGCGCGATCGCCCCCGTATCTCCACCGTTCGGGGATTTGTGCTATCTTCCCGCCCCGCGCGGCCAACCGCGCTGCACACCCGCGGCTTGGCCGCGCTGACTCTCGCGGCTCGGCCGCCCTCATCACCATGATTGACATCCGCAAGCTCAAGGAACTCGTCCGCCTGATGGTCGAAAACGACCTGACCGAACTCGACATCCGAGACGAGCAGGAAACCGTCACCGTCAAGCGTCCCGGCCTCCATGTCGCCCCCCAGGTGGTCGCGGCTCCGGTGATGGCCGCCGCCCCGGTCGCCCACGCCGCCCCGGCCCCCGCGTCGGCCCCGGCCGCCGCTCCCGCCGCCGCGAAGGAAGTGCTCCCCGCGATCGAGAGCCCGATGGTCGGCACCTTCTACGCCACCCCGGGTCCGGACAAGGCGCCGTTCGTCTCGGTCGGCTCCAAGGTCGGCCCCGACACCACCGTCTGCCTGATCGAGGCCATGAAGATCTTCAACGAGATCAAGGCCGAGACCTCGGGCACCGTCG
>JBMOGJ010000229.1:0-2310 GCA_049318425.1 Phycisphaerales bacterium | reverse complement strand
GCGATCGCCGCGAGCTGCGCCTCGAGCACGATCTCGTAGATCTCGCGCTGGCGCTTGGTGAACTTGCCGTTCACGGGGAAGGTGCGCGTGACATCGCAGGCGTAGCCCATGTACTCGGCGCCCGAGTCGAGCAGGATCAGGTCGCCGTCCTTGAGCGGCTCGCGGTTGCCGTGGTAGTGCAGCACCGTCGCGTTGAACGCGCCGCCCGCGATCGTGTGGTACGCGGGCTTGCGCGAGCCGTTGGCGCGGTAGCCGTGCTCGGCGAGCTCCTGCACGTCGAACTCGGTGATGCCGGGCTTCAGGCCCGAGAGCACCGCGTCGTAGCCCTTCGCCGTGATGTCGGCCGCGCGCTGCATGAGCGCGATCTCGTACGGGCACTTCGCCGCGCGCATGACCGCGAGCAGCTGCGTGTGGTCGACGAACGACGAGCCCGGGATGCGCTCCGCGCTCTTGCGGAAGACATCGAGGTCCGGCGACACCGGCGCGGTGTGCGCCGCCAGCGGATGCAGCAGCGCGAACCGCTTGGCGCGCTTCGTCGCCTCGAGCAGGAACCGCGCGAACGCGGTCGTGCGCATGATCGTCGACACGCCGTACTTCGCCTTGAGCTTCGACGAGATCTCCTCGCGGAAGCCGTCCCACTTCTCGAGCTCGGGGTTGAGCGGCTTCAGGAACAGGATCGTGCGCCGCGCCTCGACGGGATTCAGCGGGTCGAACAGCAGCACCGCGCCCGGCTCGTCGACGATGCCCGTGAGGTACTGGAAGTGCGGGTGCGCGCGGAACTCGCCGTGGAGGCTCGCGTCCATGTCGCCCGCGAACACGAGCGCGACCGAGTCCTTGAGCGACTTGAGCACCTGCTCGCGCCGCGCGGCGTAGCCCTTGAGGGGGATGCCGTGGAGCAGTTGCTCGGGAGCTGCGGCGGGGGCGTTCTTGACGGCGGTCTGGGCAGCGGAGGTCGACTTCTTGGCCATGGGGCGGGCAGTGTAGTCGCCGCTCCGCGTCAGAGGGCGCAGAGGACCCGCGCGAAGCGGAGCACATCGTTCGGAGGCAATCAGACCGCCTTCCGTGCGCGAAGGAAGTCCTCCACGATGGGCGCGCGCGCTTCACTGAACGACACATACTCCGAGAAGCAGGTCGTCGCGAACAGCTCCGTCGTGAACTCGTCGCGGCAGAGGATGCGCCGGCCCCTGTGAACGACCTCCATCGCGAGCACGCCCGATGCCCGGCGGAGATCGACAAGGTCGACATCGAGCGCGAGCTCCGACGCAACCATCTGAGCCGCCTCGAACGCCTGCACATCGGTCAGCGTTCCCTCGCAGAGCACCGCGAGATCGAGATCGCTGTCGCGTTGAAACGAAGTGCCCGCCCGTGAACCGAACACCCAGCAGGCGACGCAGCGCGTCGAAGGCGAGGCGGCGAGGAGCGCCGCTTCGACCGCGCGAGCGATCGTGGCATCGGGCGGAGTTGGACGAGCGGGCGCCATGCGGCCGAGTATATCGGACGATTTCGGCCGATCCATGCGGAGATCCCTGCACCCCGCGCGCAGACTGACTCCAAGTCATCCAGGCGACTTCGCGCCGATTCGGCGAGTATCCACACCGCTGGACACTCCCGAGGCCTTCTTGGCATGCAGACACGCATGGCTGGGACGAACTACGACCACTTTCCCTCGACCGAATGGACCTGGCTTGCCACGCGTGTCATGGAGGCGCCGCGCGACGCGTCGGTCGCCGCCGAACTCCGCGCCCGCGTCATGGCGCGCTACGCCGAGCCGCTGCGCATCTACGCCAAGGGCTCGAGCCTCGGCTGGCTCGACGACGCAGAGGCGCTCGTCAACGGCTTCTTCGCCAGCCGCCTCGCGCGCGATGAGTACCTCGTGAAGTGGTTCGAGAGCGCGATGCCGCTGCGGCGGTTCCTCGCGAACGGCATGCTGCTCTACCTGCGCGAGGAGCGCCGCGCCCGCATGCGCCGCGAGCGCCGCGACGGCGCCTCGCTCGACGCGATGCATGAGCAGGGGGCCGACGCGCTCGCCGCGCCCGACGATGCCCGCGCCTTCCGCGAGCTCGAGCGCGCGTGGGCGCGCAGCGTGCTCGGCGAGGCCTGCGAGCGCGCGCGAAACGAGCTCGTCGCCGCCGGCAAGGCGCGGGCCTGGGCCGTGTTCGAGCGCCACTTCCTCGAGGGCGTCACCTACGAGGACGCCGCCCGCGAACTCGGCCTCCGCCCCGAGAGCGCCCGCCCCGCCGCGCGGCTCGCCCAGGCCAAGGTCCGCGACTGGACGCGCTGGCTCCTCGCCCTCGAGGGCGTCTCCGAGCG
>JBMOGJ010000228.1:0-2347 GCA_049318425.1 Phycisphaerales bacterium | reverse complement strand
GTCGACCGCGCCCTTGAGCGCAGCCTCGGTGAGCACCTTGGTGGTCTCCTGGAAGCTCGCGCCCGAGAGGAAGCTCTCGGCCTGGAGCGACGCCTTGGTGATGCCGAGGAGCAGCGTCTTGGCGGTCGCCGGCTTCGGCTTCTTGGTCTTGCAGAGCTGCTTGCCCTCGGCCTCCGCGAGCGCGTTGGCCTCGCGGACCTCGTCCTTGTCGACGAGGGCGCCGACGGGGAGGCTGGTGCCGCCCGCGTCATCGATGCGCACCTTGCGGGCGAGGTCGTCGTTGACCTGGCGGAACTCGAACTTGTCCTTGACGTCGTTCGGCAGCAGGTCCGAATCGCCGGGGCTCGAGATGCGCACCTTGGACAGCATCTGACGGAGGATGACCTCGATGTGCTTGTCCGAGATCGGCACGCCCTGCGCGCGGTACACGTTCTGGACCTCGTCCAGCATGTACACGTAGAGCGCGTCCTCGCCCTTGATGCGGAGGATGTCCGCCGGAATCATCGGGCCTTCGGTGAGCGGGTCGCCCGCGTCGATGCGGTCGCCGGTGTGCACGAGGAGCGCCTTGCCCTGCGGGACATGGTGGTCGTGCTCGAGGCCGGCGTCGCTGATGACGCGGATCGTCATCTTGCCCTTGCGCTTGTCGCTGTGGAGCTCGACGCGGCCCGAGATCTCGGCCATGACCGACGGCTCCTTGGGGATGCGCGCCTCGAAGATCTCGGTGACGCGGGGGAGACCACCGACGATGTCGGCGGAACGCGCCGCTTCCTTCGGCTGGCGGGCGAGCATCTGGCCCTGGGCGATCTTCTGACCGTCCTTGACCTCGATGCGTGCCTTGGCCGGCAGGTGGTGGAAGTCGAGGATGTTGCCAGCCTCGTCCTCGATGGTGATCTGCGGGTGCTTCTCGCCCGTGTGCTCGATCACGATCATCTCGGCCGTCTCGCCGGCACCCTTCTTGGTGTCCATGCGGTAGGTGACGTCCTCGACCATGTCCTTGAAGCGGACGGTACCGGACTTCTCGGCAAGGATCGGGGTCGCGTGCGGCTGCCACTCGCAGAGCACGGCGCCCTTCTTGACGACGTCGCCGGTGCGCGCGAACAGCTGCGCGCCGTAGGGGACCTTGAACTTCTCGAGCTCGCGGCCCTGGGCGTCGTTCACGATGATCTCGCCGTTGCGCTTGAGCGCGACGATGGTCTTCGTGCCGTCCTCGTTCTTGACCTCGACCTCCATGCAGTCGCGCAGGACGACGGTGCCGCCCGCGGTGCTCTTGTAGGTGTTGTCGAGAATGCCGCGCGCCGCGATGCCGCCGGTGTGGAAGGTGCGCATCGTGAGCTGGGTGCCCGGCTCGCCGATGGACTGCGCCGCGATGATGCCGACCGCCATGCCGATCTCGACGGGCTTGCCCGTCGACATGTCCTGGCCGTAGCAGCGCGCGCAGACGCCGCGCGCCGTCGAGCAGGTGAGCGGCGAGCGCACGTAGACGCTCGTCAGGCCGAGGGCCTCGATCTTCGCGGCGATGGCATCGGTGATGACCTCGTTGCGCTTCACGATGACCTCGTCGGTCATCGGGTTGATGATCGTCTCGACGCTGGTGCGGCCGCGGATGACGTCCTTGAGCGGAACGTCGACCTCCTCGCCCTTGTAGATCGCCTTCTTCGGGATGCCCGAGGGCACGCCGCAGTCGTCCTCGAGGACGACCACCGACTGCGCCACGTCGCAGAGCTTGCGCGTGAGGTAGCCCGAGTCCGCCGTCTTGAGCGCGGTGTCGGCGAGACCCTTGCGGGCGCCGTGCGTCGAGGAGAAGTACTCGAGCATCGACAGACCCTCGCGGAAGTTCGCGCGGATCGGCGTCTCGATGATCTCGCCGCTCGGCTTGGCCATGAGGCCGCGCATGCCGGCGAGCTGCTGCATCTGGCTGACGTTACCACGCGCGCCCGAGTCGGAGAACAGGAACACGGGGTTCAGGTACTTCGAGCCCTCGGCCTTCTCGATCGAGACCTCCGCGCCGTTGGCGTCGCGGCGGTCCTTCTTGAGCGCGTCGACGAGCTTGACCGTCACCTCCGCGCGGCACTGCTGCCAGAGGTCGAGCAGCTGGTTGTGCCGCTCGCGCTCGGTGATCGCGCCGGCCTGGTAGGCCTTCTCGACGCGGTCGACCTTCTTCTGGGTGGCGTCGAGGAGCGCCTTCTTCTCCGCGGGGATGCGGAGGTCGGTGATGGCGAACGACAGGCCCGACACCGTCGAGTAGCGGAAGCCGATCTGCTTCATCGCATCGAGGAGATCGATGGTGAACGACTTGCCCTTGCGGGCGAAGGTGTCGTCGATGACGCGCGCCGCGCCCTTCTTGCCG
>JBMOGJ010000227.1:0-2364 GCA_049318425.1 Phycisphaerales bacterium | reverse complement strand
TGCATCTTCGACGGCCTCTTCTGCGGCGCGGGCGTGGCCAACTACGTGCGCGACCGCAAGTCGGGCGCGGCCGAGGCCGACGCGTCGCTCTTCGCCAACAGCGAGAAGATCGAGTCCGACAAGCAGCAGCGGCTCGTCGACTCGCGCGGCAGCGAGAACCCGTACGTGATCGCGAAGGAGATGGGCGACGAGATGACCGCCGCCAGCACCGTGGTCAAGGACGCCGCGCGCCTCATGCAGGCCCGCAACAAGCTCGCCGAGCTGCGCGACCGGTTCCGCCGCATGTCGCTCTCCGACACCGGGCTCTGGACCAACCAGAACCTCTCGTTCGCGCGCGCGACGCACGACATGCTCATCCTCGCCGAGGCGATGATCGAGGGCGGCCTCGAGCGCAAGGAGTCGCGCGGCAGCCACTACCGCACCGACTACCCGAACCGCGACGACGCGAACTTCCGCAAGACCACCGTCGCGAAGTTCAACGCCGAGTCGTCGAAGCCGTCGATCTCGTTCGAGGACTTCGACCTGCCGCTCGTGCAGCCCCGCGCGCGCACCTACGGCAAGGTCGGCGGCTGAGCGCGGGCGCGCCCCCGCGCGCGCGCGCTCACTCACTGCGGCAGGAACACCCGGTTCAGCACGTCGGCCGCCTGCGGCACGAACATCACCACGCCGAGCATCGCGAAGAACAGCACGATCGACCCGAGCACCACGCGGTCGTTGCGGAGCGCGTCGAGCGGGCTGTCGGAGCTGCCGTCGTTCGCGCGCCGCCAGAAGCGGTGGATCGCGAGCAGCACGACCGGCGTGAGCATCGCGAGTCCGTAGGCGCGCGGGCCGTACAGCGCCCAGGTGTGCGCCGACAGCGTGTACGAGAGGTACATCAGCGTCGTCACCACCGCCGACACTCCGAGCAGCCACTGCAGCTCGTCGCGGCCGCGGTACTCGGCCGAGCAGCGCCACGCGCTGCCCGCGCGCTCGGCGCTCACGAGGTCGCACATCCGCTTGGTGCAGCCGAGGAAGAGGCACAGGAAGAACACGCACAGCACGAGCCAGGGGCTCGTCTGAACCTCGATCGCCACCGCGCCCGCGGCCGCGCGCAGCGCGAAACCGGTCGCGATCGTCATCACGTCGACCACCGCGATGCGCTTGAGCCCGAGGTTGTAGGCGACCTGCAGCGCCGCGTAGAACGCGATCGCGGCCATCAGCGCCTTGCTCACCGAGAGCGCGGTGGCGAGCGCCGCGACCACCAGCACCGCGCCCAGCGCGACCGCCGCGCCGCGCGACACCGCGCCCGAGGCGACCGGTCGGCGGCACTTCACGGGGTGACCGCGGTCCTTCTCGGCGTCGATCGCGTCGTTGATCGCGTAGAACCCGCTGGCGACGAGGCAGAACGCCGCGAACGCGAGCGCGGCGCAGAGCGCCTTCGGTCCGACGGCCGAGGTGTCGCCGGTCCGCACCGCGTTCGCAGCCCAGAAGATGAACGCGAGCAGCACGAAGCTGTTCTTGGTCCAGTCGCCCGGCCGGGCGAGGCGGAGGATGTCGCGGGGAGACGGCATGCGGCGGTTTCCTATCGGCGCTTTCGCGGGTGCATCCACAGGATGCGGAGCCAAACGCCGCGGGAATCGGCTCGGTTCGCGTCCGCCGCGCCGGTTCGACCGAATGATTGTGGGCGTTCGGCGGCCGGAGTCCGGAGGCCGGTTCGACGGCCCGCCACACCCAGCCACCGACGCCTCCGGCGACGCGACCGCACCGCGCCGCCGCGTGACGGAGCCGCTGGAAGCCACTATCATCGCCCCTTCCGAAACAGGTCCACCATGGTCGCCGACACCGCCAACTCCCCCCGCCCCTCCGCCGCCTCCAGCAAGTCGGTCCGCTTCCGCATCAAGCGGCAGGACCGTCCGGGCGAGGCCGCCCGCTGGGAGGAGTTCGTGGTCGACGTCGAGCCCGGCGCGAACGTGATCGCCTGCCTCCAGCAGATCGCCCGCGTGTCGAAGACCGCGGAAGGTCACGCCACCACCCCCGTCTGCTACGACTCGGGATGCCTCGAAGAGGTGTGCGGGTCCTGCGCGATGGTCATCAACGGCAAGGCGCGTCCGTCGTGCTCGGCCCTCGTCGACAACGTCGTCGACTCGAGCGGCACGGTCACCCTCGAGCCGCTGTCGAAGTTCCCCGTGGTGCGCGACCTCGCGGTCGACCGCAGCCGTGCGTTCCACAACCTCACGCGCCTCAAGGCATGGGTCCCGGTCGACGGCACCTACCACCTCGGCGCCGGCCCGAAGGACACCCCCGAGAACCAGGAGACGCGCTACACGCTGTCGACCTGCATGACCTGCGCGTGCTGCCTCGAGGCGTGCCCGCAGTTCAACCTCG
>JBMOGJ010000226.1:0-2410 GCA_049318425.1 Phycisphaerales bacterium | reverse complement strand
GCCTGCTCGCGGGCCACGAGGTCGATCGCGATCTCGGTGTCCTCGAGCGCGCCCTCGTCGAGGTAGCGCGGGCGCGCGAGCACGTCCACGGCGGCCTCCGGCGCCAGCCGCGCGAGGATCGCCTCCGCGCGCCCGCGCAGCAGCCAGCCGGCCAGCGGGCACAGCAGCATCTGCAGCAGGAATCCGATCGCGAGGTCGGTCTCGATGCTCACCCGCGCCACCGACAGCAGCCGCGGAAGCGACGGCAGCAGGTCGGTCGCCGCGAACAGCATCCAGAGCCCCAGCGCGCTCGCGGCGCACGCGTTCAGGATCGCCTGCCAGTACGAGATCCGCAGCGCCTCGCCACGCAGTCCCTGGCCGAGCAGGAGCACCGAGAGCCCGATGCCCACGCCGGTGCCGTGGATCACCATCATCGCCTGCTCGACACCGAGGAGCCCCTTGCCGCAGAGCGCGATCAGGATGACCACGATCGCGCTCGAACTCTGGATGACCACCCGCAGCAGCGCCCCGGCGATGAAGCCGAGGACGAGCGATCCGTTGAGCGCGACGCTGAAGGTCGCGAACCACTCCGCCTCCTGGATCGGTGCCGCGGCGCGCTTCAGCTGCGTGAGCCCGAAGAGCAGGAACCCGATGCCGAGCACCGCGCCCAGCGCGCCGCTGACGGCCTTGAGCCTGCGGTTGCGCATCCCGAGCCCCGCGAGACCGATCAGCCACATGGTCGCGAGGTTGAGGTTGACCGCGGCGAGGAACGCGAGGATCGCCGTGCCGGGATTCGCCCACGCCACCACCGAGAGCGCGCGGCCGAGCGGCAGCAGGCGCGCCGACACGAGTCCCGCGAGCAGGAACGAAACCGCCGTCGCGCTCTGGCTCAGCGCGCCGAAGCCGACGCCGAGCACCGCCGCGCGCAGCGGGCTCGACACCGCGGCGCGCGCGCGGCGGCGCATCGACCGCGACGCAAGCCCCTTCAGGCTCGCCTTCACGCCGTCGAGTCCGAGGAAGAAGAACACCAGCCCCGTCAGGAAGAGCGGGAGGCTCTCATGCGCCGCCATGCGACGCGTCCTTTCGCACGGCGAGGGCGCCGACGGTGACGACCAGCACGACCGCGAGCAGCGAGAGGATCTCGATCCACGCCTTGAGGCGCCGCGCGGACTCGGCGGCCGCCGAGGTCGCCTCGACGCGGAACTCGCTCGCGCGCGCACTCCAGTCCCGATTCACGCCGAAGAGCTCGTGCCGCACCTGCTCGAGCGCGGCGAGCGTGCGGCGGTCGGTCTCGGCGAGGGCCGCGTCATCGGCACCACGGGTGTCGGCGATGCCCTCGACGATGAGGTTCGTCGCCGCGGAGGCGCTCTGCGCGGCAAGGGTCGCGCCCTCGATCGGGAACTGCGCCTTCGCGCCGAGTTCCGGCAGGAGCGCGAGCCGCTCGCTGAGATCGCCCGACGCGGTCGCGAGCGCGCCCTTCGCGCGCGCGGAGGCGCGCTCGTCGTTCCAGACCTCCGCGAGCAGGTACGACTTCCACGCCGCCGTCTGCGAGGCGCAGGCTGCGGCGCAGGCCGCAGCCTCCTGCACGGCCTCGTCGAGCCTGCGCTGCGTGTCGATGGCGGCGCGCACGCGCAGCTCGGCGGTCGCCAGCACGGTGATCGCCATGCCGGCGAGCAGGATGGTCGCGAAGAGCGCCGCCAGTGCGAGCGGCCCGGCGAGGCGCGCGGCGCGCCGCGGGGCCGGGTGGGTGCGCGGGGATGGAGCGGAGGCGGGCGTCACGGCGCGTGCACTCACCGCGCGAGCGCGGCGCAGCCTTCCTCGATGGTGGTGCTGATCGAGAGGAGCGCCCGCAGTCCGGAGAACTCGAGCAGCTGCCGCACGTGGGGCCGCGGCGCGCACACGCTGACCGCTCCGCCGAGCGGCTTCACCCGCTTCACGAGGAAGAGCAGCGCGCGGACGCCCGCGCTCGAGATGAACTCGAGCGCCGCGCAGTCGAGCACGACCTGGGTGGTTCCGCCCGCCACGATCTCCTCGAGGAAACGCTCGGCCGCGGCCTGCGAATTCGCGTCGAGCTTGCCTGCGAGCGCCACCACGCGCGGGCTGCCGGCGTCGGGGGCGGTGAGGGTGAGTCCATCGGACTGAAGGGACGGCATGGGGGCACGAGGATAACGCGAGGTGCGGGCGTAGCGCGTCGGCGGGCGCGGCGAAGTCGCCGATCTTCACACGGCGCGGCGCGGCCTTGCGCGCGAAGTGCGGCGAAAGGAGGTCGCCCGCGGGCGGTCGCGCGGTATTCTCCGTTCCATGCTCGCGCGTCTGCCGCTGGTCCTCGCCTCGATCGCTGCGCTCGCGTCGTCGTCGGCGGCGCTGCGCGGCGGAACCGCTCGCGATGGCGCGGGGCGGGGGGGCTCGCCCGTGGGGCTTTCCCGCGGCG
>JBMOGJ010000225.1:0-2414 GCA_049318425.1 Phycisphaerales bacterium | reverse complement strand
AACGCGCTCACCGTGGTTGCGATCGTGGGTTGCGCGACGGCGCTGGTGGCCGCGACCATCGGCATGGCGCAGTACGACATCAAGCGGGTCATGGCCTACTCGACGGTGTCGCAGCTCGGCTACATGTTCCTCGGCCTCGGCGTCGGCACGACGTTCGGCGCCGTGTACCACGTGTTCACGCACGCGTTCTTCAAGGCGCTGCTCTTCCTGTGCTGCGGCGCGATCATGCACGGCATGGCGGGCCAGCTCGACCTCCGCAAGATGTCGGGTCTCCGCAACGTGAAGGGCTTCGGCGTGATCAGCTGGACCTTCCTGATCGGCTGCCTCTGCCTCGCGGGCTTCCCGTTCACCGCCGGCTTCTTCTCGAAGGACTCGATCATCGCGCAGGCGTTCGCCAGCGGGAACCCGACCTTCACGCTGCTCGGCTGGATCGCGCTCTTCACCGCGTTCCTGACGGCGTACTACACCTTCCGCGTGTGGTTCCGCGTGTGCGGTGGCCCGACCAAGTACGAGCCGGGCGACGAGATGCATGGGCACGGTGACGATCACGGCGACGACCATGGTCACGGCCACGCGCACGGCGACCACGGCGCCTCGCACGGCGGCGGCGATCACGGCCACGGCCATGCGCATGGACACGGCTCGCATGAGTGGCATCCGCACGGTCCGCGCCTCGCCATCAACGGCGTGCTGCTGCTGATCTGCATCGGCGCGCTGCTGGCGGCGGTGCCGTCGTACCTCGGCGAGATGCAGCACAAGCCCAACTGGATCGAGACGATGGTCTCGCACTCGTCGGCCGCGGGCGGCATTCCATCCCACGATCACGGCGGCGAGCACGCGTCGCACCACGCGCTGTCCTTCACCGGCATCGCCGACGTGCACAAGGCGACCAGCGTCGTCGCGAGCGCGGCGGGCATCCTCGGCATCCTGGTCGCGGTCTTCTTCCACCTGCTCAACCGCGGCGCGGCCGACAAGCTGCGCGCGGCGCTCCTGTCGAACGGGCTCACCCGCTGGCTCCCGCTCGCGATGGAGAACAAGTGGTACGTCGACGAGGTCTACCACGTGGTCTTCCGCGTGCCGGCCTGGGTGCTCGGACACGTGCTTCACTTCGTCGACAAGCAGATCATCGACGGGGTCGTCGTCAACGGCACGGCGCGCGTGCCGGTCGAGATCGGTCGCCTCTTCCAGCCGCTCTACAACGGGGCGCTGCAGGGATACGCGGCCACCATGGCGGGCGGCATCGCGCTGATCGCGGCGTGGGTCTTCTGGATCTGGCTGCAGAGCGCGTGACGCGCCGCGACGGCGCCTGAACGACGACGGGTACACCAACACGAAATCACTGCCTACGGAACGGCCGATGCTCTCAACCCTCTCGACTCTCCTCCTGATCCTCCCGCTGCTCGCGGCGGGCGCCGTGGCGCTCGCGCCGGAGCGGCTCTCGAAGTGGATCGCCACCTTCGCGACCCTCGGCGTCTTCGCCGTCTCGCTCGCGTTCGCCTGGGGCTTCCCGGGCTGGACCGACGGATCGATCGCCCCGATGGACGCGGGCATCTCGATCGGCCTCGGCATCAACCTCTCGCTGGGCGCAGACGCCGTCGGCGTGATGCTGATCCTGCTCACCACGTTCCTGATGCCGCTCGCGATGATCGGCTCGTTCACCGCGGTGAAGGAGCGCGCGAAGGAGTACTACGGCTGGTTCATGCTGCTCGAGGCGGCGATGCTCGGCGTGTTCCTCGCGCGCGACGCGATCGTCTTCTACACCGCGTACGAGTTCACGCTCGTGCCGATGTACTTCCTGATTGCGATCTTCGGCGGCGGTGAGCGCCGTGCGGCGAGCGTGAAGTTCTTCCTCTACACCTTCTTCGGCTCGATGCTCACGCTCGCGGGCGTGATCTACATCGCCGCGCAGAACGCGATGGCGTCGGGCGGCGACTGGACCTTCGATCTCGCGGCGCTGGCCACCTACGCGTCGGGGATGTCGCCGCAGCAGCAGTTCTGGGTGTTCATCCTGCTGATGGCGGGCTTCGCGGTGAAGGTGCCGCTGTTCCCCTGGCACACCTGGCTGCCCCTCGCGCACGACCAGGCGCCGACGGCGGGTTCGGTCATCCTGGCCGGCACGCTGCTCAAGCTCGGAACCTACGGCGTCTACCGCATCGCGCTGCCGGCGGCGCCGATCGGCGGCGTCGAGCTCAGCCAGCTGCTCGCGGTGCTCTGCATCCTCGGCATCGTGGTGACGGCGCTCATCTGCTGGGTGCAGCACGACGTGAAGAAGCTCGTCGCGTACAGCTCGGTCAGCCACCTCGGCTTCTGCATGCTGGGTCTCTTCTCGCTGAACTCGATCGGCGCGACGGGCTCGGTGATGTACATGATCAACCACGGCCTCTCGACGGGCGCGCTCTTCCTCTGCATCGGCA
>JBMOGJ010000224.1:0-2436 GCA_049318425.1 Phycisphaerales bacterium | reverse complement strand
CTCGCGGGGCGCGGGCGCAAGCCACCGCAGTTCCTGCAGCTCGACGGCGAGCGCGTCGTCACGACGCCGCGGTTCTGGTGGAGCCTCTTCACGCGCTGCGGCCTCAACGAGGCGGTCTTCCGCTACTTCGAGCCCGCCGAGGTGTTCAACCGCGTCGCGCGGCTCGACGCCGGACGGTCGGTGCGCTTCGCCATCGAGACGCCGGCACCGCGGACCGACGGCTCGCCGCGTCCGCGCCGCCTGCTCGCCGTGAGCTCGCCGAGCGGACCGCTCCTCGGCAGGGATCACGCCGCCGAGATCGTCGACATGCACGGCGGACATGGCTTCGCCTACTCCGACGGCGTGCTGTCGTCGATGCACCTTCCGGCCCGCGGCGACCGCGTGACCACGATCGGCCCCGACGAGTTCAAGGAGCGCTTCCACCTCGAGGTGCCCGTCGACGGGCTCGGCGAGCCGCGGATCCACATCGCGCTGCTCCGCCTGGTCTGCCAGAACGGCGCCATCGGACTGCGCTCGCTGTTCCGCAGCGCGATCCGGCTGGGCAAGGACCCCGAGCACTCGCTCGAGCGCGCGCTCGGGCACTACTCGAACGACGACGGCTTCTCGGCGATGCGGCAGCGCTTCGAGAGCGCGCAGCGGTCGTGGGCCAGCCTGCGCGAGGTCCGTCTGCTCGAGCGCGAGCTCGACCGCATCTCCTGGGGCGCCACCGACGGCGTCGCGCAGCGGCGGCGCGCCTTCCGCCAGATGGTCGGCGACTACGAGTCCCGCTACGGGCTCGCGAGCATCGATGCGGTCAGCGTCAAGCGGCAGCGGATGCTGCAGGCCGGCTGCCGCATGTACGACCTCATCAACTTCGCCACCGAGATCGCGTCGCACCACGCGCCGCCGGCCGCCGCGGTGCGCCTGCAGAGCTGGCTCGGCAACGCGATCGCCGACGAGTACGACCTCGAGAACACCGCCAACGACGTGCCCGAGTTCGTGGATGTCTTCACCAGCGTGCCCACCTCCGGTCCGTTCGGCGGGCGCGTGGGCAACAACTGACCCGGCACCGCCGGAAGGAGCGCATGCATGCAGGACGAGTGTCCGGAACCTGATGATGGCAGTGGATGCGGCGAGGCCGCGGCCGTGGGCGATGTCGAGCGCCCGTTCGATCTCTTCGACGTCTACCAGGCGGTCCTCCGCCGCGCCGACCGCACGATGGACGCGCTCCATCGCCGCGGCTTCGAGATCGCGCTCGACAAGATCTGCAGCCGGATCACGCGCGACGGCGCGTCGGCCGTGCGCTTCGCGAGCGCGCGGGATGTGTTCGCCTACGCCAAGCGCGCCGTGTCGAGCTCGGTGAAGGACGCGCGGCGGCGCCTCGACGTCGAGGACCGGCACCGCTCGAGCGTGCGCCCGTCGGAGCGTTCGCCCTCGGAGTCGCTCGCCGACGCCCGCTGCACCGAGCTCGGCGAGTGGCTCGCGGGCAGCGTCGGTCCGGCCGACGCGCGGCTCCTCTACGCGGTGCATGTCGACGAGTGCTCGTTCGCCGAGCTCGCCCGCGACTGGGGCGCCAAGGAGCAGACGCTGCGCGCGCGCGCCAAGCGGGCCGGGGAGCGCGCGCGCGAGCGCTCGCTCAGCGAACTCGATCGATCGGCGGGTGGCCCTGCTCGGCGCGGAGCGAGCGCCATGCCGCCAGGTCGAGGTCCGCGACGGCCGGCAGCACGCGCTTGAGCGCGCCGTACTGCACGTCGCCGGGAAGCCCCGTGGTCGGGAAGCGCCGCACCGTCCGCAGGGCCGGCCGGAAGACGCGGTAGTAGTAGCGCTCGTCGCCCGTCCACTTCGCCTCGCGCGCCTCGCGCGCGGTGCGCTCGGCGCGGCTCTCGTGGCGGTGCGCGATGTCGTCGGCGACGCGGTCGACGCCCGGGATGAACACCGTCCGCACCACGCCGCCGCCGATGACCACGAGCACGCCCGCGCTGTCGAGGTGCACGCTCGTCGAGCGGCTCGGCGTCACCGTCCATCCGAGCACCGCGGCCTCGCGCAGCGCGTGCTGCACGACCCGCGCGTAGGCCGCGCACACCGCGGTGAACGACGCGTCGAACGCCGGCGCGTGCGCGAGGTGGCTCAGGAACCGCTCCGCCGCCGCGTCGCTCGCGAACACATCGATCGCGCGCAGGAACGGATGCGCCGCCGCGAACGCCGCGCGCGCCGCGGGCTCCACGAAGTGCCGCGCGAGGTGGTCCGCCAGCAGCGCGCGGTCGCCGTGCACCGGCGCCGGACCTCCCGGCCCGTCGACGATGCAGGGATGCGCCGACGGCGCGACCGCCGCGCCGCCCGCCGGCGTGCTGCCGGCCGCGTTCGCGCTGTCCTCGGGTCGATCGGGAAGGGGACGAGGCCTTTCCATCGCGGGGTGACTCTAGGAGTCATACGCGGGCGGCAGCATTTCATTCCCGC
>JBMOGJ010000223.1:0-2448 GCA_049318425.1 Phycisphaerales bacterium | reverse complement strand
TCGACCTCGAGCGCCGCGTGCTCGGCAAGCTCATGGGCGAGAACGAGTCGCGCCTGTCGAAGCTGTCGGAGAGCGTGATCATCGTCGCGCACGAGCTCACGCCGTCGCAGACCGCCGGCATGGACCGGCGCCGCATCCTCGGCATCGCCACCGACCTCGGCGGCCGCACGAGCCACACCTCGATCGTGGCGCGCGCGATCGAGATCCCCTGCGTCGTGGGCTGCCAGCGGCTGATGGAGCGCGCCGAGGACGGCGACCTCGTCATCGTCGACGGCGACACCGGCGTGGTCGTCATCCGTCCCGACGAGCGCACGGTGCAGGAGTACCGCACCCAGCAGGACCGCTTCAGCGCCTACCGCCGCGTGCTGCGCGAGACCGCGCCGCTCGAGGCCGTGACCAAGTGCGGCCAGCGCATCCAGCTGCTCGGCAACATCGAGTTCCCGCACGAGGTCGAGAGCGTCCTCGCGAACGGCGGCGACGGCGTCGGCCTCTACCGCACCGAGTTCCTCTACCTCACCAACGACCACGAGCCGAGCGAGGACGAGCAGTTCCAGTCCTACAAGCGCACGCTCGAGCTGCTCGCGGGACGGCCGTGCACGATCCGCACGCTCGACCTCGGCGCCGACAAGTACACCCAGCAGCGCGCGCACGAGCCCGAGCGCAACCCGTTCCTCGGCCTGCGCTCGATCCGCTACTGCCTGCAGAACCGAGAGCTGTTCAAGACGCAGTTGCGGGCGATCCTGCGCGCCTCGGCGTTCGGCCCGATGAAGGTGATGTTCCCGCTGGTGTCGACGCTCATGGAGCTGCGGCAGGCGAAGATGATCCTCAACGACGTCTGCGAGGAGCTCGACGAGGAGGGCATCGCCTTCGACCGCAACCTGCAGACGGGCATCATGGTGGAGGTCCCGAGCGCGGCTCTGCTGGCCCGCGCCTTCGCGGACGAGTGCTCGTTCTTCTCGATCGGCACCAACGACCTGATCCAGTACACGCTCGCGGTCGACCGCGGCAACGAGCGGGTGGCGAACCTCTACACCGGCGCCTCCCCGGCGGTCCTGTATCTCGTCAAGCAGGTGATCCGATCGGGCCGTCGGGCGGGAATCGACGTTTCCCTCTGCGGCGAGGTCGCCGGAGAGGCGATCTACACCATGTTGCTGATCGGACTCGGCTTGCGTACACTCTCGCTTGTCCCGAGCCAGATCCCGCTCATCAAGCGGGTCATCCGGTCGGTGGACATCGAACATTGCGAACAGCTGGCCCGCCGGGTTGGTTCGTTCGATTCCGAGCGGCAGGTGCTCAACACCCTCCGCGACGAACTCAGGAAGATCGATCCCGATTCGTTCGGCGGCTGGATAGCCGAGTGACGCGAAGCGGGATCCACAACGAAACTTGAAGCCGTTTGCGAGGGCGCGTGACGCCCCCAAGCAGGATGAAAGCCGTGTGCCAATCCGCGATCTCGCGAGCGCACCGGCCTCCCTCTCCCGAACCGCGCGGCTCGTCCTTCGACGAGCCGGGCCCCGGGACGGCTGGGCGACCATGACAGCCCGCGCGACTGCGCGATGCATGGTCGAAAGGAACATCGCGTGCGCCGCTGCGCACGCCCCGGACGACCCGGCTCCCGCGCACCGCGCGTGACCGATCCCGGAGGACGATGCAGCGACCACGCGAGGCGAGTGCGCCGGCCCGATTGTCTCGGGTCCCCACTCTCCGCATCCTGGGTGCTCCGCCGCGCGCGGGCGCCCTCCCCAGCCAACATCCTGTGCGCACTCGGTTTCGCAGTCTGGCACACGCCAGAGAGAAGCGACCGATCGATGGACAGTGACAACACGACCAACCCGGGTGGCGAGCAGCACGGCGAGCACCATGCCGGACACCATGGCCAACACCACGGCCAGGCTCACAACGAGCACCACAGCGCGCACGACCACCCCGCCTCCGAGTTCACCTCGGATCCCGGCATGGGCTTCGGCTTCGCCGACGCCGACGAATTGACCGACGGGGAGGCGCCGAGTGAGCACGACGGTGAGCACGACGGCGAGCATGACGGCGAGACCGACGGCGACGCCGCGGATGACGCCGTGCAGCTCTCCCCCGAGGAGGAAGCCGCGCTCGCCGAGGCGGAGGCCGAGGCCCGCGCCGACGCCGACGAGGCCGCCGCGGCCTATGCGCGCGCCTCGATGCGCGACTTCGACGTGCCCGCCGAGCCGATCGCCGACGAGGGCGACGACCCGCTGGTCGCGCACCGCGGCGACAAGCCGAAGCAGCTCGTGGTGGTGAACGACGTGCCCGGCGACGAGACGCGCATCGCGATCCTCGAGCAGGGCAAGCTGATGCAGTTCTACTCCGAGCGCGCGGCGACGAGCACCAACGTCGGCTCGATCTACAAGGCGCGCGTCGTGAACGTCGAGCCCGCCATCCAGGCCGCGTTCGTCGACTTCGGCGAGGGCGCCA
>JBMOGJ010000222.1:0-2510 GCA_049318425.1 Phycisphaerales bacterium | reverse complement strand
CACGGCCACGGCCACGCGCACGGATCCGGCGCGAAGTCCGGCAAGAAGGTCAGCGAGCTCGGCTGGGTCGGCGCCGTGATCGGCCTCACGCTCCACAGCATCCTGGAGGGCGTCGCGCTCGCGGCGGCCATCCTGGCGGCGGCGGAGCACGGCGCGGGCGGCGCGCTCGCGGGCCTGTCGACCTTCCTCGTGATCATGCTGCACAAGCCGTTCGACGGGCTCACGGTCGCCACGCTGGTGCGTGCGGCGGGGCGCCCGGCGGCGTTCGCGCACGTGGTGAACGCGCTGTTCGCGCTCGTGGTGCCGGTGGGCGCCGCTGGCCTGTGGCTCGGCGTGTCGGAGGGCAACGGCGACGCCGTGCTCCCGTACGCACTCGCCTTCAGCGCGGGAACCTTCGTGTGCATCGCGACCAGCGACCTGCTGCCCGAGCTGCAGTTCCATCGCCACGACCGGCTCGCGCTGTCGGCGTCGCTCCTGATCGGACTCGCGCTCGCCGCGACCATCGCGCGGGTGGAGTCGAGCGTCGCCCAGTCGCACGACCACACGCATGACCACTCGCACGATCACGACCACGATCATGATCATGCCGACGAGCCTGCACCTGCGCCCGCTCCCGTGCCGTCCGCCACGCCGGCGCCCGCCGCGGGCGCGCCGACGGCCGAGCCGGATCACAGCCACGACGGGCACGATCACCCGCACTGATGCACGCCGCCCGTCCGCGCGGACGGCGAAGTCACCGACGCCCCTTGCCCAGCGAGCCACCCATGAAGATCAAGGCTGAAGTCGTCATCGCCGAACTCAATCGCCTGCGCGGCGATGTCGACAAGGACATGACCGACCCCGAGTACTTCGCGCTGCACCACGCGCTCTGCTTCATCTCGTACCGGATGGGCGACTTCCAGAAGTACCTCGACGAGGTGGTGAAGCCGGGCGAGCATCCCTGAGTTGCCGGGAAAGGCCGCGCGTCATCGCTTCACGCGCGCGCGAGCACCACGATGTCGTTGTAGGCGCCCTTGATGCGCGCGGTGCTGCCGATCGCGAACCCGCAGGCGCGGAGTTGGCGGAGGAGCTCCTCCTCGCGGTACTCGTCGAGGTGGTAGACGGGATCGTTGCGATGGCCGTGGCGCCAGGCCGGGGTCGCGACGAGGAGCGCGCCGCCGGGCGCGAGCACGCGGCGGATCTCGAGCAGCGCCCGCACGGGATTGCGGAGGTGCTCGATCACATCGAGCAGCAGGGCGGCGCGGAAGGAGCGGTCTGGGAACGGCATCCGCTCGGCGCTGCCCTCGACGCACGCGACCGTCGACGCGAGACCCGCGGACTCGAGCGCGGCGCGCGCGCCCGCGATCGCCTGCGGCTCTGGATCGAGCGCGACCGCGTGCATGCCGTGCCGCGCGACCAGCCCGGCGAACAGCGCATCGCCCGCGCCGACATCGACCACCGGCAGCGAACCGAGCGCGCCACCATGCGGCGCGTTGGAGGCGAGGAACGAGACCAGCGTGTCGGCGCGGCGGCGGTAGGCGTCGTGGGTCGCGTAGAGGTTCCAGTGGTACGCGCCGCGCTCGTCGTACTTCTCGAACGGGGCGGGCGCGCCCCACACGGGCGCGTTCCAGCGGAGTCCGCCCGCGGCTTCACGCGCGGCGAGCGCGTCGAGGTCGCACGCACCGGCGGCGAAGCCGAAGTGCGAGGCGAAGTGCGAGGCCGCGAGCTCGCTCGCGAAGCCGTCGTGCTCGAGCCGCGCCTCGCAGGACGCGTGCTCGTGGAGCACCGCCGACGCGACCGCGACCACGCGGCCGGCGCGACGCCTCCGCACCTCGAGTGAGAGCGCGAGCATGGCGAGCGCGCCGTATCCGGCGCGCGGATCGAGCAGTGCCTCGCCGCGCGCCGTGACGAACGCCTCGGCGGCGACCACCATCACGCCCGCGTCGCCGGCATCGACCTCGGTGTCGAAGCGCTCGGCGTCGTGCGGCGCGCCCCGGCCGTTGCGGACGAAGCCCTTCGGGTGGACGACGAACGCACCGTGCGCGGAGACGGTCAGCCCCGCGCCGGCCGCGGGGGCGGTCGTCGCCGCCGTCGTCGTCGTCGCCGTCGTCGCCGGATCCACGCGCAGCCGCTTCGCCACCGCGACCGCGAGCCCGTCGTGACGCGCGAAGGCGTCCTCGAGCGCGGGCGCGAGTCGACGCGCCTCGCCGGGTTCGACCGTCACGTCGCGCACCAGCAGCCGGCCCGACGCGAGCCGCTCGAAGGCGGCGAACGGAGCGGGGGGCGCGAACGGATCGCCGGCAGCGTCCTGCGTGGGGAGGGCCATCGCCGACCCATCGGCGGAATGCGGGAATCGGCTGCACTCTCCGCGGTTCCGCGCGGCGTGTATCCTCCCGTCCTCTCGAAGTTCGCCGCCGAAGCGCGCCGCCGTGGCAGGGAAGCCACGCGCCCTTCCAAGCCGGAAAGCCAACCCGGAAAGCCCGCCATGTCCGACGCCCAGCCCAGCCAGCAGAAGCCCACCTACAAGGACT
>JBMOGJ010000221.1:0-2531 GCA_049318425.1 Phycisphaerales bacterium | reverse complement strand
GACAGGAACCTCGGCCACGGCGCGCGCGCGATCGGGCTGATTGTGGCGCAGTACCTCATTTGGGGGTGATTTTCCCATCGCCGGCCGGTCTAGATCCTGTACTAAGTACATTTGTAGTGCGATGTTGACACGCGATCTCGGATACGATCTCCTCCACGAGTACCGTCGGAGCGAGGCGAATCGTGGGGAGCGTAGTTCAAGCACAGACCGAGCACGGGCGACGCCTGCAGGCCCGCATGTCCGCGGAGGACTGGGACTTTACCGTGGAGAAGGCACGAGAGCGTGCGGCGCTGGTGGAGTCGGTACTTCAGTTCCGTGAGACCGAGGGCGTGTCACTCCGTGTCGCGCTGAATCAGCTTGCGCCGGCGTTGTCGTGGTCGACGTGGCTGAACTGGCGCCGCAAGTCGGACCAGTTGGGCGGTCCCGCGTGGGAGCGGCAACTCGACGGTCGCCGGCCACCGAGCCACGCGGTGTCGCCGATGCTTCAGGGTGCGGCCCGGGCGCTGCGCGGCGTGGACCGCGAGATGTCAACGTCACAGGCGCGTGCGCACCTGGTCAAGCAGTTTGGGGAGGCCGGTGCGCTGAGCGACTCGGTCCTTCGGGACATCTGGGCGAAGGCAGGTCTTGCGAATCCGCGGGGTCCGACGCGACGGGGCGGCCACTCGGGTGCTCCCGTCGGCGGGCCCGCACCGTCGAGTGAGGGGGCGGACGAGGTCGTCGAGCGCTTCGGCGGGGGCGCAGGACTGGCGCTCGTGTTCGCCGCCGATGTCGAGACCGGCGCCATGACACGTCTGGCGACCGCGATCCAGCGCGTCGCCGAGACGGCGCCCACGTTGCAGGGGCCGGCACGGGATGAGCGCGATGAACGCGATGAGCGGGGGCGCTTCACACCCGAGTACAACGCCCTGTGGCGTGCCGACGTGCCTGCCGGCGAGGCCGATGCGCGATGGGCAACCGACGCACGAAAGGCGAGCTGGCATGATCTCGGCGTGTTGCGCGCCCTCGAGTGCAGCCTCGAGACACTGTCGGGCCGGCTCTTCGCGATGGGGGCGACGCCGCTGGTGACGTCCCGCCGCGGCTTCGACGGGCTTGCCGGTCCCGCCGGCGATTGGCTCGGCGTCACGGGTCGCACGCCCTACATGCCGGCGACTCTCGACAAGACGCTTGCAGAGCTCGGCCTGCTGGGCGCCGATGACGTGCTGTGGGATGCGCATGCCGCTCATTGGAGCCGGCTCACGGCACCGTGGAGTCGTCCTGGGCCTGCCTGGATCCAGTCCATCGCCTACATCGACGGGACGGCGGACCCCTACTGGACTCAGGCGTACGCGAAGAGTGGGAAGGTCTCGCGCGTTGGGCGAGTGATGCCCTGTATCAGCCGCGTGGCGGTGAACTCGGGTGCGGGCGTACCGCTGCTCGTGACGACGCACACCGGCGCCATGCCGCTCAAGCGAGCGCTCGGCCCATTGCTGGACCGCCTCCGCAAGGCGATCGGTCCAGATGCGGCGGCCGACCGGCTTACTGTCGTCGACTCCGAAGCGGGCAACGCGAAGCTGCTCTGGGAGCTGCACGACCAGCATGACCTCTTCTTCATCACGGTCATCAAGGGCAACGTCCTCAAGGGGGCGACCGTATCCGAGCCGGGGCCGTGGTTGCCCTACCGAGAGCGCGATGAACTCTGCGAGTCGCTCCTGAGCCTTGCCAACCCCGCCGTCCCGGGGGGCGTACTTCAGTTTCGCGCGGTCCAGATGCGCCGACGCGACGGCCGTCAGCCCAAGGTCACCCTCTTTGCCACTAACGCTTCCAAGGAAGACATCACGACTCAGGACATCGCCGCGATCTACCTCGCGCGCTGGCCCCGTCAGGAGCAGCTCTTCCGCGACGCGAGAAACGGTGGCGGGCTCAATCGCTCCTTCGGCTACGGACGCGAGAGCGTCACCCACCTCGCACTCGCGCCGAAGAAGGCGAAGGCAGCGGCAGGAATGGCGGCGGCGGCAAAGCGGCTCAAGGCCGCCGAAGCCACACTAGAACGGCTGTCCCTCGCCATGAAGGACGCGCAGCCGGAGACCCGCCACGAGGTCCTCGCGATCGCCAAGCGGGCCGTGGCTGACGCGACCAAGGTGACAACGCAACGAACGCAGCGCGTTGCCGACGTCGCCGCCCTGCCCACCGACATTCAGGAACGGGATACCTGCAGAGACGCGGTGATGACGTGCCTCAAGGTCACCGTGTTGCTGCTGCTCGAGTACGTCCTGAAGGAGTACTTCGGCGGTCTCGCCGCCGAGTGGCGCACCTACATCGAGGAACTCGTCGCGCTACCGGTGACAGTGCGGACGACAAGGACGACCCGGCTCATCCAGATTCACGCCAACCCACGGCAGCCAGAGCGAATGAAGCAACTTCACGCCGCGATGGCAGAGGTCAACCGACGAGCACTACAGAGCGGCCAACACAAACTGCGTTTCGAGCTTGTCGACACTCCCTGGCTTGGTCCATCTCCGTAGCGCGAACTTCGCGATTGGCCGAGGTTCCTG
>JBMOGJ010000220.1:0-2559 GCA_049318425.1 Phycisphaerales bacterium | reverse complement strand
CGGTTGCAGTAGGCGGGGGAACGCCGCACAATCCCGCTTATGTTAACTACCCCCACAGAACACGTTTTCGAACAAATTATAGCGTTTTCTGCGATGCCACCCCCCGACAGGGCCGACGCCCATCGCCCTGTGGTTCGGCGTGATCGCCGCGTCAACGCCGCGAGCAACGTCACCCTCGAGCGCTGTGGCATCGGTTTGTGTAAACCCGCACCGAGAGGCCGTGAATCTTCGAGAAACCCTTACCTTGCCTCGCCTGATGCGCATAGAGTGCGCATCCAGGCCGCATGAAGTCCACACTTACGCCTCCGCTCACCCACATCGAGCTTCATCTTCTGGGCGGGTTGCGCATCGTCGCCAACGGCGTGGAGGTCTCCGCGGAGGGCTTCGCGACGCGGCGCGCGCGCGAGCTCGTGCTGCTTCTCGCGCTGTCGCGGCAGCATCGACTCGCGCGCGATCAGGTGGTGGAGACCCTCTGGCCCGAGCTCGACCCCGACGCCGGCGGCGCCAACCTTCGCAAGGCCGTGCACTACGCGCGGCGAGCGCTGGGGCATGGCGATGCGGTGAGCCTCCGCGAGGGCCGCGTCGCGGTGCTCCCGGAGGGCACCGTCATCACGGACGTTGCGCGCTTCGAGCAGGCCGCCGACGCGGCGCTGCTCCGCGGCGATCGCGAGGCCTGCGACGCCGCGGCGGCGCGCTACACCGGCGACCTTCTCCCCGATGCGATGTACGAGTCATGGATCGACGCGCCCCGCGCGCGTCTCCGGGGCAAGTTCCTCCAGCTGCTCCGCAAGGCCGACCGCATCGAGCAGCTCGCCGAAGAGGAGCCGACCGATGAGGCCGCGCACCAGGCGCTGATCCGCGCGGCCATCGCGTCAGGGCAGCGCACCACGGGCATTCGTTGGTACGGGCGACTGCGGAGCGCCCTCGCGACGAGCCTCGGCGTGCCGCCGAGCCGGGAGACCGAGCGCCTCTACGCCGAGTGTGTGGCGGGCCTCGCGCCGCGGGAGCGCGGCTTCGTGGGCCGGGCGCTCGAGCTCGCGCGCATCAAGGCGCTCTTCTCACGCAACGACGAGCGCGCCCCGGCGGGCGTCGTTCTGCAAGGCGCCGCGGGGATCGGGAAGACGGCCCTCGCGCGTCGCGCGGTCGAGGTCGCGAAGCGCGACGGGTGGGGCGCCGTCTTCGTCGCTCCGAACGATCCGTCGCAGCCCTATGCCCTGGTCGTCGCCGTGGCGGAGCAGCTGCTCCGGGCCGATCGGCGGCTCCTCGATGCCATCGACGACCACGCGCGCGGCGTGCTCGGCGCGCTGACGCCGCTCGCGCGCCCCAGGGCCGCGCTGCCGGGACCGCTGACGCGCCATCAGGTCGTGGGTGCGCTGCACGCGCTGCTCACCGCCACGCGCCCCGGGGCCCCCATCGTGCTCGCGGTCGATGACGCCGACGCGATCGATGAGGCGAGCACCGACGTTGTGCTGCAGTTGATCGCCACCGGCGCGCCCGTGCGCACGCTCCTCACGCTGCGCTCGCTGGCCACGGCGCCGACGCTCGAGCGCGGCGTCGCGCGGCTCGCGCGAAACGGGCGCGTCGAGTCGATCGCGGTCGGCGCCCTCACGGAGTCCGAGCTCGCGGGCCTCGTGCGCGGCGCGGCGTCAGGCCCCCTCGATGCGGCGCACGTGGAGGCGTCGGTGCGCGGCGCCGAAGGGAATCCGTTTCTGGCGCTCGAGCTCGCGGAAACGCCTCGCGCGAGGGCGTCGGCCCCGCTCCCGGCCCGCGCGGCGGAGGCGATCGCAGCGCGCCTCTGCGACGTCGACGACCCTACCCTGACGAGCCTGCGCCGGCTCGCGCTGGGCCCTCGCGCCTTCGATACGACCATCGCCGCGGCGTTCCTCGACCGCTCCGAGGCCGAGGCCTTCGCCGTGCTCGACCAGGCCCTCACGCGCGGCGTGCTCGAGGTGATCGACGCGCGATACCGCTTCCGCCACGCGATCGTGCAGGAGTCCCTCGCCGGGCAGCTCGCGCCGCATCGGCGCGTGGTGGTGCATCGCGAGGCGGCCGCGAAGCTCGCGACGGCCCACGCGCCGGCGGCCCTGGTGGCGCACCACTGGCTCGAAGGGCAACGCCCGGCGGACGCCGCGCCGTGGCTGCTTCTCGCGGCGAGGCATGCGCTCGGGGTCGCGGCCTTCCGGGACGCGCTCGCGCATCTGGAGACCCTCCTGGCCCACGAGCCGACGCACGCGGAGGGCCTGCGGCTCCGCGCGGAGTCCTTCGATGCCCTCGGCGACCCGCGCACGCTCGTCGCCTACGACGCCGCGGTGAGCGCTGCGGGGCCCGATCGCGCCGACGATCTGCGCGCGAAGCGCGCGCTGGCGCAGCTCAAGATGGGAGACCCCCGGGGGGCGCTCGAAGCGGTGCACGGTGTGGCGCCGAAGACCGTCGATGGGCGCCTCGCCGAGGCCCTCACGTACAGCGGCGCCGCCGCCCTCGGGTTCGCGGATCCCAAGCACGGCACCGCCAGGGCCGCGGAGTGCCGGCGACTGGCGCTGCAGTCGGGCGACACGGGCG
>JBMOGJ010000219.1:0-2588 GCA_049318425.1 Phycisphaerales bacterium | reverse complement strand
AGAGCTCACCGGGGCGACCATCCTCGTAGAGGCCGGCGATGAGGTAGCCCTCGTGGCCGGCGACGTTGAACTTGTGCGTGATCGACTCGCGGGTGTCGTTGAGGCGACGGCGCATGGGGCGCTCGATGATGCGCTCGACGACGCGCTCGACGACGATCTCGCGAACCTCGGTGGGAAGCGCCGCGGGAATCGCGGTGACCGCCTCGGCGGTGAGCGCCTCGGTGAGGAGCTCCTTCTGCTCGGCGGCGTCGGTGACGGGCTCGAGCTTGGACTCAACCTTGGCCTCGACCTTCGCCTCGGCCTTCGCCTCCACCTTGTCGTCGTCCTTCTCTTCCTTGTCGGACTTCGTCGACAGCGGCTGGCTGAGCTTGCAGCCGTCGCGGTAGAGCGCGTTGGCCTTGAGGCCGAGCTCCCAGCTGAGGCGGTAGCACGCGCCGATGTCCGCGACCGAGGCGTCGGTCGGCAGGTTGATGGTCTTCGAGATCGCGCCGGTGATGAACGGCTGCGACGCGCCCATCATGCGGATGTGGCCCTCGGGCTTGATGAACCGGGTGCCGAGCGGACCGCAGCGGTTCGCGCAGTCGAACACCGCGAGGTGCTCGTCCTTGAGGTGCGGCGCGCCCTCGATGGTCTGCGTGCCGCAGATGGCGCGGTTGATCGCGTCGATCTGCTTGCGGGTGAGGCCGAGCGCGCGGAGGCCGTTGAAGGACATGTCGCCCTTCGCCGCCGCGGCGTCGACGCCGCACGCCTCGAGCACGTTGGCCGGCATCGACCAGGCGCTGAACGCGAACGCGATCTCGAACACGGTCGGGAGCGAGTTCTCGACGGCGACGAGCTGCTCGTGCGAGTAGCCCTTGCCGAGGAGGAAGTCGCGGAAGGTGCCCGCGCCCGCCACGGCGGTGCCGTCGGCGGCCGGCATCTTCACGTCGAGGCTCAGCGAGCCCATGACGTGGGTGACCATGTCGTCGGCCTGCTCGGCGGTGTAGCCGAGCGCGCGGATGGCCGGGCGCAGCGACTGGTTGGCGATCTTGAAGTAGCCGCCGCCCGCGAGCTTCTTGAACTTGACGAGCGCGAAGTCGGGCTCGACGCCCGTCGTGTCGCAGTCCATGAGCAGTCCGATCGTGCCGGTCGGCGCGATGACGGTGGTCTGCGCGTTGCGGAAGCCGAACTTCTCGCCGTAGTTGAGCGCGTCGTCCCAGCAGGCGACCGAGCGCTCGAGCATCTTGTCGGCGTTGGCGAGGTTGACCTTGCCGGCCTTGATCAGCGCGTGGTCGATCGGCACCGGGCGGATGCGCAGCGCCTCGTACTCGTCGCTGTCGCGCGCCACGCCGAGCGCGGCGCGGCGGTGGTTGCGGACCACGCGCAGCATGTTCTCGCGGTTCTCGGCGTAGCCGGCGAACGGTCCGTGCTCGGCGGCGAGCAGCGCGCTCTCCGCGTACGAACGGCCGGTGAGGATCGCGCTGAGCATGCCGCAGACGGCGCGGCCTTCCTCGCTGTCGTAGGGGATGCCCGCCTGCATCAGCATGGCGCCGAGGTTGGCGTAGCCGAGGCCGAGGGTGCGGTAGCGCCACGAGAGGTCCGCGATCTCCTTCGACGGGAACGCGGCCATGAGCACCGACACCTCGAGCACGATCGTCCAGAGGTTGATCGCGTGCTCGTAGCCCTCGAGGTCGAAGCGACGCGAGGTCGAGTCGTAGAACTTGAGGAGGTTGATCGACGCGAGGTTGCACGCCGTGTTGTCGAGGAACATGTACTCCGAGCACGGGTTCGACGCGTTGATGCGTCCGCCGGCGGGGCAGGTGTGCCACGCGTTGATCGTGCTGTCGTACTGCACGCCCGGGTCGGCGCAGCGCCACGCGGCGAAGTTGATCTCCTCCCAGAGCTCGGAGGCCTTGATCGTCTTGGCGACCTTGCCGTCGGTGCGGCGGATCAGCTGCCAGTCGCCGTCGGCGTCGATCGCGTCGAAGAACGCGTCCGGGATGCGGACCGAGTTGTTCGAGTTCTGGCCGCTGACGGTGTAGTAGGCCTCGCCGTTGAAGTCGTAGTCGAGCTTGAGCTTGAACTTCTCGGCGAGCTTCTTCTGGTCGTCGCCGAGGACCTTCATGCCCTCGACGAGCGCGGCGACCTTGATCTCCTCGCGGACCTTCCAGTTCACGAAGCTCTCGATGTCGGGGTGGTCGAGGTCGAGGCAGACCATCTTGGCCGCGCGGCGGGTGGTGCCGCCCGACTTGATGGCGGCCGCGGCGCGGTCGCCGATCTTGAGGAAGCTCATGAGGCCCGAGCTCTTGCCGCCGCCCGAGAGCGGCTCGTTCTCACCGCGGCACTGCGAGAAGTTGGTGCCGGTGCCCGAGCCGTACTTGAAGAGGCGCGCCTCGCGCGTCCAGAGGTCCATGATGCCGCCCTCGCCGACGAGGTCGTCCTTCACCGCCTGGATGAAGCACGCGTGCGGCTGCGGGTGGGTGTAGGCGTCGCTCGCGAGCTTGGTCGCGCCGGTGCGGTGGTCGGCGATCCAGTGGCCCTGCGCGGGACCCGAGATGCCGTAGGCGTAGTTGAGGCCGGTGTTGAACCACTGCGGGCTGTTCGGCGCC
>JBMOGJ010000218.1:0-2604 GCA_049318425.1 Phycisphaerales bacterium | reverse complement strand
TGTCGTAGGTGAGCGTCTTGCCGACGAGCGCGAGCGTCTTGCCGCGCGCCTTCGCGCTCACGCGCTTCGGCTTGTACTCGAGGATCGCGATGAGGCTCTTCTCGTCGCTGCCCTGCCCGACGGCCACGATGCCGCCCATGCCGAGCTTCTTCGCGTCGTTGAACGAGATCAACTTGTAGGTGAGGCCCGCGGCCTTCGCGAGCTTCTTCGCCTCGCCCGCGAACCAGTTCGGCGTGCAGATGTTCGGCGGGGTCGCGGCGATGCGGCGCGCCTCGTTCACGCTCGCGCCGACCTCGAGGCCGCGCGCGAAGCCCTCGGCGAACGCGCCGTCACCGGCGTCGAGCGCGAGGTTTCCCGCGCGGGCGGCGCGCGTCGTCGCCTTGCCGTCGAACATGTCGACGCGCCAGTTGGCGATCGCAAGGCCCTCGCCGAACGCCTGGCCGAGCTCGCGCTGCTCCTTCGCGCCGAACGCGCCCGCGAACGCGAGGCGCACCTTCGCGCACTTCATCCGCTCGAGGCCGCGCACGAGGCGCGCGCCCGCGGTGCGGGCCGACTTCGCGTTGAACTCCGCCTTCTTGCCGAGGCCGAGGATCACGGTGCCATCCGACGCCGCGGTGGTCTCGCCGAGCTCGGCGCGGAAGCTCGCGCTCGCGAGCGCCGCATCGCGCGACGCGTTGCGGTCGCCCTTCGCGAGCGACTTCTCGTCGGAGTACACGGCGAGGACAACAGGCGCCTTCGGCGCACGCGCGGTCGTGATGCGGTCGAACATGGCGGGCGATACTACCGCGCGCCGCCCGGCGTCGCTCATCCCAGTTCGGTCATCCCAGTCCGCTCATCCCCAGGACGAAAGCAGCACCGCGAGGTCGCCGCCGCCCACCACACCGTCCGCGTCGAGGTCGGCGATCGGGCTCGGCGTGCCCCACGCCGAGAGCAGGATCGCGAGATCGCCGCCGCCGACCGTTCCGTCGCGGTCGAGGTCGGCCGGCGACGCCTGGAACGGCGGCACGAACACCACCTCGATGCGCGGCCGCAGGATGGTGTTGCCGTTCTCGCTCGCGCGGATCTCGATGCCGTCGTCGTTGCCGCTGATGATCTCGGGCAGGATCGCGAGTCCGTGGTTCGGCTCACCCGCGACCCATGCCGCGACGGCCGCAGTGACGTCGACTCGGCGCATCGTGTCGCTGTCGGGCTGGTTGTCGCCGCTGAAGACGGCGATCGCGGGCGTCATGTCGGCGGGCGCGGAGAGTCCGTCGCCGAGCGAGTTCCAGGTCGACGACTCGTCCCAGCTCCTCGTCATGCGGTGCACGAAGAAGTCCGGGTTGTAGAGAGGCGTGTCGATGTCGTCGGGCACGTCGATGACGAGCGTCGCCGAGACGACCTGCGCGCCCAGCGGCACCTGGCGCGGGCCCGCGCCGACGAGGCCGTCCCAGCGGAGGAGCCCCTGTCCGCGCCGGTCGGAGAACAGCGAGTTCGCGGTGTCGTCGTCGACCACGCGCGTGTCGTTCTGGCCGTAGCTCGTGTTCGGGTTCGCCTGGCTGATCCACGTGTCCTGCGTGCCCACGTAGCCGGCGATGCCCTCCTGCAGCGCGACGAAGCGGCTCGAGGGCGGCATGCGGTACGAGTCGAACGGCACGGCGAGCGTGAAGTCGCTCTCGTCGGCGGTCCGGATGGCGGCGAGCGTCGGCGAGTAGGTGTCGACGTCGATCGTGCCGGCGGCCACGTCGAAGCGCATGATGCGCATCCATCCGTCGCCGCCGTTGGGATCATCCTGGAAGTCGGCGAGCACCTCGTGCACGGGAAGCCCCGCGACATTGGTCGAGACCTGGCGGTACTCCTCGTGGAAGTGGCCGCAGTTCACCATGAAGATCGACGGGTTCTTGCGGACGAACCAGTCGAAGAAGTCGTTGCTCTGGATGCCGTCGGGCGTGTAGGTGCCCTCGACCGAGTACCAGATCGAGGGATAGCGGCCCGACGAGACGAGCGGCACGCCCGAGGTGTAGTCCTCCGCGTCCTGCAGGTAGCGGTGCGTGGTGAGCAGCACCGGTCGGTCGCGGTTCTCGTCGAGGATCCCCTGCGCCCACGCGAGCTCGCGCACCGGCGTGTCGCACTCGAGGTGCAGGCTGAGGAACTCCATGCCTCCCGCGCTGAAGTACTGGTACGAGCTCATGCCGCTCGGCGACGCGCCGCCGAACCACGTCCGCCCGCCGAAGCGCGACGGGCCGAAACGCTCGAGGTACGGCTGCGGGATGTACGGCTGGCCCGACGAGCCCGAGGCGGTGATGTCGTGGTTGCCGGGGCAGACCCCGTAGATGATGCCCGCGTCGTCGAGGAGGGACATCGACTCGTCGGCGCGCGCCCACTGCAGGGGCTGGTCGGCGTTGTTCACGATGTCGCCGTAGTGCGAGACGAAGCGGATGTCGAGCGCCGCGCGCTGGTCGACGACCCACGCGGTCTGCGCGGTGAAGATCGCGGGAAAGCTGCTCGCGTAGTTCTGCGTGTCGGGCAGGCCGATCACGGTGAACGCGGAGTCGCCGAGTCCGCGGTACTGCGCGTGGGTGCGCACGAAGTCGGGCGCGCTCGCGATGACGGCGAACTCGGGCATCC
>JBMOGJ010000217.1:0-2615 GCA_049318425.1 Phycisphaerales bacterium | reverse complement strand
GCGCGCTCGTCGCCCTGCACGTTCTCGAGGTTCTTGACGAACACCGGGTCGCCGAGCTTCTCGGCCTCGGCCATGCGCTCGCGCAGCCGGGCGTCGCGGTCGACCGCCTCGTCGAGGAGGTCCTGGACGAGCGTCTGCTGCGCCTCGCTGAAGGTCACGACGCCGATCGAGCGGTTCGCGCTGCAGGCGTCGTCGTCGAGCAGCCGGCGCGTGAGCTCGGCGACGACCGCCTCGGCCTCGGCGCGGTTCGTCGAGGTGCCGGCGCGGTCGTAGGTGCCGCCGACGAAGCGGAACTCGACGCCGAGGTTCGGGTGCGCGCGGTGCGCGGCGGGGAAGGTCTGCAGCCGGCTGCCGTAGCTCTTGCGGTTCGAGAACTCGATGAGACGCTCGTCGCGCGAGCGGTAGTGCCAGAGCAGGTAGCGCTCGGGGATGCTCGCGGCGATCGCCTCCTCGAGCACGCTGTCGAGCGGCTCGAGCGCGTCGGCGAGCGCGGCCTCGGCGTCGCCGGCAGAGGCGGGACCGTCGCCCTCGCCGCCGGGATCCTTGCGGTCGAAGAAGTTGGTCGGCGGGAGCTGCTTCGAGTCGCCGACGATCACGCTCGCCTTGCCGCGCGAGATCGCGCAGGCCGCGTCCCACACCGGGACCTGCGAGGCCTCGTCGAACACCACGAGGTCGAACTCGGGGAACTCGGGCGGAAGCAGCGTGTTCGCCGACAGCGGGCTCGCGAGCACGATCGGCTTGAGCGCCGCGATCGCGGGCGCGCCCTCGACCATGACGCGGCGGATCGGCCGGCGGATGGTGGTGAGCGCGCGGATCTCCTGCACGGTGCGGAGCGCGCGGCGCATGGCGTCGTTCCCGTCGGCGCCGGCGAGCGCGGCGCGCGCGCGGTCGCGCACGAGGGTGGCGACCGCGTCGGCGGCGCCCTTGCGGTACTCGGCGATCGCGGTGGCGAGCGAGCGGCGCTGCTCGTCGATCTTGTCGCTCGCGCAGTCGGCCAGGGCGGACTCCTCGCGCAGGCGCGCGCGGGTCCAGGCCGCGAGCAGCGCGCACTCGGTCGCGCGCTCGGCCGCGGCGGTGGGCAGGCGTCCCGCGAGCACCGCCTCGGAGACGGGCGCGAGCCCGAGCTTCGCGGCGGCGGCGCGGGCGACGGTGCACGCGCTCCACGCGGGCAGCTCGCGGTCGTGCGCGGCGATGCGCTCGAGCCGCGCGGCGAGGCCGTCGAGCGAGGCGCCCGGCGCGACCGCCGAGAGTTCGGGCGTGGGTCGCAGCGCGCCGTCGAGGTCGCGGAGGAGCGAGACCAGTTCCGCGAGCGGGCGCTCGAGGGCCGCGATCGCCGCGGGAATCATGCCGCCCGCGACCGCGCGCGCTGCCTGCGCGCCGACGAGCGCGGCGTCGCGCGGGAAGGCCGCGCGCAGCGTCTCGGCGGCGTCGCGCGCGAGGTCGAGACCGCGCGTGACCGCGGCGTGGTCGAGGGTGCCGTCGGGACGGGCGAAGCGCGCGAGCTCCGCGCGGTGCGGCGCGGCGGTGCGGATCGCCTCGGACTGCGCGAGCAGCGCCTCGGTGTGGGCGAGCAGCCCGCCGTGGTCGGTCGGCGGCGCCGAGCGCGCGAGGCGCACGAGCTGCGAGCGGACCTTCCGCGCGGCGAGCCAGCGGAACAGGATGAACTTCTCGCGGGTCGCGCGCAGGTCGCCGACCAGCTGCGCGATGGGAAGCTCGAGCACGCTGCGGTCGTAGGTCGCGGCGACCTCGGCCTCGGCCGCGTCGGCCTTCGCCACCAGGGCGAGCGAGGTGCGCAGCGCGGCGACGCGCGCCGCGTGGTCGGCGGCGAGGGCGGCCTCGACGAGGTGCTGCGCGCCCGGCGCGTCGATGGTGAACGCACGCGCCACCGAGAGCAGCTTGATCGCGCCGTCGACGGTGGTCGGTGCGGCGAGCCCGATCTCGCGCGCGAGTTCGGCCGACGCGGAGCGCACCAGCGCCGCGCGCGCGTGGCCATCGCGGGCCTGCGCGCCGAGCGCGAGCGCCTGCTCGGGCGCGATCGCGCGCGTCGGGGCGAGGTCGGCGAGCGCCGCCGCGACGCCCGCGGGCAGTTCGTCGACCGCGTTCGCGAGCTCGGCGGCCGCGGTCACCCGCGCCACGAGATCCTGCGCCGCGACCTTCGCGGGCAGCGCGCCCTCGAGCGCGGCGGAGAGCGCGTCGACCACCTGCTTGAGCGCGGTCGCATCGGCGCCGGGCGCGAGCTCGATGCTGCGCTGGATCGCGCCGTGCGCGGTCATCCCCTCGCCGCGCGCGCCGTGCAGCGCCGCGCAGGCGCCCTGCAGGCGCGCGCGCACCCGGTCGAGCCCCGCGGCGACGGCGCCGAACTGGCGCGAACCCGGCGCGGCGCGCGACTCGAGCTCCTCGAACGAACGCTTGATCTGCGCGACGAAGCTCGGCTTGCTCGCGTGGTCCGCGTGCAGGTCGAGGGCGAACGACCCGAGCCCCGCCTTGCGGAGCCGCTCGCTCACCACCTCGAGCGCCGCGGACTTCTCGGCGATGAACAGCACGCGCTTGCCGCGCGCGAGGCACTCCGAGAGGAGGTTCGTGATCGTCTGGCTCTTGCCGGTGCCGGGCGGGCC
>JBMOGJ010000216.1:0-2623 GCA_049318425.1 Phycisphaerales bacterium | reverse complement strand
GGCACTCCGAGAGGAGGTTCGTGATCGTCTGGCTCTTGCCGGTGCCGGGCGGGCCCTGCAGCACGAAGGTCGCGCCGGCCGCGGCCGAGCAGATCGCGGCGATCTGCGACGAATCCGCCGCCAGCGGCAGCCGCACGGTGGCGAACGGCGCGGCCGCGTCGACCTCGTCGGGCGACACCAGCCGCGCGTTGCGGATCGCGGGCGACGCCTCGCGGTCGAGGAGCGTGCGCACCACCGGGTGCTTGGCGAGCTCGCTGGCCCGCGCGCGCATCTCCTCGAAGAGCGGGAGCTTCTTGAACGAGTAGTTGCCGAGCTTCGCGGCGGCGATCACGCGGGCGCCCTTCACGTCGGCCACCGCCTGGCGCACGCGCGCGAGCATCGCGGGGACGTCGATCCCGTGCTCGTCCTCGCCGATCGCGCCCGAGAGCCCGATGTCGAGGCCGTGCGCGTTGCGGAGGTACTCGACGAGCGCGACGTTCGGCACCGTGTCCTCGGCGACCGGAACCACGCGGAATCCCTCGCTGCGCGACACGCGCTCCATCTCGACCGGCACCAGCAGGAGCGGCGCCAGCACCGCGCTGTCGCGGGCCTCGACGCGGTACTCGAGGAAGCCGATCGCGACGTAGAGCGAGCGCGCGCCCGTCTCCTCGAGCGAGCTGCGCGCCTCGCGGAACGCCTTGGTCGCGCGCTTGAAGAGCTCGCCCTCCTCGAGGTTCGAGCGCAGCCATCCGCGCGCGAGCTCGTCGGCGAGCGCCTCGGGGTCGTTCGCGCCGGCGCGGGCCGAGCCGCGCGCCACGAGCTTGGTGGTCTTCTCGTTCCAGAGCACATCCTCGAGGCGCGCGATCGACGCGTCGCCCGCGAGGATGAGCGGGATGCCCGCCTTCTCGCGGTCGTTCAGCAGGCGGTTGCGCAGCGTGAGGTCGAGGAGCCGCTTCTTCCACTGCTCGAGGCGCGCCTCGTGCGGCGCCAGCCGGACCTTCGGCAGCGGCGGCAGGCCCGCGGGCTGCACGACGGTCCACGCGGTCGTCTTGGGCGTGCGGCGCGTCGCGAGCGAGTTCGCCGCCTCCGCGTCGATCCGCTCGGGCAGGGGATGGAAGCCCGCGCGCCGCGCCGCGCGCACGTCGAGCACGCGCATCGCTTCGGTCGCCGAGCGCAGGAACCGGTCGCCCTCGGCGAGCGCCTGCCCGTAGGAGAGCCGCGCCCCGCACGCGCCCGTCGACTCGATCGCGCGGAACTCGCCGAGGTCGATGCGGTTGACGAGCCGCGATGGCCCGTCGTGCACGGCGTCGGCGAAGGGCGCGTCGATGGTGGCGAAGCCGACCACCGCGTGGCCGTCGCCCATCGAGATCGCCGGTGCGAGGCCCGCGGCCTCCAGCAGGGCGGCGAGCGTGAGCGAGAGGTCGAGGCAGTTGCCCGCGCCGTCGGCCAGCGCCTCGCCGGCGGTGCGGACCTTCTGGCCCTGCTGCTCGAAGCTCGGCTGGGCGGTGATGTAGGTCAGCCCGCGCGCGGCGAGCGCCCCGTAGCAGGCCTCCGCGATGCGCTGCGCGCGCTCCGGGCTCTGCGAGAGGTAGCCGTCGAGCGCGCCGTTGCCGGTCGTCTTCTCGAGGCGGCGCGAGGCCGCGATCAGCAGCTCGCGCAGCGCGGGCGCGTTCGGGGTCACGAACGACGCGAGCGACTCGCAGGCGTCGACGATGCCGCACCAGTGCGACGCGGGCACGATCGCGAGCCGGTGGCGCGCGGTCGCGATCGTGCGGCCGGAGGCATCCGCCAGCGAGGCGATGAGGTCGATCGGCTCGCGCTCGGTCGACTGGCGCAGGACCGGCAGCGGCACGATGAAGTCGCTGACATCGACCGCGAGCGAGGCGCCCGCGGCGACCGTCTCGAGGCCGCGCTCGTACGGGGCCGCCGCCACGCCGTCGATGAGGATGCGCACGGTGCAGCCGTGCAGCCGCTCCTTCGCGTGCACGCGCAGGGCGCGCACGCAGGGGATGCCGTTCAGCTCGAGCGATGCCGCGGTGGTCGCGGAGGCGTCGAAGAACAGATCCGCGGCGCGGGCGATTCCCTCAGTCGATCCGTCAGTCATGGCGCGCATTATGGCAATGTGGCCGCGACCCGGCGCGCGCGGCGCGCGGGTTATCCGTACGGTTTCCGCGGTTGCGCGCGGGGTCGATCGCACGCCGCGCGCCTTCGCGTCGGGCGCAGCAGGGGGGGTGGGGGGTCGCGCGCCGCCAGGTCGCTCCGCCGCGACGGCGAATGGACGCCCCGAGGTGCTATCCTCCCGCATTCGGCGCATCGCGCCGCTCGCGACCCCGCGCAGGAACCCTTCCGATGACCACCGCGAACCCCCACGCCGCAGGCACCGCCAGCACCCCCAAGGTCGACCCCGAGACCGTCACCATCTCGGGCTACGTCGTGGGCGAGCGCTACGGCCCCGACACGGTCCTCACCCACGATCCCGCCGATCCGACCCGCGCGCACCCGCGCATCGGCGAGGCGGGCCAGTACCCGTTCACCCGCGGCGTGCACAAGACGATGTACCGCTCGCGCCTCTGGACCATGCGCCAGTTCGCGGGCTTCGGCTCGGCCGACGACACCAACCAGCGCTTCAAGTACCTCCTCAACA
>JBMOGJ010000215.1:0-2656 GCA_049318425.1 Phycisphaerales bacterium | reverse complement strand
TCGTCTTCGTCATGGGTGTTCCGTGGATCGGTTCGGCGCGCACGCGGTGGCGCGTGCCGTGTGGCGGGGGATGGCCCGCGGTGGGTCGGCGCTCAGAAGTCGAGGCGGAGCCGCAGGCCGAGCACCGTCGCGGTGCTGTTGGTGGCGAGCAGCGAGTCGGCGACCTGCACATCGAAGGTGAGCTCGGCCGCCGGCGTGAGGGCGAGGTCGTAGTACGCCTCGAGGCGGCTGCTGGTGTCGTTCACGACGAACGAGGTGACGAAGGGCAGGTCGCTCGTGTGCGAGTACGCGTAGCCGACGCCGAGCGTGTCGCGATCGCGGCCCGGCAGCAGGCCCTTGGCCGCGATGCCGCCGCTCACGATCCACTCGATCGGATTGGTGTCGGGATCTGCGGTGCCGGCGCGGAGGAAGAGTCCGACGCCCTGCAGGTCGGTGCGGCCGTCGCCCACGTTGATGGGCTTGGTCGGCGCCTCCTCGACCGCGATGTACTGCCACGCGTTGGCGAAGGCGCACCAGCTGTCGCCGTCCACGGGGATCGCGATGCCGTCGCGCGTGATGAAGCGCCCGCTGAAGTTCACGAAGTTGCGGTCGAACGCGTGCTGGTAGGTCGCGCGCACGCCGCCGGGAAGCTCGCCGAGGCGGTACTGCCACGCGATGGCGCTCGACCAGACGAGCCCGTCGTCGAGCGTGTCGAAGCCCGAGGTCGTCGACGAATCCGTCGAGGTGTAGAGCGAGCTCGAGATGGTGAGCTCGGGCGTCGGCATTACGAACGCGCCGGTGCCGAGCGCCGAGTACGGATTGAAGAGCGAGGTGACCGAGGCGCTCGTGAACGGATGCCCGAGGAACTGCGTGTCGCCGCGTCCGCCCGCGAATTCGTTGCTGTCGGCGCCGAGGATGGTGAACTTGCCGGCGAAGAGCCCGACTTCCCTCGAGAGGAACTGGGTGTAGAGCAGTTCGGTGACGGTGGCCGCGATGTCCTCGTCGGCAGGGTTCGTGAGCGGGAAGTAGAGCGTGTCCGACACGGGCAGGAGCGTGCCCGCGGTGGTGTTGGCCGACTGTCCGTAGCGCGATTCGGTGCGGATCGTGACGAGGCCGCCCGGCACCGCGCCCATGCGGTCGAGGTCGAGGTTGATCAGTGCCTCGACCTTGCCGCCGTAGCGCGTGCCGGTCTCAGCGCCGCCGTCGACGACATCCTGCGCGAGCTGCGTGAAGGAGAGGTCGAGCGTGAAGCCCTTCTCGGCGAGGGCGGTGCGGTGGCCGTCCCAGTCGCCGGTGAGCGTGGTGCGCGATGCGAAGTCGCCGCGGTAGTCGGGCAGCGGCAGGATGCCCTGGCCGTCGGCGAGGGCGGGCGCCGACGCCGCGGAGGCGAGGACGATCGCACGCCGCGCGAATCCGCGGCTCGGGTGGGGACGCGACATGTGGATGCTCTCCGGGAACGAGTCGGACCGGCGTTCCGAGAGCGCCGTGCCGCGCACGATAGCGGAACGCGGTGCGGGAGACGGCGTGTGGGCGTGCGCGTGTGCGCAGGTTCACACGCAGGTTCACGCACGGGTTCGGCGCGGATTCAGGCGCCGACTCGCGCTTCCAATCACGCGCCGACTTCAGAGTCGAACACCGTGCGGCCCGCCACGATGGTGCGCAGCACGCGGGGCGACTCGCGCGTCCAGTCGACTTCGAACGGCGAGCGGTCGAGGACGACGAGGTCCGCCGCGCGGCCGGGCGCGAGCGTGCCGCTCGGCAGTCCCAGCATCTCCGCGGCGGTGCGCGTGTACGCGACGAGCGAGTCGTGCACCGGGATCGAGTGCTCGGTCGCGAACGGGTGGCCGTCGAGATCGAGCCCGGTCACCGCGGCCTTGATCCCGAGCAGTGGATCGGGCGAGACGATCGGCCAGTCGCTGCCGAACGCGAGCCGCGCGCCGTGCGCGAGCAGCGCGCGGAACGCAAAGAAACGCGCGATGCGCCCATGTCCGAGGCGCGCGAGCGCCTGCCGCGCGTCGTCGGCCTTGTGGAGCGGCTGCATGCTTGCGAAGCGGCCGGCGAGGCGCGGGATGTCGCGCGGATGCAGCGTCTGCGCGTGCTCGAAGCGCGGCGCGGGAGCGTCGGCGCACGCGTCCATCGCATCGAGGAGTTCGCGCGCCGCGCGGTCGCCGATCGCGTGGACGCTCGGCGAGAGGCGGCGTCCATCGACGGCGATGTCCTGCACCGCGCGCATCCACGCCGCGAGTTCGCCGCGCAGCGTGTGCTCCATCGCCAGGCCGCAGGTCTCGGGCTTGTCGGCGTAGGGCTCGAGCATCCACGCGGTGCGCGACCCGAGCGTGCCGTCGGCGAAGCTCTTCATGCCGATGATGCGGAAGAACGCGCTCGATTCCCGCGGAAGCTGCGGCGGATGCGCGAGCGGCCAGTCGCGGTCGAGCACGGTCGCGTGGACGCGCAGCGAGAGCGCCTCGCGCGCGGGCACGAACACATCGCGAAGGTCGCAGAGGTACTCCATCGAGCCGACGCCGCCGATGCCGAGCGAGTGCAGGTAGGCCGTCGCCTTCGCGAGATTCGCGCGCTTCGCCGCGAGGCTCGGCGCGGGAATCGCGGGGATCACGCGCTTCCACGCGGCCTGCTCGCGGAAGATGCCGCGGTCGCGCTCGATCTCGCCGCCGTCGAT
>JBMOGJ010000214.1:0-2691 GCA_049318425.1 Phycisphaerales bacterium | reverse complement strand
TCGGGTCCTTGTCCATCACGCGCTTGATGATGTCCTTCATGCCCGCGCCGCCGAGGATCCAGACGCCCTCGATGCCCTTCTCCGCGAGCGCCTGCTCCGCGCCGAGCGCCATGTCGTCGTCGGACGCCCAGATCGCGGTGACCTTCGGGTTCTTCGCGAGCATGGTCTCGGTGACCTCGAGCGCCTTCTGGCGGTTCCAGTTCGCGGCGGCCTGGCCGACGACCTTGATGCCGGGCTCGGCCTTGAAGACCTCCATCGCGGCCTGCACGCGGTCGGTGTTCACGGTGCACGGGATGCCCTCGAGCACGATGATGTCGCCCTTCGCCTTGCCCTTGCCGCCGAGCTTGTCGACCATGAACTCCGCGCTCTTGCGGCCGAAGGCCTTGTTGTCGCCCTCGATGAAGATGTCGGCGACGGGCTTGAGGAAGCCGCGGTCGACGTTCACGATCAGGATGCCGCGGTTGTGCGCCTCCTCGGCGATCGGCGTGAGCGGCGCGCTCTCGGTCGCGAGGATCACGAGGCCGTCGACCTTCTTCGCCATGAGCGCCTCGATCTGCTCGATCTGCTTCTCGGGGCTCTCGGCGGTGACGATGTTCCACTCGACCTCGGGGTGCAGCTTGGCGCACTCCTTGGCCCACCAGACGACGCCGGCGGTCCAGCCGTGGTCGGCCGCGGGGATGCTCACGCCGATGCGGACCTTCGCCTCCTGCGCGACGGGCGGGGGCGCAGGCACGACGGGCGCGGCGGGTGCGGGAGTCGTGGCGCCGAGGCCGAACATGGCCGAGGCGGAGAGGAGTCCGATGGTCGCGATCGAGGTCAGCGTGTGGGTGAGCGTCATGGTGGGCGGGAGGATACCGCCCGCGCGCTACTCCCGCGACCCGCGCTGCACCAGCACGGCGAGCACGATCACGGCGCCCTTGACGGCGCCCTGCCAGTACGGGCTCACGTTCGAGATCGTGAGGATGTTGGTGATCATGCCGAGGATCACGACGCCGATCACCGTGCCCCACACGCGTCCGAACCCGCCGCGCAGGCTGGTGCCGCCGATCACGACGGCGGCGATCGCGTCGAGCTCGTTGCTGACGCCGAGGCCCGAGGTCGACACCGAGTTCATGCGCGAGCTCTGCATCAGGCCCGCGAGGCCCGCGAGGAGGCCCATCGCGGCGTACGCGCGGAAGCGCACCCAGCCGACGGCGATGCCGGCGTAGCGCGCGGCGGTCTCGTTGGCGCCGACCGCGACCAGGTGCCGTCCGAAGCGGCTGCGCGAGAGCATCCACTGCGCCACGGCGGCCACCGCGAAGAAGATCACGATCGCGTAGGTGAGCGTGAGCGGCTTGCCCGCGCCGTTGAGGAGGCCGGTGTAGACGGCCGCGCCGTCGACGGTGCCCGACTCCCACGCGAGCGGGATGCCGCCGCGCCCGAGCTTCGCGAACAGCGTGCTGCTCTGCGAGCGGATCTCGCCGGCGTCGGCGATCGCGAGCGCCATCGAGCGGAACGCCGCGAGCCCGCCGAGGGTGGCGATGAAGGGGGCGATCCGTCCGTAGACGACCAGCGCGCCGTTCACGCAGCCGGCCACGAGCCCGGAGGCGAGCGTGACCGCGCCGCCGAGGAGGACGGCGGTGAGTTCCGACGAGCCCCCGCCGAGGAGATGGTTCATCGCGGTGGTGCCGATGGCGGCCGAGAGGACCACCATGCTGCCCACCGAGAGGTCGATGCCCGCCGACACGATCACGAGCGTCATGCCGACGGCGAGCACGCCCACCGCAGCGTTCGAGTTGAGGAGCGTGCGGAAGTTCTCCGGGTTCAGGAAGTCGCCGCCCTGCAGGATGGTGCTCGCCACCACCAGCAGGCCGAATGCGACCAGCACGCCCCAGCGCTCGAGGAAGCGCTGCGCGGCGGCGAGGGGACTCCGTGTACCCGTCTGCGAACCCGCGGCCATGCTCTTGCCTGAACTCGTGCTCGACGTCATCCGACGGCTCCTCTCTCCGAATGCGGCGATCCCGGGTGGTCCGCGCCCGTCTCCGACAGTCCCGACGCGAGGCGGACGATGCGCTCCTCGCCGTCGCCGAGCGCGAGCGTCTCGCGCCCGAGCTCGCCCGCGACCGCGCCCTCGCGCATGACGAGCACGCGGTGCGCGAGCCCGATGAGCTCGGGCAGCTCCGAGCTGATCACGATGCACGCGAGGCCCTCGCGCGCGAGCGCGGCGATGATGCGGTAGATCTCGCCCTTGGCGCCGACGTCGACGCCGCGCGTCGGCTCGTCGATGATGAGCACCCGCGGCGCCGCCTCGAGCCAGCGCGCGAGCGCGAACTTCTGCTGGTTGCCGCCCGAGAGCGACGAGATCGGCAGCTCGGGCCGCGCGCAGCGGATCGCGAAGTCGCGGATCCAGCGGTCGGCCACCGCGCGCTCGCCGCCGGCGTGGAGCGCGAGTCCGCCCCAGCGCGCGTGGCGGTCGAGCGAGGGCAGCGTCATGTTCGCGACCGACGAGAGCGTCACGTGCAGCCCGCGGCCCTTGCGGTCCTCGCTCACGTACGCAACGCCCGCGCGCAGCGCCTCGCGTGGATTGGCGAAGGCGGCCGGCTGACCGCGCAGGCGCAGCGCGCCCACGCAGGGGCGGAGGCCGACGATCGCCTCGGCGGTCTCGGTGCGGCCGCTGCCGACGAGTCCGGCGATGCCGACGATCTCGCCGGG
>JBMOGJ010000213.1:0-2705 GCA_049318425.1 Phycisphaerales bacterium | reverse complement strand
GGGTTGTACCAGCCCAGGTTCTCGATCACGGCGCCGTCGCGCGGGTTGCGCTTGTCCATGGCGGACAGACGGTAGAACGGTGAATGGGCGCGGCCCATTCGCTTCATGCGGAGGACGACCATGTCGTCACCCTTTCATCAAAGGCAAGCCTCGGTCCCGTCCGTCGCATGACGGACTCATCAGGACTCTGACGCAGCGTGGAGCGGGAGTGACCGCCGTGCGCTGCGCCTTCGGCTCGCGGTTGCGAGTCGCACAAGGTAGGGCAAACGGCGGGGAGGTGCAATGCGCCCGCCGGTGGCGCGGGCGGCGATCGGCGTCCATCCGCCTCGCGGCCGCCCGATAACGGCCTCACCCTCCGAGCCGGCCGATCCAGGAGGCGAGGTCGACGCCCATCCTGTCGGCCCAGTGAACCATGAGACCACCGACGCCGCTGAACAACGCGATGAGCACGATGCTGATGCCCGCCATTGCGGCGCGAGGGTCGTAACTCCAGCGGTAGTAGGTGCGCGAGATGCCCGCGAGCGCCCTTGCGCCGTCGAGTGGCGGCACAGGCAGCAGGCTGAGCATTGCGAAAAAGGCATTATACCTGCCACCAAGGTAGAGAAAGTTCTCGAGCTGGAACTCGGTTCCCTGGGTCGCGATCCCGTCGCGCAGCAGCAGCCCGAGGCCGCCCCAGCAGAGGAGCGAGAGCACGACATTCATCGCGGGGCCCGCTAGTGACACGATGATGCGCCCGCGCCGCCCCCAGCGGTACTTGCTCGGATCGACCGGCATCATGCCCCACGCGATCCCGATGACCGCCAGCAGGATCAGCGACACCCATCCCATGTGCACCACCGGGTTCAGCGTCATGCGGCCGTAGATCCTCGGCGTGTCGTCGCCCTGCCAGAGCGCGGCCCAGCCGTGGGCGAGCTCATGCATGGTGATCGAGAAGATCACCCAGAAGAGGAACGCCGCGGCCGCCGCCGGGCCGAGGTTGTTGTAGATGCCGATGATGCCGATGTCCATGAGCCTCGCAGGATAGGGCGTGTCGCGGTGGACGGGGCGCGCCCGGCGCGGTGCGCGCGAGGCGCCTCCGGACCGCGGTCCGTCACTTGCCCAGGCCGATGTCCTTCGGCGGGAACTGCTTGAAGGTGGCGGCGTGGCCCTTGGCCTCGGCGCCCATCGAGGCGAGCCAGGCGTTCATGCGGTGGCCCACCGGGTACTCCTCCTTGGGATCGATGTAGAGGTTGAAGAGCCACGCCGAGAGGCCGGTCTCGTGCTTGGTGGTCGCGTCGATGTCGAGCCACTGGGCGTCGGTGGTGACGACCTTCATGTGGATCTTGTACTCGTACATGCGCATCGCCATGAAGTCGGACTCGTTCCAGATGTAGACCTTCTCGCGGCGCGAGAGGCCGTCGTCGCAGAGCAGGAACGACGACTGGTCGATGCCGTCGATGTAGCGGTCGGTCGGGATCGACGCGGCGGCGCCGGCGAGCGCCAGCGAGGTGTTGAAGAGGTCCATGAGGTCGAAGAGGTCGTCGCTCTCGCGGCCCGCGGCGATCACGCCGCGCCAGTAGGCGATGCCGGGCACGCGCACGCCGCCCTCCCACGCCGAGCCCTTCGCGCCGCGGAACGGCGTGTATCCCGTGTCGGGCCACGAGTCGCGCTGCGGGCCGTTGTCGGAGGTCACGAAGACGAAGGTGTTGTCGAGCACGCCCGCCTTGTCGAGCGCGGCCACGATCTCGCCGATGTACGCGTCGACCTCGACGATGCCGTCCTTGTAGGGGTACTTGCTCGCGCTCTTGCCCTCGAAGGCCTTCGACGCGAAGTTGTCGGCGTGCACCTTCATGAACGCGTGCTCGAGGAAGAACGGCTGGTCGGCCTTCGCGAGCTCGGCGATCTTCGCGACGGTGAACTCCTTGAGCATGCGGTCGCCCTCGGCGATGTCGTCGGTGCTGTCGATCTGCATGACCTCGGTGGTCAGGCCGCTCGCGCCGCCGAGCTTGGAGCCGGGCTTGAAGCCGTGCACGAGCGCCTCGCTCGCGCCGGTGCGCTCGAGCATCGCGAGTCGCTCGGGGTTCAGCACGAGGTCGGGGTAGCGGCGCTTGTCGACATGCTGCGACAGTTCCTTCTGCGCGGGATAGAAGCCGTAGTACTCGTCGAAGCCGATGTCCTGCGGGCGCATGCCGACGGCCTCGCCGACATGCCACTTGCCGCTGAGCACGGTCGCGTAGCCGGCCTTGCCGAGCAGCGTGGGCAGCGAGATCTCGTCGGCCCACGGGTTCTTCGTGAGCTTGTCGCCCGCGAGGATCGGACGCGTGAGGCCGGTGCGCACGGGCAGGCGTCCGGTGAGGATCGCCGAGCGCGTCGGCGTGCAGGTCGCCTGCGAGTAGCACGAGGTGAGGCGCAGGCCCTCGCGCGCGAGGCGGTCCATGTTCGGGGTCGCGGCACCGACGGCCGCGCCGCCGCCGTAGCAGCCCGGGTCGCCGTAGCCCATGTCGTCGACGACGAGCCAGACGATGTTCGGCTTCTTGCCGAACTTCGTGGCGAGCGCGGCGAGCTTCGCGGCGGCGGCGGATTCCTGCGCGGGCCGGCCGACGGCGGGCTCGAGCGTCGGCGAGGTGCGGGTGGCCTTGCTCAGCACCGAGCTCTGCGCCGCGGCGTCGCGGGCGAGGAGCGCGGGCGCGGCGAAGGCGAGCGCGGCGACGCTGAGCGAGGCCAGG
>JBMOGJ010000212.1:0-2711 GCA_049318425.1 Phycisphaerales bacterium | reverse complement strand
GCTCGAGCTTCGACTTCTCGCCGGCCTTGCCCTTGCGGGTGTCGGCGAGCGCCTGGGTCGAGACGCCCATGACCTCATGCGGCTTCTCGACGGCCTTGCGGGCATCGGTGCCGCGCTTCAGCGTCTTGGGCGACTCGCCGCCCGACTCGCCGTGCTCGTTGGTGTTGTCGCTCATGCTTGCCATCCTTCAGCCCGTCCGCAGCGCGGTGGGCGCGATTGGTTGTGTGTGGCCTGCGCCTGGCGGCGCTGGCCGACTCCGGACGTCGACCGGCGTCAGACGTCGAGGACCTTGATCTGCGCGAAGAACCAGAAGAAGGCCCGGTCGATGCCGAAGCAGAAGACCGCGATGACGATCGCCGTGACGATGACCGCGGTGGTGGATCCGACGACCTCGCGGCGCGTCGACCAGTTGACCTTCTTCATCTCGCCCTCGGTGGCGATCAGGAAGTCGACCGTCTTCGGCTTCACGAACACCAGCAGGTACATGATGTAGGTGATGACGGCGCCGATGACGATCGCACCCGCGGTCGCCACGTACAGCGGGTTCACGCCGCCGACCTTCCAGCCCTTCATGTACTCCCACATCCACAGGATGCCGAGCAGGCTCACGATCGACACGCCGACCACGGTGCCCATGCGGGTGTAGTAGCCCTGGCCGGGCTTGTAGACGCTGAAGCCACGCGACGGCTCGGCCGCGGTGCCGGAGACCATGGAGGAGCCCACGGAGGTGTCGTTCGATTCTGCCATTGCGGTGTCCCTTTCGCTCCAGACTCTGAACGGCCCGGGTCGGGCTCCCGCCCGCGACGCGCGTGGCGCGCGGGCGAGGCCTGGATCGCGCGGACTCGCCGCGCTGGAATCGGGCCGACCCGCGGGAGACGCGGATCACTGAACACGCCGAGAGGGGATCGAACCCACGACCTGCGGATTTGGAATCCGCTGCTCTACCAGCTGAGCTATCGGCGTAACTGTCATTCGCAAATGCGGGTGGTGTTCACGGCGACGCGCCCGGATCGAGATCCGGACGCGCGCGCGAACCTCGCGTCACTTGCGCTTGATCTTGTGGAGGGTGTGCTTGCGGAGCTTGGGGCAGTACTTCATGTAGCCCTCCTTCACGCGCTCCAGGATGCCGCCCTTCACACGGATGTTGGTGCGATAGTTCATATCGCCGGTCTCCGTGCACACGAGCCACACCCATTCACGGTCCATCGACTTCTTTGCCATTGTCTGCTCGCTTTCTCTCGCAAACCGATGCGCGCCGCGGGGTGAACTTCACCCCCGCGGCGGCATCGTTTCAATGCTGTATCAGGCCATGATCTCGGTGACGACGCCCGAACCGACGGTGCGTCCACCCTCGCGGACCGCGAAGCGGACGCCGGCCTCCATGGCCACGCCCTTGCCCTCGAGGTCGACGATCATCTGCACGTTGTCGCCCGGCATGCACATCTCGGCGCCCACGAGCTCCTCGATCTTGCCGGTGATGTCGGTCGTGCGGAAGTAGAACTGCGGCTTGTAGCCCTTGAAGAACGGCGTGTGACGGCCGCCCTCGTCCTTGGTGAGGACGTAGACCTGGGCCTTGAACTTCGTGTGCGGCTTGATCGAGCCGGGCTTGCAGAGCACCTGGCCACGCTCGATGTCGGCCTTCTCGACGCCGCGGAGGAGCAGACCGACGTTGTCGCCGGCGATGCCGCTGTCGAGGGTCTTCTGGAACATCTCGACGCCGGTGACGGTGGTCGTCTTGACGTCCGGACGGAGTCCGACGATCTCGACGGTGTCGCCGACCTTGACCATGCCGCGCTCGATACGACCGGTCGCGACGGTGCCGCGGCCCTTGATCGAGAACACGTCTTCGACCGACATGAGGAACGGCTTGTCCGTCTCACGAACCGGCTCGGGGATGAAGGTGTCGATCGCGTCCATGAGGTCGGCGATGCACTTGTTGGCGGTCGAGTCGCCCGGGTTCTGGAGGGCCGGGAAGGCCGCGCCGCGGATGACCGGGGTGTCGTCGCCCGGGTAGCCGTACTTCGAGAGGAGATCGCGGATCTCCATCTCGACGAGGTCGAGGAGCTCGGCGTCGGCGATGTCGCACTTGTTGAGGAAGACGACGATCTTCGGAACGCCGACCTGACGGCCGAGGAGGATGTGCTCGCGGGTCTGCGGCATGACGCCGTCGACGCCCGAGACGACGAGGATCGCGCCGTCCATCTGGGCGGCGCCGGTGATCATGTTCTTGACGTAGTCGGCGTGGCCGGGGCAGTCGACGTGCGCGTAGTGACGGTTGGCCGTCTCGTACTCGACGTGCGAGGTCGCGATGGTCACGATCTTCGTGGGGTCGCGGCGACCCTCGGACTCGGACGCCTTGGCGACCTGGTCGTAGGAAACCGGCTTGCTGAAGCCACGCGCGGCCTGAACCGCGGTGATCGCAGCGGTGAGGGTGGTCTTGCCGTGGTCGACGTGGCCGATGGTGCCGACGTTGACGTGGGGCTTCGTACGATTGAAGTTCTCTTTGGCCATGGCTCTTGCTCCAGCTTTCGCCCGCCCGTCGCGACGTGGATGGGCGGAAGTGAGGAATGTGGACCCTGCCCACTTGGGAAAGGCCAACTGATTGGGATGAAGCAGCGCCATCCACGACGCTGCGAAAGCCACCGAAGGGGATTGAACCCTCGACCTCACCCTTACCAAGGGTGTGCTCTACCACTGAGCTACGGTGGCAT
>JBMOGJ010000211.1:0-2717 GCA_049318425.1 Phycisphaerales bacterium | reverse complement strand
CGCCGAGCACGATCGCGAGGCCGGCGGGGTTGTTGACCGCCCAGTCCTTCTGCGGAGCGAGGCGGATGCGCGCGCCGTTCGCGCCACCGCGCTTGTCGGTGCCGCGGAAGGTCGACGCGCTCGCCCACGCCGTGACGACGAACTGCGAGACGCTCAGGCCCGACGCGAGCACCTTCGCCTTGAGCGCGGCGACATCGTCGGCGCTCACGAGCTCATGCGCGACGGCGGGCACCGGGTCCTGCCAGATGAGCTCTTCCTTCGGCGCGAGCGCGCCGAGGTAGCGCGTCCGCGGGCCCATGTCGCGGTGGGTGAGCTTGAACCACGCGCGGGCGAACGCGTCGGCGAAGGCGGCGGGATCCTTGTGGAACTTGCGCGAGACCTTCTCGTAGGCGGGATCCATGCGCAGCGCGAGGTCGGTCGTGAGCATGATCACGGTCTCGCGCTTCGACGCGTCGTGCGCGGCGGGCGCGGTCACGCTCGTCCCCTTCGGCACCCACTGATGGGCGCCCGCGGGGCTCTTCGTGAGTTCCCACTCGTTGCCGAAGAGCGTGTCGAAGTAGCCGTTGTCCCACGCGGTGGGATTCGGCGTCCACGCGCCCTCGAGGCCGCTCGTGATGGTCGCTGCGCCGTTGCCCGAGCCAAACGAGTTCTTCCAGCCGAGGCCCATCTCCTGGATCGGCGCGCCCTCGGGCTCGGGACCGACGAACTTCGACGGATCGGCCGCGCCGTGCGCCTTGCCGAACGTGTGGCCGCCCGCGATGAGCGCGACCGTCTCCTCGTCGTTCATCGCCATGCGCGCGAAGGTCTCGCGGATGTCGCGCGCCGACGCGATCGGATCGGGCTTGCCGTTCGGCCCCTCGGGGTTCACGTAGATGAGGCCCATCTGCACCGCGGCGAGCGGGCTCTCGAGGTTGCGGTCGCCGGTGTAGCGCTGGTCGCCGAGCCAGGTCGTCTCGCTGCCCCAGTAGGTCTCGTCGGGCTCCCACATGTCGACGCGTCCGCCGGCGAAGCCGAAGGTCTTGAAGCCCATCGACTCGAGGGCGACATTGCCCGTGAGGATCATGAGGTCGGCCCACGAGAGCTTGCGGCCGTACTTCTGCTTGATCGGCCAGAGGAGCCGGCGGGCCTTGTCGAGGTTCGCGTTGTCGGGCCAGCTGCCGAGCGGCGCGAAGCGGAGCATGCCCGCCCCGCCGCCGCCGCGGCCGTCGGTCGTGCGGTAGGTGCCCGCGCTGTGCCACGCCATGCGGATGAAGAACGGACCGTAGTGGCCGTAGTCTGCGGGCCACCAGGGCTGCGACGAAGTCATGAGCGCCTTGAGGTCGGCGATCACGGCGTGCAGGTCGAGCGACTTGAACTCCTTCGCGTAGTCGTAGCCGGCGTCGGTCGGGTCCGACTTCTCGGTGTTCCGACGGAGCGGCGACAGGTCGATCTGGTGCGGCCACCAGTCGCGGTTGTAGGTGCCTTGAGAGGTGTTCTTCACGAATCCGCCCGCGAAGGGGCACTTGCTGGGGGTCGACATGCGGTACTCCTTGGGACCCGGACGATCGGGGGCGGTGAGCGTAGCAAGGCGGGTCCTCCTCGGCGGAGGGCGGCGTCCGCGAAGTTGTGCGGATGCGACTGCGCGCGGCCTGCCGCAGTGCAACGCGGCCGCGAAATCAGGACTTGGATCGCGAAGCGCCCTTGGCGTTGGCACGCGCGGCGGGTCGGGCGCCCGATCGCGCGGTGGATCGGACGGCCGATCGAGTGCTGGCGCCGGACTTCGCTGGAGCCTCCGCGAGATCCTTCACGGGGGACTTCGACGGAGACTTCGACGGAGACTTCGCGGGAGACTTCGCGGGAGACTTCGACGGAGACTTCGGCGAACGCGCGCCCTCGGACTTTGCCTGTGACTTGCCTCGCGCAAGGTCCTTGAGCGCGTCGCGTCCAACCCAGCGCGTGGCGGGATCGTCGGAGGCGGCCAGACGCTCGGCGAGCGCGACCGCGGCCGATCGCAGCGACTCGCCGCGGCGCTTGCCGATCCCGCGGAGCGCCCAGCTCACGCCCTTCTTGACGAAGTTGCGGTCGTCCGAGGCGGCGCGCTCGATCAGCGGCAGCGCCTCGATGAACGGCGCGTCGGGCGCCTTCTTGTCGTGCAGCGCGACGCTCGCGAGGAGCGCGAACGCCGCACGCTTGACGAACTCGTCGCCGCTGCGCGCCCACCGCTCCACCTTCGCGAACGCGTGCGGCGTGCGGTCGAAGAGATGGAAGCACGCGGTGTCGCACACGGCCCAGTTGTCGAAGGTCTTCGTCCACGCGTCCATCTCGGCGGGCGTCAACGCTGCGGGATCCGCGACGAAGCACGCGAGCATGCGCGACTCGTACTGGCCCGTCTTCCAGAGCGCGAGTGCGAGCGCGTGGTGGCGGCCGAGCTCCTTCGCGTAGGCGCGGATCTTCCCGACGGGGACGCCGAAGGCGCCGTCCGACGGGATGCCGTAGCGCGACATGCCCTCCAGCGTGGCGCGATCGGCGAGGGCGCGCAGGCGCGCGGTCACCGCGGCGATCGCCGGGACGGACGCGGAACCGGAGGCGGAGCGTGCCGGAGTCGCGCGGGTCGCCTTCGAGGGCTTCGCGCGCGCCGCAGGCTTCGAGGCCGCCGCAGGCTTCGAGGGCGCCGCAGGCTTCATCGAGGGCGCCGCAGGCTTCATCGAGGGCGCCGCAGGCTTCATCGAGGGCGCCGC
>JBMOGJ010000210.1:0-2739 GCA_049318425.1 Phycisphaerales bacterium | reverse complement strand
CGCACGCGGAGAAGCAGGGCTCGCTCGTCGTCGGCGAGATCTGGAACGCGCCCGCCGGCTGGGACCGCGCGCTCGACGGCATCCTCAACATGAACCTGCGCATGACGCTGCTCGACTACTGCGCCGGCCGCGTCGACGGGCACGCGACCGCGCACCGTCTCAAGGACATGGTCGACGACGCGGGCATCGAGTTCATCCTGCGCTGCTGGAGCACGCTCGAGAACCACGACACGCCGCGGCTCGCGCGGCTGGTGCCCGACTTCGCCGCGCGCCGCATCGCGCACACGCTGCAGGCCGCGCTTCCCGGCGCGCCGAACCTGTACTACGGCCAGGAGGTCGGCGCCGACGGCGACGCCGACCCCGAGAACCGCGCGCCGATGCGCTGGGACCTCGTGCGCGACGACCACGAGGAGTGGGCGTACATGCGGCGCCTCTACGCCACGCGCCGCTCGCTGCGGGCGCTCGCCAAGGGCGATGTCGTGTTCCTGAGCGCGCGCAGGCTGCTCGCGTTCCTGCGGACGACCGACCGCACGCTCGAGACGGTGCTCGTCCTCGCGAACATGGAGGACGCCGCGGTGACCGAGACGCTTTCCGTCCGCGACGGCCGCATCATGGCGGGCACCGATTTCCGCGACGCGCTCGACTACGACCGGCCCGACGCGATGCAGGTCAACGTGCAGATGGGCTTCACGACGGTCACCGTGCCGCCGAAGTCGGTGCGCATCCTCAAGGTCGTCCCGCCGCGGCCCGGGCAGCATTCGCCGTACAAGCGCATGGCGTGACGGGCGCGTGCCGGAGCGGTCGCCGCTGCGGCGGCTCCCTTTGGAGATCGCGACGCGAAGGATCCCCGCGATCGCGTGAAAGTCGCGATACTGCGCCCCCATGGCCGCAGCACCGACGACCACGCTCGAGCTCACCGTCCGCACCGATGGCGTTCACGCGGCGACCAGCCGCGAGCTCGCGCGCACGCAGGGCCTGCTGCGCCTCGCGCCGTGCTGGGTTCCACGCTCGTTCCTGCAGCCGGGCCTGCGCATCAAGCTGCATCCGGCCGACACCTACGCCTACGGCCTCCACCGCGGCGGCATCGACGAGCGCTGGTTCAGCTCGACCACCGAGGCCGCGAACGACAACCGCACGCCCGACGAGGGGCTTTCGTACTGCGTCGTCGGCGGCGAGCGCTTCACGCTGCGCCAGGCGGTCTCCGAGTGCGGCGCCGCGCTGATCGGCGAGCGCCTGTGGTCGAGGTACCGCAAGTGGCCCGTCTACGCGAAGTTCTTCGACAACATGGGGCCGATCCCGCACCACATGCACCAGGACGACGCGCAGGCCGCGCTCGTCGGGCAGGAGGGGAAGCCAGAGGCCTACTACTTCCCGCCGCAGCACAACCCCGTGGGCAACAACTTCCCGCACACGTTCATGGGCCTCGTCCCGGGCACCACCAAGAAGGATGTGCGCCGCTGCCTCGAGGACTGGAACAAGGGCGACAACGGCATCCTCGACATCTCGCAGGCGTATCGCCTGAAGGTCGGCACGGGCTGGATCATGGAGCCGCGCGTGCTGCACGCGCCGGGCTCGCTGTGCACCTACGAGCCGCAGTGGGGCAGCGATGTGTTCGCGATGTACCAGTCGCTCGTCGAGGGGCGCATGGTTCCGTGGGAGCTCCTGGTCAAGGACATGCCCAAGGACAGGCACCGCGACCTCGACTTCATCGTCGAGCAGCTCGACTGGGAGAAGAACGTCGACCCGAACTTCAAGGCGAACCGCTACCTCGAGCCGGTGACGGCGGCGCAGGGCGCGGGCTGGCACGACCGCTGGATCATCTACGGCAAGATGAACGGGTTCGAGTACTTCACGGCGAAGGAGCTGACGGTCGAGCCGGGCGCGACGTGCACGATCGCCGACAACGGCGCGTACGGCCTGACCTGCGTGCAGGGCACGGGCACGATCAACGGCGAGCCGCTCTCGAGCCCGCGGCTGATCCGCTTCCGCGAGCTGACGAACGACGAGTACTTCTGCACCGAGGCGGGCGCGAAGCGCGGCGTGACGTTCACGAACACGTCGACGACCGAGCCGCTCGTGTGCCTCCGCTACTTCGGACCGGAAGTCAACCCGGACGCGCCGCCCGTCGGCCCCCGCTGACCCCCCTCGTCGCCCTCCCCGCGGTACCTGCCGACTACCAGGCTGTACCCGCCAGTACGCGGTACTTGGCGGGTACCGTCGCTTCAGTCCAGAGGTGGCCCTTGCCCTCGCGAATCGCCCGTCGTTTCTGAACGAGTGTGGATGTACCCGCCAACGACCGTTCAGTACCCGCCAGTACGCGGTAGTCTGCGGGTACGTCCCCCCCGTGCGTGGGGGTGTTTGCGGAGTGATCGCTGCCCCCACAGGAGCCTTTCCCCATGAAACTGCACAACGCCATGTGGCCCGGACTCGTCGGCAAGGAGCCCGGCACCGACCACCCGCCCATCTCGCTCGACCGCATGCTCGAGCTCACCGCGAACGCGAAGGTCGACGGCCAGAAGTTCGACGGCGTCGACCTCTTCCTCTTCCACCCCCACACCGATCCCGACGCGAGCGAGTCGGACATCCGCAGGATGGCCGACAAGATCGCCGCGAAGAACCTCGCCGTCGGCTCGCTCGTCGCGCCCGTGTGGCCCGGCACCGTCGGCGACAGCGCCATGGGCACCGTCGAGCAGCGCGCGAAGTTCATCGACGCCGTCCGCAAGGCCTGCCGCGTCGCGC
>JBMOGJ010000209.1:0-2794 GCA_049318425.1 Phycisphaerales bacterium | reverse complement strand
TCATGTTCTTTGCCTCCATGCTGTTCTCCTCCATGTTGTTCTCTTCCACGTTGTTCTCCTGCAGGCAGATCTTCTCCACGCTGGCCCCCTGCTCACCGAGCCGATTCGCGCACCTGATAGCGGTCGAGCTCGGCCGTGTACTGGTCGAGTTCCGCATCGATCGCCTGCAGCGACAGCCGCTCGATCTCGGCGTCCTGCGCCTCGATGTGCGTGCGGGCCAGGCACACCACCGCCGCCAGCAGTCCGCTCGCGAACAGCGCGATCGCGGCAACCAGCTCGGCGGACTCGCTCGCCTGCCCGATCTGGTCGAGCCGCGCGGCGCCCACCGCCGCGGCAGCCCCGCCGGTCGCGGCGATCAGCGCGATGCCCACCAGCGCACCGACGCGTGAGCCCATGCCGCCGAAACTGAGCGCGTCGGCAGCGGCGCGCGCCGGCGCATCGCCAAAGTCGATTCCGAGCGCGTGCGCCGTGTCCATCGAGTTCATCCGTGTCGTTCGCGTGCCGTATGCCTGCAGGTCTGTCATGTCTTGGTTCTTGCGTTCGTTCATGTCTTCCATCTGAGTTCGGTCGTTGTTGTGTCGTGCGTGTGTGTCTGAATGTGTTGGTCGATGTGTTCGTGCGTCCGCTCGTGAGTCGGGTCGCGCTCGCAGCCGCTCTTGCGGTCGGCGAGCCGTGGCCGGCCGCACCCGCGCCGGCGTCATGCCGCTCCCCCGAAGTTCGGCGGAGCGTTGCGGCGACCGGACCGCCGCTTGTGCCGCGCGACCAAGGTGGGAAGCGTGACCACCACCTTGGCGAGGCGCTGCCGCATCGCCTCGATCTCGCCGTCGAGCTCCCTGGTTGCGCCGAGGGAACGCCATCCGGCGTCGGTCATCAGCCACTGCTCCTCCGGCCGCACGAAGCGCGTGAACGGCATCTCGGTCCCGCGGGACTGGACGATCTGCTTGAGCGGCACCGCCTCGTGCCTCCGGAAGACCCGTCCGCACATCTGCACCGTCGGAAGCCGCGACGACGGCCGGCAGAAGACCGTCCTGAGCGACGGGCAATCGAACCCCTCGGTGAGCACGTTCATCGAGATGAGCACGTCCGCGTCGCCCGCTTCGAAGCTCGCGATCTGCCCGTCGCGGTCGCTCGAACCGGTGACCAGCTCGACGCGCACTCCGCCGCCGCGCAGCCGCTCGGCGCACCGCTCCGCCTCGGCGCGCGTCTGGAAGAAGATCAGCGACTGCCCCCAGCGCTCGCGGTCCTCGGCGTAGAGCCGCGCGATGTCCTCCGGCTGCCAGCCCGGCACGGTGAAGTGGCGGTACTTGCTCAGGTAGCCGTCGTCGACGAGCCGCTGGATCGAGCAGCTGCGGATCGTCTTCTCGAAGCACAGCTTCACCCGGTCGCGGCGGAACGGCGTCGCGGTGAGCCCGATCACATGCGACGGGTCGATCACGCCGTGCAGTGTCGCCATCGACAGCGCGCCGTCGTGATGTGCCTCGTCGATCACGAGGAGGTCGACCTTCGGCGGCGTGCGGTCGAACATCGAGATCATGGAGACCTCGAGCCCGAAGCCGAACTTGCGGTTCTCCTCGTGCGCCTGGCGGAGCAGTTCGCGACGACCGGCGCACCAGCCGACCCGCATACCCAGCTGACGCTGCAGGACCGCCGCGCAGAGGAGCCCGATGAAGGTCTTCCCCGCGCCCGTCGGCGCCTGGATGAGCACCGAGCGGCTGCGCCGGCCATGAAGCGGCTCGATGCCGGTGGTGCGCGGCGATTCGGTGTGCCCGAGACAGTCGAGGACGATCTCGCGCTGGTACGGCCGTGCGCCGTGACGCTCGACCGCCTCGCGGGCAGCCGCCAGGATGCAGGCCATGCGGTCATCGCATCCCTGCCGTCCCGGCTCGTGCGCGTCCCCCGCGCGGTTTCCCGTGATGTGCTGCTGCTGCTGCCGATCCATCGTTGTTCCATTCGCGTGCTGTGCGCCCGCCGTGCGTTGGTGCTCTCCCCGCGCCCCCGCGTCGGCGGAGCGGCCTCCCCCACAGGCCGCCCCGCCGACGCGCTCCTCGGAAACGCGAGACCCCGAAACGCCATCCCCCGCGCTGCGCTCACTCCCCCCCGCGCTGCGCTGACTCCCCCTCGCGCTGCGCTCACTCCCCCTCGCGGGGGCACGGAGCGGGATCCTCGGCCGCGGGCTTGAGCGGCGTCTCGACGCCGTCTGCCAGCCCGTAGCGGTTGAGCAGTTCGTCGAGGAACCGCTCGCGTGCCGCACCCGGCGCCGGTGGCGCAGGTTGCTTGAACTTCACCTCGAGCCGCTTTCGAGCCGGCACGACATAGGAGAACGTGTAGGTGCCGGAGCCGTTGCCGAGCGGATTGAACGGATCCGACCCCGACGCCTGCAGTTCGGCGATCAGCGCCACCGGAAGCGTGATCGCGTTGATCAGGCCCACGACCGGCGACACCACGATCTCGTCACCCGGACGCGCGTGGTCGAGCGAGTACTTGAAGAGGGCGTTGGGATCCGCCGCCTTCGCGATCGCGCGGACGACCCGGATGCGCCCGTCGGCGACCGTGCGTTCGCGCACCAGCTGGTACTGGCCGACCGTCTCGGCGTCGGAGGCGAGCTTGCGCCAACCGCGCAGATTGCCGCGCGCAGGCACCTGTCCCACGAAGTCGATGATGAAGCGCGTCCGCCGTCGGCCCGAGCTGGCGCCGATGGCGCTCTGCCCGACCTCTCCACCCACATCCCTCCCGCCATCGATGACCTCGTCGCCAGACGCGAGCTCGTCGCCACCCGTGAACCCATCGCCACCCG
>JBMOGJ010000208.1:0-2809 GCA_049318425.1 Phycisphaerales bacterium | reverse complement strand
TCGACCGGCAAGAAGGAGACCAAGTTCGGCGTCGACCTCGAGCGCGCGCGCCGCTTCTTCGCGACCTACGGCCGCGATCCCTTCGCGCGCCTCGAGGGCCTGCACCTCCACATCGGCTCGCCGATCTACACCGTCGACCCCTACCGCGAGGCGATGACCAAGACCGCCGCGCTCGTCGACGAACTCGCGTCCGACGGCTTCGCCATCCGCTCGATCGACCTCGGCGGCGGCTTCGGCGCCGACTACGAGAGCGCGCAGTCGCCGCCGCTGCGCGAGTACGCCGACGCGATCATCCCGCTCGCCAAGCCGCTCCACGACCGGGGCGTGCGCTTCATCCTCGAGCCGGGCCGCACCATCGTGGCCAACGCGGGCATCCTCGTGCTGAGCGTGCTCTACACCAAGACCTCGGGCGACAAGCGCTTCGTCATCTGCGACGCCGGCATGAACGCGCTCCTGCGCCCTTCGCACTACGGCAGTTTCCACTTCATCTGGCCGGTCGCGCCCGGCGCGGCGCTGACGCCCGCGCGCCGCACGCTCGACCCGAAGCTGCCCGGAACGGTCGCGCAGGACGTCGTGGGCCCGCTCTGCGAAACAGGAGACTTCCTCGCGCTCGACCGCGTGCTTCCCGCTTCCATCAGGCGCGGCGACCTCCTCGCCGTCTTCACCGCCGGCGCCTACGGGATGAGCATGGCGAGCCGCTACAACTCCTCGCCCCTGCCCGCCGAGGTGCTGGTCTCGGGCTCGTCCGCGCAGGTCGTGCGTGCGCGCGAGTCGTTCGAGACGCTCGTCGAGCACGAACTCAAGCCCACCGCGCTCGACCTCGCGGTGCCCACCCTCATCACGGAAGGCGCGCCATGATCCTCTTCACCAGCGACCTGCTCTTCGGCAGCAAGATCCTCGGCGCCGCCAAGTACGCGGGACTGCGCGGACAGGGCGTGCGCAACCGTGCGTCGCTCGCGCAGCACGCGCCCGGCGCGTCGCACTTCTTCATCGACCTCGAGGCCGAGCTCGCCGAGGGCGAGTCGCCGGAGGAGCTCCTCGACGCGGCGCTCGGCCACCCGCACCTGCGCGTGTTCGCGTTCGCGGGACACCTGCAGGCGGAGAAGCTGCGCGCCGCGCAGGCGAAGCTGCAGGCCGCGCAGGCGGCACGCGAGGCACGCGAGGCTCCGCAGGGCGCCCCCGCCGTGACGCACGAGGTGCATTCGCGTGGCTCGCTCCACGCGCGGTTGGCGGCGATCCTCCCGCCCGCGGCGACCATGCCCGCCGCTCCGACGGAGACCCGCTGATGGTCGGCCGCGAGGAGAACGGCATCTGGATCACGCTCAAGGAGACGATCCACGCCGCACCCGCAGAGGTCGCGTCGTGCGTGTCGAGCGCCACCGGCATCTGCCGCTGGCTTTCGGTGCTCGCGGAGTACCCGACCGAGCCCGGCGAGATCCTCGAGCTCTCCTGGGACCGCGAGTGGAACCGCGCGACCGAGGTGAAGGTCCTCGCCTACGAGTGCGACCGCCTGAACGACGGCTACGCGCGCGTGAAGTGGGAGTGGTTCCCGTCGCCCCTCGACGAGACCGCCGTGCCGGTCGAGATCACGGTGACGCCGCTCGCCGACCGCGGCGGCGAATCGGGGGGCGCCCGCGTGATCGTCCGCCACGGACCGTTCGCCGACGACCCCGACACGCTGCTCACCGTCGCCGACAGCGCGGAGAGCTGGCGCTGGTACCTCTGCAACCTCCGCAGTGTGCTCGAGGCCAAGCACGACATGCGGGCGATCCGCCCGCTCTGAGCTGCCCTCCCCGCGCCCCCACAAACCCCTCCGTCACGCCCCCGCGACCGGTGACCTGCCCCGCTGACCGCCGTCGGTGACTCGCCGTCGGTGACTCGCCGTCGGTGACCGCCGTCGGTGACCGCCGTCGGTGACTGGTATCTACCGCGCAGTACCGGGTACTGAACGGTACTTGGCGGGGACAGTCCACACCTTCTCGCAAGGCCTTGATTGCAAGCCGCGCTGTGGCGGGCATCCGCGGTGACCGCCAACGACCGTGCAGTACCCGCCACTGCACGACAACTGGCGGGTACGGCGGGTGGCGCGGCGGGTGGTGCGGCGGGTGGGGGTGCGGCGTGTGGGGAGGGCGTATACTCGGCGCCCCCATGTTCGAAAATCTGTCCGAACGCTTCTCGTCCGCCTTCCGCTCGCTCTCCGGCCGCGGCACGATCTCCGAGTCGAACGTCCGTGACGCGCTCGAGGAGATTCGCACCGCGCTCCTCGAGGCGGACGTCGAGCTCACCGTCGCCCGCCAGTTCTGCGACGAAGTGATGGAGAAGGCGAAGGGCCGCGAGGTCACCAAGAGCCTCAAGCCCGGACAGGAACTCGTCGGCATCGTCCACGACGAGCTCGTCGCCTTCATGGGCCCCGAGGACTCGAAGCTCTTCCTCGTCGATCCCGCGCCGACCGTCATCATGATGTGCGGCCTGCAGGGCTCGGGCAAGACGACCACCTGCGGCAAGCTCGCCGCCTACTTCAAGAAGGCCGGCCGCTCGGTGCTCGTCGCCGCCGCCGACCTCCAGCGCCCCGCCGCGGTCGAGCAGCTGCAGCAGGTCGTCGAGGGCGTCGCCGAGCACGCGAAGGGCAGCGCGAAGATCAGCTTCTACGGCGAGCCCGACAAGTGCGCCGAGTACGGCAAGGCCGTCAACGCCGCCGTCGGCGTCTGCCGCCGCGCCGTCGAGAAGGCGCGCGCCGAGCGCTACGACGTCGTCATCCTCGACACCGCCGGCCGACTGCACGTGAACGACGAGCTCATGAAGGAGCTCG
>JBMOGJ010000207.1:0-2818 GCA_049318425.1 Phycisphaerales bacterium | reverse complement strand
GCTGGATCGTGCTGCACGAGCATGCCTGGGTGCGATACGCGCCCGCGTTCGACGCCTCGGGCGCCCTGCTCCCGCCGCAGGGCGCGACGTGGTTCGAGCTCCCGCTCGAGTCGACCGTGACCGTGCCCGTGCCCGCGCGCTAGCCGCGCGGCGGCGACTGCTTCACGTACGCCATCCGCAGCCGGTTGCCGGGCTTGAGATACTCGACCTCGGTCATGTAGGCCTTGATGAGCATCACGCCGCGGCCCGAGGGGATCTCGATGTTGTCCTCGTCGGTCGGGTCGGGGATGAGACGTGGATCGAACCCCGGCCCCTGGTCCTCGACCTCGAACTCGGCCTGCGCGTCGTCGATGTGCGCGCGGAAGAACACGACCTTCTTCGGATCGCTGCGGTTGCCGTGGCGGAATCCGTTCACGATCGCCTCCTCGAGCGCGAGGCGGATCGCGAACATCGCGCCCTCCTCGTACCCGCGCGCGGCGAGCGCGTCGGCGATCTCGGCCTGCACCGACTCCAGCCCCGCGCGCAGTTCGCGCAGGGTCTGGTCGCACCGGTAGGCCGGGGTCGGGTCGGGCATCGGAGTGGCTCTCGCTGCGGGCGGCGGAGGTCGGACGGACCGCTTACTTGAAGCTCTCGACCGCGGCCTCGAAGGTCTCGTGGATCGAGAACAGTCGGTTGAGCTTGGTGATGGTGAAGCCCTCGTACACGCGCGGCTTCATCTGGCAGAGTCGAAGCTGCCCGTCGCGCGCCTTGACGCGCTCGAGGAACTTCATGAGCGTCCCGAACGCCGCGCTCGACAGGTGCTCGACGTTGCCGAACACCACGACGACCTTCGGCCGGAACTCCGACTCCACCGACTTGAGCAGCTCCTCGCCGATCTGGTGGATGTTGAGCTCGTCGAGGATGTTGCGGTCCACGAAGTCGATGCGGAGCACCGAGTCGATCTTGCGAATGCTGATGTGGGACGAGGGCGTGGCCATCGGGAACTCCTGCTGGACGAACTTCTACCGGGCAGGCACGATAGCAGAGCGCGCGCACGCGCCGACCCGCGCCGTACCACCGCGCGGTTCCGCCGCAACGGGTCGCACGCGGCCGCACCGCGCGGCGTTGCGCGCGAGCCGCGGCCCGCCACGCATGCCCCGAAAAAGACCGCGGCGGCGAGGGACGCTCGCCGCCGCGGGGTTCTGGTTGATCGGATGCGTCAGCCGCCGATGTTGCCGAGCTGATCGACGAGACCCGGGAAGAGGATCTCCTCGTTCTCGCTCTGGATCACGATCTCCGGGCGCATGAGCATGACGAGCGTGAGCTCCTGCTCGCTGTCGATGCGGTTCGTGAAGAACCGGTTGACGATCGGGATCTTCGAGAGGATCGGCACGCCCGACTCGATCTCGACCTCTTCGAAGCGGCGCTGACCGCCCATGAGGATCGTGCCCTTGTCGGGAACGCTCACGGTGGTGCGGATCGACTGGACCTGCAACTGCGGCAGCTGGATCGACGCCGTCGACTCGGCGCCACGGCCACCGGTCGTGCCGGTGCCGCCGACGGCGCCCGACACCTCGACCGACTCGAAGCCGAGCACGGTGCTGGTGTCGAAGTGGACGGTCATGGTCACGTAGCGGCGGTCGGCCGAGACGACGCCCTCGATGTCGAGGACGAAGCCGTCCTGGACGTAGCCGGGGACCGGCTGGAACGAGGTGCTGGCGTCACCGACGACGGGGATGACGTTCGAGATGTACGCGATCTGCTTCGCGATCGTGATGAACGAGCGCTGGCCGTTCATCAGGGTGAGGCGCGGAGCGGTGAGCACGACGTTGCGCTGGTCGGCCTGGGTCGCCTTGATGAGGAGGTCGACCTGGATGTCGTCGAGGTAGCTGAAGCCGGTGGTCGCGGCCGCCGCACCCGAGGTGAGGATCGAGCCGCCGATGCCCGGGATCGCGCCACCGAGCGACTCGGTGATGCCGTTCGAGTCCTGGGTGAAGCCGATCGGACGCCAGCCATCGCCGCGACGGATCGGGGCGCCGGTCGGACCGTAGACGTAGTCGATGCCGGTGCCGTCGTCGGTCGGAACGCCGAACGGAGGCGCATCGGTGTTGCCGATGTCGCCGTCGGCGCGATCGACCGGTCCGAAGATGACCGGATCCTTGACCTGACCCTGCTGGTCGCCGCTCTGGAAGAAGAAGTCGGAGAGGTTGAAGTTCGGGTCCACCTGACGGGCCTGCTGGAACATGCCGTCGTTGGTGTTGAAGTACATGTCGAGGTCGACGCCGATCTGCTCGAACCAGTCGCTGGTCACGCCGATGACGCGCGACTCGTAGTTGATCTGGAGCGCGCGGATCGCGCGGAGCTGGGTCAGCAGGCCCTCGATCTCGCGGTGGTTGCGCGAGGTGTTGGTGATGATCAGGTTGCCGTTGAGCTCCTGGATGCGGCCGGTCTCGCCACCCGCGTCACGCCAACCCTCGGGGTCGACCTGCTCCTGGATGATGTCGGTGATCTGCTCGATGAGCTCCTCGCGGCTCTTGCGCTCGGGGTCCTCGCCGGGGTCGCCGATGAGGCCACCACCGCCGCCGCTACCGCCGCTGCCGCCGCCACCCATGCCGCCGCCGCCGCCGCCGAAGCCGCCGCCGCCGCCGCCACCACCGAAGCCGCCGCCGCCACCGCCCATGCCGCCACCGCCGCCACCCATGCCGCCGCTCTGACCCTGCTGGAGGGCCGAGCCGAGGTTGAAGTCAGGCGCGTTGTCGAAGTACGGGACCTCGAAGAGGAGGTCGCGGATGTCGTAGACGATCGTGAGGGTCTTCTTGCGGAGCTGGTCCGGGCTGCT
>JBMOGJ010000206.1:0-2869 GCA_049318425.1 Phycisphaerales bacterium | reverse complement strand
CGGTTGCGCGTGTAGGCGTCGTAGACGAGCGGCCGCTGGGTGCGGATCTCGACCTGCCCGATGTCGTTGAGCGACAGCGCGGGTGCGGCGGAGCGGTCGAGCGTGTTCACGTCGACGCGGTGCGCGATGCGCACGACGCTCGCGGGCGTCTTGTGCGGGCCGTGCTTGAGCAGGTATTCCTTGCCGGGGACGAGCGGCGACTGGTCGTCCATCCACACCACCATCGCGTGCACATCCTGGGAGACATGCGGCTCGTTGCCCGGGTGGACGAGCATGTCGCCGCGCGCGCAGTCGACCTCGTCGGCGAGCGTGAGCGTGACCGAGAGCGGGGGCGTCGCCTCCTTGAGGTCGCCGTCGAAGGTCACGATGCGCGTGACGGTCGAGGTCTTGCGCGACGGCAGCACCATCACGCGGTCGCCCGCCTGCACGCATCCGCCCGCGACGGTGCCCGTGAAGCCGCGGAAGTCGAGGTTCGGGCGGTTCACCCACTGCACTGGAAAGCGGAAATCGACGAGGTTCCGGCTCGTGCCGAGCGGCACGCGGTCGAGGTGCTCGAGGAGCGTCGGTCCGTCGTACCACGGCATCGCGGCGCTGCGGTGGACGACGTTGTCGCCGTTGAGCGCCGACATCGGGATGAATCGCATGCTGCGCGGCGGCAGCTTGCCGGCGAAGGCCTGGTAGTCGCGCACGATCTCGTCGAAGCGCGCCTGCGATTGGCCGACGAGGTCCATCTTGTTGATCGCGACCACGATCTCCTTGATCCCGAGCAGGCTCGTGATGAACGAGTGCCGCCGCGTCTGCACCGCGACGCCGTGGCGCGCGTCGACGAGCAGGATCGCGAGGTCGCACGTGCTCGCGCCCGTCGCCATGTTGCGGGTGAACTGCTCGTGGCCCGGCGTGTCGGCGATGATGTATTTGCGCGCCGCGGTGGTGAAGTAGCGGTACGCGACATCGATGGTGATGCCCTGTTCGCGCTCGCTCTTGAGGCCGTCGACGAGCAGCGCCATGTCGAGCGCGCCCGACTGCGTGCCCATCGACTTCGAGTCGCGCTCGACGGCGGCGAGCGTGTCCTCGGCCACCATGTGGGTGTCGTAGAGCAGGCGGCCGATGAGCGTGCTCTTGCCGTCGTCGACCGAGCCGCAGGTGAGGAAGCGCAGGAGCTGCTTGCGCTCGTGGCGCGCGAGGTACTCCTCGATGTTGGTGTCGATGAGGGCCTGTTCGGCCGCGTTCTGATCGGCGACCATCAGAAGTAGCCCTCCTTCTTCTTCTCCTCCATGCTGCCGGCGGCATCGTGGTCGATGACGCGGCCCTGGCGCTCGCTCTGCGTGGTCTGGAGCATCTCGCGGATGATCTCGGGAAGCGTCGCGGCGGCTGACTCGATGGCGCCCGACAGCGGATAGCAGCCGAGCGTGCGGAAGCGGATCACCTTCATCTGCGGCGTCTCGCCGGGCTCGAGCGGCAGGCGGTCGTCGTCGACCATGATGGGGACGCCGTGGCGGTAGACCACGGGCCGGGGTGCGCCGAAGTAGAGCGGCACGATGCGGATGCCCTCGAGCCAGATGTACTGCCACACATCGAGCTCGGTCCAGTTCGACAGCGGGAACACGCGGATCGATTCGCCGCGGTTGACCTCGGTGTTGTAGATGTTCCAGAGCTCGGGGCGCTGGTTGCGCGGATCCCATCGGTGCTGTCGGTCGCGGAAGCTGAACACGCGCTCCTTCGCGCGCGACTTCTCCTCGTCGCGGCGCGCGCCGCCGAACGCGGCATCGAAGCCATGCTTGTCGAGCGCCTGCTTGAGGCCCTGCGTCTTCATCACATCGGTGTGCTTGCGCGAGCCGTGCGTGATCGGGTTGATGCCCGCGGCGAGGCCCTCGGGATTGATGTGGACGAGCAGGTCGAGGCCGAGCTCCTTCGCGACATACTCGTCGCGGAGCCTGTACATCTCCTTGAACTTCCAGGTGGTGTCGACGTGGAGCAAGGGGAAGGGCGGCTTCGCGGGGTGGAACGCCTTCATCGCCAGGTGCAGCAGCACCGCGGAGTCCTTGCCGATCGAGTAGAGCATCACCGGACGCTCGAAGCTCGCGACGACCTCGCGGAAGATCTGGATGCTCTCCGCCTCGAGTTCCCGGAGATGGGTGAGGCGGGTCGGGTTCAGCGGGGTTTCTTCCATGCGGGCGGTCCGAAGGGCCGATACCGTATCGGCGATTCGGGGGCGGTTCCTGCCGCCGATTCCCGCTTTCCCGAGGGTTGCGCATGCAGGGCAGATCCGCGAACACCACCTGGCACGAGGGCACCGTCGCGCGGACGGACCGCGAGCGCCTTCTCGGGCAGCGCGGCGCGACGGTCTGGCTGACGGGCCTCTCGGGCTCGGGCAAGAGCACGATCGCAGTCGCTGTCGAAGCGCGCCTCGTCGGGGCCGGGCGGCTCTGCTATCGGGTCGATGGGGACAACCTTCGCCATGGGCTGAATCGAAACCTCGGGTTCTCCGCGGATGATCGCGCCGAGAACGTCCGCCGCACGGGGGAAGTGTGCCGCATCCTCGCCGACGCGGGCGTGATCGTGCTCGCGAGCCTGGTGAGCCCGTTCCGCGCCGACCGCGATGGCGTGCGGGCGCTGCACGACGAGTGGAAGCTGCCGTTCCTCGAGGTCTTCGTCGATGTGCCGCTCGCGGTCGCCGAGTCGCGCGATCCGAAGGGCCTCTACCGCAAGGCGCGCGCGGGCGAGATCCGCGACTTCACCGGCATCCACCAGCCCTACGAGGCTCCGGAGCGCGCCGAACTGGTGGTCGATTCGTCGCAGCGCGCGGTCGATGCGGCGGCCGAGCTCGTGGTGGCCGAGCTGCGCGCGCGCGGCATCGTGGGATGATCGC
>JBMOGJ010000205.1:0-2917 GCA_049318425.1 Phycisphaerales bacterium | reverse complement strand
TGCGATGGCGGCGGAGTCGACGGCGAGTCCGAAGGATCCCATCGAGAAGTCGATGGCGATGCCGTCGAGCGCCCCGAGCGCGATGACGCACGCGATCAGCGCGCCGGCCACGCAGGCGACCGTCGATTCGATGAGCAGCGACACGGCGATGGCGGCGCGCGAGAATCCGAGCGCCTGCAGCGTGCCGACCTCGCGCACGCGCGAGGCGAAGGCCGCGTACATCGCGTTGACGCCGCCGAGCGCGCCGCCGGTCGAGATGAGGACCGCGGTCACGATCACCAGCAGCCGGATGGGCGCGAAGAACTCGCCGAGGCGCGCGTAGTAGTCGCTCTCGCGCATCGCGATCGACTCGAGGTCGAGGCGCGACGCGGTGAAGGCGTCGACATCGTCGAGCTCGGCGTCGCCGAGCGCCGCGACCACGCACGAGTGGGTCGTGCGCTGCGTGAGCTGCGCCAGGCGGTCGAGCCGCATCCAGAACTCGCCGTGCATCGCGGTGCCCGGGGCCTCGAAGCGGCCGCAGATCTCGAACAGGGTGCCGGCGACCTCGACGCGCGTGCCCAGTCCGGCGCCGCCGCCGAGGCGCGCGAGCGCGCCGGGGGACGCCGCGATCTCGTCGGCGCCGCGCGCGGGCCAGCGACCCTCGACGAGCCGGACCTGCGGGTGCACGATGAACGCCTGCGGCTCGATGCCGCGGAACACGGCGGGCGGCGCGTCGCGTCGCGGGGCGTCGGCGGGATCCGCGGCCCGGTCGACTCGCGCGGGCAGCGCCACGTGGATCTCCGGCGAGACCGCGGGCATGCCCGCGACCACGGCGAGTCCGTCGACGCTTGCCGCGAGGACATCGGCCGTCGCCGCCGGGAGCTCGCTCCGCTCGACGCTCTCCTCGCTGCCCGAGCCGATCAGCAGCGCGTTGGTGTCGAGGCCGGTCGCCGCGAGCGAGCGCTCGAGGCCGCGCGCGAACGCGACCGAGCCGAGCACGAGCAGCGAGACCAGCGTGCTGCCGCCGGTGACGAGCACGAGTCGCTTCGGCGATCGTCCGAGGTTGCGGATGGCGTAGTCGAAGGGGAGGAGCCTCATGACGACTTCAGTCCCTCCACGATGGGGCGCCGCGCGACCGACAGCGCGGGCAGCGCGCCCGCCGCGAGGCCGACGATGCCGGCGACCAGCACCGCCGCCGCGGTGACGGCGAGCGACGGACGGAACTCGACCATGACGCCCTCGGCGCCGATGCCGAAGTCGCCGAGCGCGAGCGCGAGGTAGGCGCCGCCCGCGCCGATCGCGCTGCCCGCGAGCGCGATCGCGCCGCTCTCGACGAGCACGGTCCATGCGATCGCGCGCCCGCGGAAGCCGATCGACTGCAGGATCGCGAGCTCGCGCGTGCGTCCCTCGAGCGAGAGCGCGATCGAGTTCGCGACCAGCGCGAACACCGCGACCAGCGCGCCGATGCCGAGCCAGCCCGCGAAGCGCGCGATGGCGACGAGATCCTCGGCGGCGCGGGCCACGAACGCCTTCTCGGCGCGCGTCGAGGTCGGCGCGACGTCGGCGGCGAAGTGCTCGTCGATCGCCGCGGCCACCTCGGTGAGGCGCGTCGCGTCGGCGACCTCGACCTCGAACTGCGTCACCTCGCCGCCCTGCACGCCGCCCGCCGCCGCCTGCAGGAACGGCAGCTGCACGAAGCACGCATTGCGGTCCTGCGGCCCCTCGGCCTCGACGATCCCGGCGACGGTGACGCTCACGCCCGCCGACTGGAAGCGGTCGCCGACCGCGAGCCGGCGCCGCTCGGCGAGCGCGCTGCCCACGAGCGCGGCGTCGCTGCGCGCGAGGAAGCCGTCGAGCGAGCCCGCCACGAAGGTGAGCCGAGGCGCGAGCGTGCGCTGCGCATCGGCGGCGCGCACGCCGCGGAACACGATCACATCGAGGCTCGCGCGGCAGTTCGAGACCACGATCTGCATCGGCACCGCGCTGCGGACGCCGGGAATCGCGAGCAGGTCGTCGGCGTAGCGCTCGGGAATGCGGCTGGTGAACGGGCAGAACCGGTTCGCGCGGTAGACGATGAGCCGCGTGTCGCGCTCGTTGGCCTCGGTCGCCTCGCGCACGCCCGCGTGCATCGCGCGCTCGGCGCAGAGCAGGAACACCGCCACCGCGATGCCGAGCACCGCGAGGCCCGCGCGCAGCGGACTGCGGGCGAGCATGCGCAGCGAGAGCATCGTGGTGCGGAGCGCGCTCATGTCCGCCCCTCCGCGCCGGCCGCGTGGACGGTGCGCGCGAGCGAGCCCTTGTCGAGGTGGAGCTGGATCTGCGCGCGCGCCGCGGCCGACGGGTCGTGCGTGACCATCACGATCGTGCAGCCGCGCTCGCGGTGGAGCGTGTCGAGGAGGTCGAGCACCATCTCCGCGCTCGCGCGGTCGAGGTCGCCGGTCGGCTCGTCGGCGAGGAGCAGCGGGGGATCGGCGACGATCGCGCGCGCGATCGCGACGCGCTGCTCCTGCCCGCCCGAGAGCTGCCGCGGGAAGTGCCCCGCGCGATCCGAAAGCCCGACGGTCGCGAGCGCCCGCTCGACGCGCGCCGCGCGCTCGCGTCGCGAAAGCGGGTGCAGCAGCAGCGGGAGCTCGACGTTCTCGAACGCGGTGAGCACCGGCACGAGGTTGTACGACTGGAAGATGATGCCGACCTCGCGCGCGCGCCAGGCGGCGAGCGCGTCGCGCGACATGCGCACGAGGTCGTTGCCGCCGATCCACAGCTCGCCGCGCGTGGCCGTGTCGATGCCGGCCAGCAGGTTGAGCAGCGTGGTCTTGCCCGAGCCCGACGGGCCCATGAGCGAGACGGTGGTGCCGCGCGCGATCTCGAGATCGAGCTCGCGCAGCGGCGTGATCTCCTGGTCGCCCTTGCGGTAGACCTTGGTGAGCTGCGCGCAGCG
>JBMOGJ010000204.1:0-2922 GCA_049318425.1 Phycisphaerales bacterium | reverse complement strand
AAGGACGAGTTCGACAAGCTCTACACCGGCCAGGGCGGCTCGGGCATGAACGCCTTCACCTCGAACGACGTGACCTTCTACTTCATCAACGTGCCGAGCAACAAGTTCGAGCTCTGGGCGTGGATGGAGTCGGACCGCCTGTCGAACTCGGTGTTCCGCGAGTTCTTCTCGGAGCGCGACGTGGTGCACGAGGAGCGCCGCCTGCGCACCGAGAGCACCCCGACCGGCATCTTCCAGGAGCAGTTCGACGCGATGTTCTGGCAGTCGAGCGGCTACTCGTGGCCGGTCATCGGCTGGACGAGCGACCTCAACAGCTACACGATGGAGGAGGCGCAGAAGTACTGGAACATCTACTACCGGCCCAACAACCTCACGGGCGTGGTGGTCGGCGACTTCAACCCGAGCGAGGTGAAGGAGACGATCCAGCGCTACTTCAACCGCCTCTCGCGGGGCGAGCAGGCGCCGCCGCCGGTGGTCACGCTCGAGAGCACGCAGCTCGCCGAGATGCGCATGAACGCCGAGTGCGACTGCCAGCCGTCGGTCGAGGTGCGCTACCACACCGTGCCGTTCCGCCACAAGGACTCGTACGCGCTCGACGTGCTCAGCGCCGTCCTGAACGGACGCACGGGACGCCTCTACAAGTCGATGGTCGAGGGCAGCGAGATCGCCTCCGGGGCGAACGCGCAGCAGGACAGCCGCAAGTACGCGGGCTCGTTCTCGTTCAGCGCCGAGGTCAAGGGCGACGCCGATCCGCGCGCGCTCGAGGAGGCGTGGTACGCCGAGCTCCGGAAGCTGCAGGACGCGCCCGTCCCGGCGGCCGAGCTGCAGAAGGTGAAGAACCAGTTCGCGGCGTCGAACTTCCGCCGGCTGAAGAGCAACTTCTTCCTGCTCGTGCAGCTCGGCTACTCCGAGGGCCTCGGCACCTGGGAGGAGATCAACGACGGACCGAAGCGCATCGACGCGGTGACCGCGGCCGACGTGCAGCGCGTCGCGCGCCAGTACTTCGGCGAGACCAACCGCTCGGTCGCGACCTACCGCCGCAAGGCGGGCGCCGCCGCGTCGGAGGCCGACGCCGAGATCGCGGCGCTGCCCGCGCCGATGCAGGCGCAGGCGCGCGCGGCCGCCGGGCAGATCGCCAAGGAGACCGACCTCGCGAAGCTGAAGGACGGACTCGCGCAGATGCAGGCGCAGGCCGCGCAGGTCCCGCCGCAGATGAAGCCGATGTTCGACTTCCTCACGTCGAAGGTCGAGCAGCGCATCGGCGAGCTCGAGGCGGCCGCCGGAGGCAAGAACTGAGCAACGGCGCGCAGGACCACGGTCCCCCGCCACTTCCCGAGAACACACCCATGAAGACCACCATCACCATCCTCGCGCTCGCCGCCGCCGTCGCCGCCACCGCGCCCGCCGCGGCGCAGAAGGCCTCCCAGCTGCCGAAGCGCCCCGAAGAGATCAAGTTCAAGCCGCTCGCGTTCAACGCGCCCAAGGCGTCCGACTACCGCCACGTGCTGTCGAACGGCATCGTGGTCTACCTCGCGCCGAGCACGGAGCTGCCGCTCATCGACCTGACGCTGAGCTTCCGCGGCGGCGACTACCTCGACCCGGCCGACAAGGTCGGCCTCGGCGGCATGACCGCGGCGATGCTGCGCACCGGCGGCACCGAGAGCCTCGCGCCGGCGGAGCTCGACGAGAAGCTCGACTTCCTCGCCACCGAGATCGCCATCGGCGCGCGCGGCACCAGCTGCTCGGCGTCGGTCGACTGCCTCAAGGCGAACTTCGACGAGAGCCTCGCGCTGCTCATGGACATGCTGCGCCGCCCCCGCTTCGACGAGGGCAAGCAGAAGATCGCCGTCGACGACATGATCGAGCAGATGAAGCAGCGCAACGACGACGCGGACCCGATCCTCGGCCGCGAGTGGAACATGGCGCTGTACGGCGAGGACCACTTCGAGGCGCGCGAGCCGACCGAGGCGTCGGTGCGCGGCATCACCCGCGCCGACATGGCGGCCTACGCGGCGCGCGTGTTCAACCCGGGCAACATGATCGTGGCGGTGAGCGGCGACTTCGAGCCGAAGGCGATGCTCGCCAAGCTCGAGGCGGCGTTCTCGACCTGGACGAAGGGCGAGCGCATGGCCGAGCCGCCGGCGCCGACCGCCGAGATGAAGCCGGGCGTGTACCACGTCGAGAAGGAGATCCCGCAGGGCAAGGTCTACATCGGACGCCGCTCGATCACGCGCGACGACCCCGACTACTTCGCCGCGCTCGTGATGAACGAGATCCTCGGCGGAGGCGGCTTCACCAGCCGCATCATGAAGACCGTGCGCTCCGACGAGGGCCTCGCCTACTCGGCGGGCAGCAGCCTCGACGCGGGCGTCTGGTACCCGGGCGAGTTCCGCGCGGGCTTCCAGTCGAAGAACCCGACGGTCGCGCTCGCGATCAAGCTCATCGAGAACGAGTTCGAGAAGATGCGCACCACCGAGGTGAGCGCCGAGGAGCTCGAGGTCGCGAAGAAGTCGTTCATCGAGACCTTCCCGCGCACGTTCGAGTCGAAGCCGACGATGCTCGGCATCTTCGTCGGCGACGAGTGGACGGGCCGCGACCCGGCGTACTGGCAGACCTACCGCGAGAACGTCTCGAAGGTCACCGCGGCCGACGTGAAGCGCGTCGCGCAGCGCATGCTCGACATGAAGAACATGGCGATCTTCGTGGTCGGCGACTGGGACACCATCGCCCCGGGCGACCCGACCGGCCGCGCGAAGATGGCGGACTTCTTCAACGACCAGGCGGAGCACCTGCCGCTGCGCGATCCGATGACGATGCAGCCGGTGAAGTGATCCACGCAACGCCAGGAATGCAACCGGCCAAGAACACAACCGCCGTCCCCCATGGGCGGCGGTTGTGCTTTTTGGTGATCGGTTCGGCGCG
>JBMOGJ010000203.1:0-2942 GCA_049318425.1 Phycisphaerales bacterium | reverse complement strand
TGTGCGCGAAGGGCGTGCCCTTCTCGCGCTCGATCGAGGTGCAGATCATGCTCACCCCCGACAACGTCGACGGCGAGGGCCGGACGATGTACACCGGCCAGGGCGACATCTTCTCGATCTGGGGCTCCAGCATGACCCCCGATCGCCCGCACCCGGGTGGCTGGGAGCGCTGCCTGCCGAGCGCGCGCACCACCAAGGGCGCCGGCGAGTGGAACCACTACAAGGTCACCTGCAACGACGGCGTCATCAAGCTCGAGATCAACGGCACCGAGGTCTCGGGCTGCTCGAACGTGAAGCCGCGCAAGGGCTACATCTGCCTCGAGAGCGAGGGCACGGAGATCTGGTTCAAGAACCTCCGCGTCACCGAGCTGCCCGCGGCCACGCCCGCGCTCTCGCCCGAGATGACCTGCGACCTCTCGCTCGCGGGCATGCGCCCGATGTTCGACGGCCTCACCATGGCGGGCTGGAAGGAAGGCACCGACAAGGGTGACAAGGCGCCCGAGCACTGGAAGATGGGCGGCAACGTCGTCCGCTTCGACGGCAAGGGCACCAACCTCTGGTCCAACGAGTCCTACGGCGACTTCGAGATGATCTGCGACTGGAAGTGGACCGCCGAGCACCAGGGCAAGATGAAGCGCCCCTTCATCGGGCTCGACGGCAACACGGTGAAGAACCCCGACGGCAGCGACAAGACCGTCGAGATCGAGGAGCGCGACGGCGGCATCTACCTCCGCGGCAGCTCCAAGAGCCAGGTGAACATGTGGTGCTGGCCCTGCGGCTCGGGCGAGGTCTACGGGTACCGCACCGACGCGTCGATGCCCGCCGAGGTGCGCGCCGCGGTCACCCCGCGCATGAACGCCGACGCGCCGGTCGGGCAGTGGAACCGCTTCCGCATCCGCATGGTGGGCGAGACCTTGAACGTGTGGCTCAACGGCAAGCACGTCATCGTCGACGCGCGCCTTCCGGGCGTGGCCAAGGAAGGGCCGATCGCGCTGCAGTCGCACGGCTGCCCGGTCGAGTTCACGAATGTGATGATCGAACGCCTTGATTCCAAGCGCTGAGCGGAGATAGTGCGGGGATGCCCCTTTCGCTCCTCGCCGTCGCGACCTGCGTCGCGCTCTCGCCGATCACACCCGCGCGCCCGGATGCTCCCGCCGCGCGACTGTCCGTGCACACCGACGCCCTCCGCGCGCGCATGCTCGCGGAGGGCGTCGCCTTTGCGCCCGCCGCGTTCGCCGCGCTGACGCCGGGCGATCCGCTGCCCGCGGCGTTCGACGCGCTCGGGGGACGCGGCCTGCGCCTCGTCGCCCGCACCGCGATCGAGGACGCCGAGCACTTCGTGTTCGCGCATCCGCTGCAGCCGGCGCGCGAGGCGTCGCTCCTCCTGCGCGGCGGACGACTCGTCGGCTCGATCGCGCTCGGAGGCGACCTCCGCACGGTGCTGCACTCGTCGCGCGCGGGCTTCTCGCGCGTCGAGGTCGCCGATGCGGCGCGCGAACTCCCCTGCGGCAACACCGATGAACTCCGCCCGCCCGCGCCCGAGGGCGGCGTGTCGAGCGCCGCGGCGGCCGGCTGCGACGACGGCAGCCGCGTCGATGTGCTCGTCGCCTACACCGACGCGGCCGTCACCCAGGCGGGCGGCGAGACGCAGCTCGGCGACGCGATCCTCTTCGCCGTCGCCGACTCGAACGCCATCTATGCGGCGTCGGGAATCGGGCTCACCATGCGCCTCGTGGGCACGATGCGCGCCGAGGGCTACACCGAGAACGCGTCGATGGTCAACGACATCTACGCGCTGCAGGATCCGGCGGACGGACTCCTCGACGCCATCCTCGTCGAGCGCGACCGCGTCGGCGCCGACCTCGTGTCGCTGCTGCGCGCCGACGGCGGCGGCGCCTGCGGCGTGGGCTTCCTGGTCGGCGGGTCGATCGACGACGCCGCCTACGGCGTGAGCGTGACCGCGCTCGGCTGCGTCACCAACAAGACCTTCACCCACGAGCTCGGGCACAACATGGGCTGCTGCCACGCGCCGGGCGACGGCGGCGGCTGCACCACCGGTGGCGTCTTCCTCTACTCCACCGGGCACCGGTTCACGGGCGCGGGCGGCTCGCAGTACCGCACCGTGATGGCGTACGCGCCGGGCGCGCGCATCGGCCGCTTCTCGTCGCCGCAGGTGCTGTTCGACGGCACGCCCACCGGCATCGCCGAGGAGCGCGACAACGCGCGCTCGATCAACGAGACCCGCTTCAACGTCACCAACTTCCGCTGCGCGCCGTGCCCCGGCGACTTCGACGGGAACCGCGAGATCAACGCGGCGGACCTCGCGTTCCTGCTCGGCAACTGGGGCGCTGCCAACGCGTCCGCCGACCTGAACGGCGACGGCAACTCCGACGCGGCCGACCTCGCGGTCGTGCTCGGCGGCTGGGGCGCGTGCCAGTGAGGCGCAGCGACCGACGCACCCAGCACATCGCATGAACGACAGGAGCCCCGGACGAACCGGGGCTCCTGGTGTTTCTGCTGGGATGAGGCCGAGCGTTCTTGCCGCAAGGACTTCGCAAGAAGGACTTCGCAAGAACGCGTGCCGACGCCTTACTCGCGCGCGCCCGCCATCACGCCGCGCGGCGCGCCATCGGGAAGCTCGCGGTGCTGCATCTGCGCCTTGAGGCGCGCGAGGATCGACGAGTGCATCTGGCTGACGCGCGACTCGCTGAGGTCGAGCGTCGAGCCGATCTCCTTCATGGTCATCTCCTCGTAGTAGTAGAGGATGACGATGAGGCGCTCGGCGCGCGAGAGGCCCTTGGTGATGAGCTGCTGGAGGTCGAGCTTCTGCACGGCCTGCAGCGGGTTCTCCTGGCGGCCGTCCTCGACGACGTCGATCTCGCGCACGTCCTTCGAGCTGTCGGTCTCGAAGCACTTGCGGGTGAGGCTCACCATCGAGATCG
>JBMOGJ010000202.1:0-2973 GCA_049318425.1 Phycisphaerales bacterium | reverse complement strand
CGGCAAGACGGGCGCGACGGCGACCCTGGCGCAGAACTACGACATCGAGGACAAGGTCTCGCACAAGCTCGATGACTCGGCGCTCGGCCTCGTCCGTGTGAAGGCGTCGAACGTCTTCGTCGCGGTCGGCGGCAACATCGGTCGCGGCGTCACCGCTGCGTCCACCGGCGACACCGTGAACGTCGAGGCGGGCTCGTACACCGAGAACGTCACGCTCGCCAAGCGCGTCGCCCTCGTCGGCGCCGGCAGCGGCGAGACGGGCACGATCCTGAGCTCGTCGACCACCGCGACCCCGGTCATCACCGTGACCGGCTCGGGTCTCGACGCCGCGAACCAGCTCGTGATCAAGGATGTCCGCGTCTTCGGCGCCGCTCCCGCGAGCGCGTCGGACGGCATCGCGGTCTACGGCGACACCCCGGTGTCGTACGTCAAGGTCGACGGCGTGCACGTCACCGGCCACGGCCAGGGCGTCCACTACCGCAGCGGAACCATCTCGAACGTCACCGTCGCGAACTCGACCTTCCAGGCCAACAACTTCGGCGTGCGCGTCGCGACCGCGGTCGCCTCGATGGACGGCATGACGATCGACGGCTGCTCGATGACCGAGCAGACCTCGTCGGCGATCACCACCAACCCGTCGGGCTCGCAGACGGTCGTGAACACGAACTTCACGGTCTCGAACTCGACCTTCACCAACAACAGCCGCGCGGGCGTGGCCAACCAGCACGACCTCTCGTTCTTCGGCTTCCGCGGCAACGCGACGCTGTCGAACGTGACCGTGACCTCGGGCAACGGCACCGCTGCCAACTCGAACAGCTACGGCATCGTGTTCACCAACGCCTCGGGCCGGGCGGCGCTCGGCACCGTGTCGCTCTCGAACGTGACCGTGCAGGGCCATGTCGGTAAGGGCGCGCTGACCTTCCAGCTCTACAACGAGACCAGCGGCGTGTCGCTGAGCGACGTCAGCCTGCAGAACTGCGTGGCTCCGTGGGGCCACCTGATCCTCGAGTCGACGGACACCGATGCGTTCGCGGTCGGCAACACCAGCCTCAAGACCCTGAACATGTGGAACTCGGGCGGCGCGAACGCGACCGGCGCGAACTTCTACTCGTCGACCAGCGGCACCCTGCTCGACCGCGCGGTGCTCGCCGACGCGTTCCAGATCGCCGACCAGGTCGCCGACGCGGTCGACGTGACCGGCCTCGGCTACGTGAACTTCCGCGCCGGCCACGTCTACGTGACCCCGGCGAGCTTCGACGCGCGCTTCAACACCGCGCAGGGCGCGCTCATGCGCGCCATCGCGGCCGCCTCGGCGGGCGACGTGATCCACGTCAAGAACGGCACCGAGACCTACCTCACCGCCGAGATCACCAAGACGGTGACCTTCGACGGCACCTTCACCGTGACCAGCACGAGCATCCCGACCGGCGCCGACGCGACGGCCGTGCTCTCGAGCTTCATGAGCCGCAAGGGCTCCAGCACCGTCACCGCGAACGTGCTCGGCATGAACGCCAACCAGCTCGCGGCGGTCGCCGCGAACGCGGCGGGCTTCACCGGGCTCACCTACCCGCCGGTGCAGGTCGTCTCGGGTGCGAGCATCACCGGCTACTTCAGCACCATCCAGGCCGCGATCAACTTCGCGACCGCGGGTGACGTGGTGAACGTCGCCGCCGGCACCTACGCCGAGGACCTCGACGTCACCAAGGCGATCAGCCTGCGCGGACCGAACTACGGCGTCAGCGCCAACACCGGCACGCGCGTCGCAGAGGCAGTGCTCCTCCCCGCCACCAACAACGCGGCGTCGGGCAAGCTCATCGCCGTGACGGCCAGCAACGTCACCGTCGACGGCTTCACCATCGACGGCGACAACCCGGCCATCTCGGGCGGCACCGCGTTCGGCGGCGTCGACTCGAACTGCGCGCGCGCCCTCCGCACGGAGAACCGCGCGGCCAGCTCGCGCCCCGTCGTGAGCGGCATCGTGTTCGACAACAACGTGGTGCGGAACTTCACCACGACCGGCTTCTACATGTTCCCGGATTCGCCGGCGACGAACTCGTCGGGCAACTACGTCCGCAACAACCTCTTCTCGAACATGCGCTTCCGCGGCGTGTACACGCAGAACGAGGTCGAGACCGTCATCGAGAGCAACGTCTTCAACGACGTGCACACCGGCATCGCGATCAGCAGCGTCGGCCTCGCGTCGGCGGAGGGCTTCCAGCCCCGCATCGCGAACAACACCATCAACCTCGTCCACACCGGCTCGACCACGCGCCACATGGGCATCTCGATGAACCACCGCTACAACACGGCGGCGCGCATCGAGATCAGCGGCAACACCGTGAACGCGGGCGCCTCGATCGTGAACAACGGCGAAGGCATCCGCGTGACCAGCGCGGTCTTCGGCGGATCGGCGCACCTGACCAACAACACGGTCGACTGCAACGGCACCCTCGCCACCGGCCTCTGGATCTGGAACACCGACGGCCAGGGCGAGGTCCTCGTCACCGGCGGCTCGGTCCTCAACGCCAAGACCAACGGCCTCTACCTGACCGACTTCGACCCGGCCTACGCGGCCAACTCGTACAGCACCGGCAACGTCGCCACGATCAGCGGCACGTCCATCACCGCCGCCGCCACCGGCACCGCGGTGAACGTGCACTGGACCGGCACCGGCAGCAACCTCGGCCCGTGCACCCTCACCATGCAGGGCGGCGCGGCGGTCGGCGGTCTCGGCACCGGCATGGCGATGAATGGCGCCAAGGCCCGCGTGAACTTCTCGGGCGCCTCGCCCGCGTCGTTCGACGGCGCGCTCCCGGCGTACATCGCCCTCTCGAACGCCGGCGCGACCAACCCCGCGACCGACATCGACGCGACCACCGTCTCCTTCGGCGGCGCGACGGGTGCCACGGCGACCCGCTCGGAGAACTTCGCGATCGCCTCGAAGATCACCGACAAGCTCGACAGCGCGACCCT
>JBMOGJ010000201.1:0-3146 GCA_049318425.1 Phycisphaerales bacterium | reverse complement strand
CTCGCGCGCGTGAACCTCGACGAGGTCGTCACCGTCACCGTGTCGTTCGAGTTCTACGGCGCCCCCGACGCGGCCAAGCGCTCGGGCGTCGTCATCGTCAACGAGCTCAACGACATCCAGGTCAGCTGCAAGGTGCGCGACATCCCCGAGCACATCCGCATCGACCTCACCACCATGCACGAGGACACCTTCACCGCGGGCCACCTCAAGCTCCCGGCGAACGTCTCGCTCGCCGGCGACCCGCACGCCGTCATCGTCCGCGTCCAGACGGTCAAGGAAGAGGCTGCCGCCGAGGCGACCGCTCCCGCCGCCGCCGCTGCCGCCCCGGCCGCCGCTGCCGCTGCTCCCGCCGCGGACAAGAAGGACGCCAAGAAGTAATCACCGTCCGGAAGCCCGAACCCACCCACCGCTCGCGGAGCCACACCCAAGAGAACACCATGAAGATCGTCGTCGGACTCGGCAACCCAGGACTCGAATACCAGCGGACCCGCCACAACGTGGGCTTCGACTGCATCGATCGCCTGGCGCGCCGCATGTGCGACGCCTCGCAGACGCCGCGCGCGCGCTTCCAGGCGCTCGCCGTCGAGGGCGAGTCGGGCGGCGAGAAGGTCCTCCTTCTCAAGCCCATGACCTACATGAACCTCTCGGGTGCGACCGTCACCGAGGCGCTGCGCTTCTACAAGCTCGACGCGTCGCGTGACCTCCTCGTGCTCGTCGACGACATCGCCCTCCCCTGCGGGTCCATCCGGGTCCGCAGCGAGGGCAGCGCCGGCGGACACAACGGCCTCGCCGACATCGAGTCCCGACTCGGAACCCACCGCTACGCCCGCTGCCGCATCGGCATCGACGCGCCCGGCCGGATCCCGCAGAAGGACTATGTGCTCGGCCGGTTCCGCGAGGACCAGCAGCCGCTCGTCGACGAGGCCCTCGGCCTCGCCGTCGAGGCCACGGAATGCTGGGTCGCCCGCGGCATCACCGAGGCGATGAACCGGTTCAACCGCCGCGCCGGCGACGATGCCGCCGCGGCGAAGCAGGCGAAGGCTGCCGACACCAGCAAGTCGTCCGCGCCGGGCAAGGCCCCGGGCAAGAACGCGGGCGAGACACCCGGCCTCAACAACTGACACCGAAACCCACAACGCCGCGCACCGCGCGCGGCACAGGAATGGAATCAACCATGGCAGAAACCCGCATCAACGCCTACGAAGGCATGTTCCTCTTCCCGCAGACGGTCTCCGCCGACCTGCAGGGCGCCGTCGACCACATCCTCGAGATCCTCTCGAAGGGTGGAGCCGAGCTCATCAGCCTCTGCAAGTGGGACGAGCGTCGCCTCGCCTACGACATCAAGGGCAACAAGCGCGGCGTCTACTTCCTCGCGTACTTCAAGTGCGACGCGCAGAAGCTCTCGCTCATCGAGCGCGACACGCGTCTCAGCGAGAAGCTCCTCCGCTCGATGATGACCCGCGCCGACCACCTCTCGGCCGAGCAGATGCTCGCCATGGAGGGTCGCCAGCAGCTCGCCGACGAGATCGCGCTCCGCAAGATGCAGCCCGCCGCCGCCGAGCAGGCCGCGGAGTCGGTCGAGACCGCCGACGCCGAGTGATGCGCCGAACTGGAGCGGTCGCCGCTGCGGCGGCTCCCTCTCGTTCGATCGACGATGCAGCCGCCCGCGCGCACGCGCGGGCGGCTGTTGTTTTCCGGCTGGCGGCCGATCCGGATCGAGCGCGGGCCATTGGCGCCATCCTCGAATCTCAAACCTCGAACACCGCCATCGGACCTCGCCGACGCGAGTGCCTGCAGATGCGGGCGAAGTCGCGATCCGCGGAACGAATGACGCCCGGAGCCGATCGGCTCCCGCTCGCGGTTCACTCGCGGCGACGGCCCTCGGCATCGATCAGCGTCGAGATGTCGCAGTCAAGGCACTCAAGCATGTTCCGGCGGTACTCGGGAAACCGCCCCCGCTCGTTCACGCTCCGCGCCATGCATCGAGCCAGAGCCTCATCCAACGGCTCCCGCAGGAATGACATCGGCGCGCCGAGCACCGCGAGCGCCCGGTCGACGGAATCGAGTTCGAGCGCACCAGCCCACGGCGCCCCAGCGGCCCCCGTCTGCATCTCGCCGCGAACTCGCCGCAGCCGCTCGTACGCTCGGACCCGGCACTCGCATGGAGCAATCGAATACCCTCGCGCCTCGCCTCCACGCAGCGCGAGCGCCTCCATAGCGCGCAGAACCTCGCACCCATCTCGCTGCTCGATGAGCGCGCGGGCCGCAAGCGCCACGAGCGCCGTCTCCGAACCGAACTCATCGGCCAATACCGCCAGGTCGAGCCGCTGGCTGAAGTTCAGAGTGGCGGCATCGGCCGCTGCCCGCTGGATCGCGGCGAACATCGCCGCCCGATCGGTCTCCGTGAGCAGCCTCGTTCGGAGCGCGATCGTCATGCCCTGCCGCGCATGCCAGTCCGGATCGGCGAAGCCGGAGTACGGCTGCCAGAAGATTTCGGACGTCCGCAGGAAGCCGCCTGGGGCGACATGGCGATCACTCCAGACAAAGGAATGCGTCCAAAGTTGGTCCTCGCATGGCCAATTTCTGCAGACTTCGACGCTCGCACGGGTGAGCTGCTCGGGCGACATCGCCATCGCCCGGCTGAATCCGGCCTTGAGGAGTCGGTTCCAGGCCACATCGAAGCCCACCCGGGACTGCGCGGCAAGGGTCGTGACCACCGTCGAGGCAACGCCCAGCACTGCGACGAGAACGGCAAGCCCTGCAATGCCACGCCATGGGTGCCGGGACGCCCTATGCCGCCCCTCGACAACCGCCCGCGCGCGCCATGCCGCCCACACGCCAGACAGGAGCATCGACACGAACAGCGAGATCGCCAGGGGCCCCTGCGCCAGGTACTGCAACCGGTCGGCGGCGAACCTCCCGTCTATGTTCCGCACGGTCATATCCGCCGACAGCGTCGGATCGAATTCGATCGCCGTCCAGAGCAGACTGCGGCAAATGCCGCCGAAGCCGGTCCAGATGACCAGCAGCGCCCCAAGGGCGAGCACTGGCAGCATCAGGGCCAACAGGTAGGCGCTCGTCGTCGCCCGTACGAAGCCCACCGCTCCGAATCCCCAGACGACACCGAGCACGGAAACGGCCGCGAT
>JBMOGJ010000200.1:0-3151 GCA_049318425.1 Phycisphaerales bacterium | reverse complement strand
ATGCTGCAGCAGGCGGCCGCGAAGTACTCGACCGGCGCCATGCTCGCGCAGATCCGCGCGGGCTCGCGCTACTTCGGCGCGACGAGCGACGAGGCGCGCCGCCGCACCGTCGACTTCCTCGCCGCGGGCGGGCTGCTCGCCGAGGCCTACGGCTTCCTGCCGCCCCTCGAGGAGGCGCGCGCGAAGGCCGACGGCGCGCAGATGATCGTCCACGCCCGCTACAAGCTCGACCTCGCCGGCAAGGCGGGCGACGGCCCGGAGGGCGAGGCGCTGCGCCTCGAGGCCTTCCGCATCCTCGCGGAGACCTCGCTCCTCGCGGGCGAGTCGACCGACCGCCGCCGCGAGGCGCTGCGGCTCGCGATCGCGCAGATGAACAGCGTGCCGAAGTCGCAGGTCTCGCCGTGGCTCGCCGAGGTCTTCGCGAGCCCCGCGCTCGGCCCGGCCGCGCTCGAGCAGCTCGCGCTGAGCGCCGCGCAGATCGGCAACATGCAGGTCTCCGAGGACTTTCGCGCGCAGGCGACGCTCGGCCTGAAGGAGTCGATCGACGTGCTGCTCGCCCGCGAGGATGTGGTCGGCGGCATCGACTCCGCGGCACTCCGCGTGCCGCTGCGCATGGTCACCACCGCGCTCGTCGCCGAGATGGAGCGCGCCATCGAGCAGCGCGGGCAGCAGCAGTTCATCGGGCGCAACGCGCAGCTCCTCTACCGCGCGATCCCGTCGGAGCGCTGGCTCGCCGCGCTCGAGCCCTCGCTCGCGACCCGCGCCCGCAAGGCGTGCATCGCCATCGCCACCATCGCCGACGAGACCGACCAGGCGCTCGCGCTGCTCGACGCGGCGATGCGGCACTCGCCCTCCGAGGCGGCGGCGTTCGCCGACCACTTCCTCGCCAAGTGGGTCGGCCGCCTGCGTCCCTCGGTCGAGTACCCCGAGGAGATGATGATGTTCTTCAGCTTCTACCGCGATGCGATGCCGATGGCGCCGCTCACCCGCGGACGACAGCGGCGGAACCTCGACCGCCTCGACCAGCTCGTCGCCAAGCTGCGCGAGGGCGGCATCGAGCCGCGCGCGCTGCCCTCGATCGTGCCCGCGTTCCAGGCCTGCCACGCGCGCACCGAGGTCTACGAGAAGCGCGACATCGAGCGCGTCTTCGGCCCCTTCGACCGCATGCCCGCCGCGACCTCCGCGGGCCTCGCGATGACCATGGGCGGCAGCCTCAACGGCGACTGGCGCAGCCGCGACGCGATGAAGTCCGCCGGCGTGAAGCGCAGCGACGGCGAGATCGCGCAGATCGTCGACCGCGGCTACGGCGTGGCCATCGAGCTCATCGACGGCGCCGTCCGCCAGCGCCCCGACGCGTGGAACCTCGCGGTGATCCACGCCGCGCTCACCTACGACCGCCTGCAGTTCAAGCAGGCGCAGAAGACCGCGCAGGACCCGGTGCAGGCGAACGAGTACCGCAAGGCCGCCTTCGACGCCTTCGGCGACGCCGCCGCCCGCTACGTCGCCGCGCTCAACCGCGGCGAGACCCGCGACGATCCCGGCGTCCACCGCCGCTGGTTCGGCGCGGCGATGGGCACCGCCGAGCTCAACTTCCTGCGCCCCGAGGACCTTCCCAAGGAAGGCACGCTGCAGGACGACCAGATCGACCTCATCCGCAAGTCGCTGCAGACGCTCGAGCCCGAGGCCTTCGACCGCCACGTCGCGAGCTTCGCCAACGACATCGAGGGCGCGGTGCAGCGCGCCAACCCGGAGATCAAGCCGCGCCTCGTGCGGCACGCGCTCCGCGTCATCGGCGAGCATCCCGCCGGCGCCTCGCTGCGCGCGATGGAGCAGCTCTACCGCGACCTCGTCAAGGACGAGATCAAGCTGCGCCTCGCGCTCGACGGCTCCGACCAGGTCGGCGTCGGCAAGCCGTTCGGCATGCTGCTCTCGCTGCGGTTCACCAACTCGGTCGACCGCGAGACCGGCGGGTTCGCGAAGTACCTGCAGAACGGCGTCTTCGCGCGCGTCGGCAACCAGTTCCGCCAGATGAACCACCGCGACGAGCTCGAGAAGACGATCCGCGACGCGTTCGGCGCGCAGTTCGATGTCGACGCGATCGGCTTCTTCGACGCCTTCATGCCGCCGCGCGGCGTGGTCGAGGAGGGCCAGGACGGCTGGCTCGAGAAGCCGCTCGCCTACATCGTGCTCACCCGCAAGGACCCGGCGATCGACACGGTCCCCGCGGTCGTCATGGACATGCAGTTCACCGACCAGACCGGACCGGTCACGCTCGCGGTGCCGAGCAACACCCCGCTGCTCGCGGGCGGCGAGGCCGCGGCCGCGCGCCGCTGCGACGGGCTCGAGGTCTCGCAGCTCGTCGACGTGCGCGCGGTGAACGATCCCGCCGGCGAGCGCGGCGACGGCAACAGCGTCACCCTCGAGGTGCGCATGCGCGGCAAGGGCGTCGTGCCCGATGTCCGCGAGGTGCTCGCGGGACTCGACGCGCCGCTCGCCGGCTACACGCTCGCCGCCGACGGCATCGTCGCCGATCCGCCGATCATGCTCGCGTCCGCCGACGCGTCGTCGTCGACCTCGATGATGGCCATGATGCGCGGCGGCCCGACCGAGCCGAAGGACGGCTACCCCGAGCCCGACGAACAGGGCATGTACCGCCTCCCGATCGAGCGCTCGTTCAAGGTCACCTACGCGCGCTCCGGCGGCTCCGTCGGCGGCGCGTTCGCGCTGCCCACGCTGGTGGCCGGCGTCGACGCGAAGCTCGAGAGCCGCTTCTACGACGAGCTCGACATCATGCCCGTCACCGGCGACTCGGTCGCGGTCAACCTCGCGTTCTGGTCGCCCGCGCGCATGGCGCTCGCGGCGCTCGTCGCCGCCGGCCTCGTCGGCGTCGGCGTGTGGGCGCGCCGCCGCCGCCGCACCGCCCCCGCCGCGGCGTCCGCCTCGTGGGAGCCCTCGCGCATCACGCCGCTCGGCGTGGTCACCGGCCTCCGCAGGCTCGAGCAGGGACTGCCCGCCGACAAGGCCAAGGCGCTGCGCGACGAGATCGTGCTCCTCGAGCTCAAGTACTTCGGTCCCAGCGCGGTCGAGTCGAACGAGCCCGAGCTGCGCGCGGTGGTCGAGCGGTGGCAGCGGGGTTGATCAGGGGTTGATC
>JBMOGJ010000199.1:0-3190 GCA_049318425.1 Phycisphaerales bacterium | reverse complement strand
ATCCCCTGCTGCGGCGAGTACAACATCCCCGACGGCGAGTGCTTCACCGCGCCCGTGCGCGACAGCGTCAACGGCGTGCTCCAGTACAACACGCCCACCGTCTACAACGGCCAGAGCTTCGAGAACATCCGCTTCGTCTTCAAGAACGGCAAGATCGTCGAGGCCACCTGTCAGGGCGACTCGAAGAAGCTCAACGAGATCCTCGACACCGACGAGGGCGCGCGCTACATCGGCGAGTTCGCCATCGGCTTCAACCCGCACATCACCCACGCGATGAAGGACATCCTCTTCGACGAGAAGGTCGCGGGATCGTTCCACTTCACGCCCGGCCGCTGCTACGAGACCACCGAGAACCACAACCGCAGCGAGATCCACTGGGACCTCGTGTGCATCCAGCGCGCGGAGTTCGGCGGCGGAACGATCAGCTTCGACGGCGAGGTCATCCGCAAGGACGGGTTGTTCGTGCCCGCCGACCTGCACGCGTTGAATCCCAGCACGCTCGGCTGACGGTGGCCGGGGCCTTGCGCGAAGCGCCCGAGGATTCGCTCGCGCACGCACCGAAAAAGGACAGCGCCCTGTTTGCACAGGGCGCCGTCCCGTAGGTGTCATTCGTGTTCGCGCGGTCAGGCGCGCGCGCGGTGCGCGAGGTCGCGCACCATCTGCAGCGCCGCCGTACCGCGGGCCTCGTCGAGGCGATGCACGCCGCGCCGGGCGAAGGTCGTCATGCGCGCGTCGTGCGACTTCACGCCGCGCATCTTCATGCACATGTGCTCGCCCTCGACCATCACCACGACGCCCGCGGCGTCGAGATGCTCGACGAGCGCGTCGGCGATCTGGTCGGTGAGCCGCTCCTGCAGCTGCGGGCGGCGCGCGAAGACCTCGACCGTGCGCGCGAGCTTCGACAGCCCCACCACGCGGCCGTGCTTGGGCAGGTAGGCCACGTGCGCCTGTCCGTGGAACGGCAGCAGGTGGTGTTCGCACACCGAGAAGAAGTTGATGTTGGTGACCGTGATGAGCTCACCCGAAGACTGCTCGAAGGTGCGCGCGAGGTGATCGCCGACATCCTCGCTCAGGCCGCGGAACATCTCGGCGTAGGCCTTCGCGACGCGCTTGGGCGTGTCGAGCAGGCCGTCGCGGTCCGGATCCTCGCCCACCGCGATCAGGATCTCGCGCACGGCGCGGGCGATGCGCGCATGGTCGACCGGGCGGCCCGCCGCGGCGGGCGCAGCCGCGCCATGCGAGGCGCACGCGCCACCGCAGCAGGAGTCGCCATCGAGTTCGGCGTCGGAGTGACGACCGTCGTACGCGTGGCCGGCGAGGTGGAGAGCGTTCTGCGGGGCGATCATGGTGCCCTCGGAAATCGCCGGCCCGCCGACCGCGGATTCAGCCCGCGCACACGGCGCGCAAAAAGAAACGCGGCCCGGCAACGCCTGGGCCGCGCGATCGTAAATCCATTGCGAGCAATTACTTGCCCTTCTTGTACACGTCGTCCGCCGCCTGCTCGAGCTTCCGGTTGTACTCGGCGACGTCCTCGTTGATGACCTTCTCGGCCGCCTGCTTGGCCTTGCCGAGGGTCGACTTGGCCGCGGGCTCGCCCTCGGTCGTGGCCGCGCCCGACTCGGCCTTCTTGGGGCTCTCGGCCACATAACCACCGCCACGCGGCTCATCGACCGGCTCCTGCTCGCAGCCGGCAGCACCGAACAGGACGACGGCCGCCACGAGGATCGGTCCGGGGATCCGGCTGAGGATCGGTCCGGGGATCGCTCCGCCGCCCGAACCCGCTCCCGCGCCACGCCGCATGCCCGACAGGGTCTCCGACTTCATGTCCGCACCTCGCATGTTGTGCCTGATTCGAGTGGATCGCCGCCCCAGCGTGACGGAAACCGTCCCGGCCGGCGCAGCCCGAACGCCGGCGATGCTAGCATCCCCGCCCTACCTCTGGAGCACACCATGCCGAAGTTCAGCCACACCAAGTCCCTTCTCGCCGCGTTCTGCGGCCTCGCACTCACCATGACCGCCGAAGCGCAGACCGACTACACGACCATTCCCGCCGATCCCGCCGAGGTCGAGCAGACCCTCACCGCGAGCAAGGTCTCGCTCGGCCAGGCCATCGCCACCGCCGAGAAGGCCGCGAACGGCACCGCCATCGACGCGCGCGCCGTGCTCGCCGGCGCGCTCAAGTACGAGATCACCGTCGCGTCCGGCGGCATCGCCCGCAAGGTCGTGGTCGACGGCGCGACCGGCGCCGCGACGGCGCCGACGCTGACCATCCAGTCCGCCATGGAGATCGCGGGCAAGAAGCACGACGGCGTGATCCGCTGGGCCACCTTCGACTACCTCGCCGAGCCGGCGGTCGCGAAGGTCATGGTCTACGGCGGCTCGAAGGCGTTCGAGGTCGTCATCAACGCCACCGACGGCACCATCGTCCGCGACACCGAGAAGCCCCGCTTCCCCGGCGCGCCGATGGCCGGCGAGCTCACCGAGCTCCCGAGCGGCCTCAAGTACTTCGACCTCGTCGAGGGCACCGGCGCCGCCCCGAGCGGACCGACCGCGACCGTGAAGGTCCACTACAGCGGCTGGCTCACCGACGGCACCCCGTTCGACTCGAGCGTCGACCGCGGCCAGCCGGCCGAGTTCCCGCTCGGTGGCGTCATCGCGGGCTGGACCGAGGGCGTCGGCGGCATGAAGATCGGCGGCAAGCGCAAGCTCGTCATCCCGTTCAACCTCGCGTACGGCGAGCGCGGACGCGGCCCGATCCCGCCCAAGGCCACGCTGATCTTCGACGTCGAGCTGCTCGAGATCAAGGAAGCCGGCGGCGCGGCTCCGGCCGTGAAGCCCGCCGGCAAGTAAGCCTGCGGCGCTGCATCGCGACACATCGCGACGCGACGTCAGACACACGAAACGAAACGCGGGCGAGCCTCACGGCTCGCCCGCTTCGTTTTTCGCCGCCTCGTCCTTCCGAGGCCATCGCTCACGCGCGGCCGGAGAACCGCGCCTCGATCGCCAGCACCTTTGCCAGCCGCTTCTCGTGCCGCGCCTCGCGCGTGTACTCCGCAGCGAGGTACGCGCGCACCATCTCGCTCGCGACCGCGGGGCCGACCGTGCGCCCGCCGAGCACGAGGATGTTCATCGCGTCGTGCTCGACGCCCTGGTGCGCCGAGTAGGTGTCGCTGCAGTTGCCCGCGCGCAC
>JBMOGJ010000198.1:0-3243 GCA_049318425.1 Phycisphaerales bacterium | reverse complement strand
GCGGTGGCGACAGCTGCATCTCCGGCGGTGCCGTCGCAGGCTGCGAGCGCGGCGCCGGTGGATACGCCGGTGTCAGCACCAGCCGCGGAGAAGGCCCCAGCCCGCTCGCGGCGGCCTCGCGTGGCGAAGGTGTATACGCCATCCCAGATCGCCCAGGCGCTGGAACAAGTGAAGACGCTCGGCGTGCGTCCGGCGTCCAAGGTGCTCGGGATCTCGAGAACGACGCTTCGTTCCTGGGAACGGAAGACGGCGCGCGCGGCCGCGGGCGAGGGCGTCGCACCGACGAGTGGTCCGGATCCGAAGTCGGCGTCGGATGAACGCGATGGGCGAATTCTCGCGGAGTGGAAGAAGCAGTGCGGTCTCGGTCCGTCCCAGGTTCGCAATCAGCTTCGGCGTTCAGGCATGACGGTGTCCGTTCAGACGGTGCGCCGGGTGATGGAGACGGCGGGATATTGCCCGCCAAAGGTCGAACGGCGTGACCACACGGGTGAGTATGAGGCGCTCCGGCCGAACCAGCTGTGGCACCTCGATTTCGTGCACCGCTACATCCACCAGCAGAAGGTCTTCATCCTGGCGCTGCTCGACGATTACTCGCGCTTCGTGACCGGCTGGACCATCGACGACGCCGAACGCGCTGACGGCGTGGTCGCGGCCTTCGAGACCGCAGTCAGGCGCTACGGGCGGCCGGAAGCGTTGATGCACGACGGTGGATCGGCGTTCTGGTCATGGAAGGGGTCGAGCCGCTTCACGCGTGTCCTCGAGGAGTACGGCGTCGATCAACTGAAGGTCGACGTGCCCCAGTTGAACGGCAAGAGCGAGGTGTTCAACGCGAACCTGCAGAAGGAGCTGATCGACCGGGTGACCTTCGGGGACGTCGGCGAGTTGCGCCGTCGCCTCGGGCCTCACTTCCACTGGTACAACCACCAGCGGACCCACCACGCGCTCGGCGGGCTCCTGGTCCCCGCCGATCGCTTCTACGGTCGCGTCGAGGAAGTGCTCGCCCGTATCGAGTCTGGCGGCGTGCAGGACACCTTGGATCTCGCCAGCCGGACGCTCGACCTCTTCCGCGTCACATCGAGTCGCGGTCGGGCCGAGATATGGCTGATGGGGCGTAAGGTCTTTGAGGTAGCGGAGAAGTAGGGACGGCCACGCTTTCGGGGTAGGACGCGGTTACCAAGCCAAACACCCCACTCCGAAAGACGGGCCGACCCCATGATGCCCTCCCTTGACGCCGACGTCTCGAATAACCTGAGCGCCGCCCTGCTCCTCGCCGGGCTGCCTCACCTTCGCCGCCTCGGCTTCGACGCGCCGACCGCCACCGCCGTGCTCGCCGCCACGGGTGCCGGAAGAAGCCGCGCCTACGAGCTCGTCCGTGTGCTGGAGGCGAGTCTCGACGGGCTCGTGCGCCCGGTCGGACGGCCCGCAGCGCCAGTGGAGCCCGCCCCAGACACGGCCGCCGTCTCCCGTGCAGCCATCGACTTCCTGATCGCACACCCCGGCGCCATCACGTACCGGGGCGATCGACGTCACTATAGCGACGGCTTCCGCGCCCTGGCCCTGCGCCTCGTGAGCGAGCACCCCGAGCTGAAGCACGCCCACGTTGGGGACGCGCTCTGCATCCCGGCGGCCACTCTCGACGACTGGCTTACCGAGCGCCGCCGCGTCACGGAGCCGGGCACGCCGCCAGAGCCACCCGAGCCGGCGCCCGACGATGCCGTCGCCGAGAGCCGCATTGCGGCCATCCTCCACCTCTGGCGCCAATGGGAGGGCGGCTTCTCCGCATTCGCCGACGCCGTGCGTCGAGAGCTCGAAATCCCGTGGGGAGACACGCGTATCGGCAAGGTGCTCGCGGTCCACGGTGACAGGCGGGTGACGCGTCGGCCGGGTCGACGGTCCGATGAGAAAGCGCTCCGAGAGTCGTTTGAGACCTTCTTCCCCGGCGCTCAGTGGACCGAAGACGGCACCCCGCTCGCCCTCACGCTGAACGGCGAGCGATTCGACCTGAACCTCGAGCTCGTCGTTGACACCCACACCGCCGCACTCGTCGGGGCTCATGTCGGAGAGCAGGAGAACCGCACCGCTGTCATCGCCGCCTTTGACGACGCTGTGGCAACCACCGGCGCGCCGCCACTCGCGCTCGGAACCGACAACGCCACCGAGAACGACCTTCCCAAGGGTGTCCTCGGCGAGACACGCCACATCTGGGCCACGCCCGGGCGACCGCAGAACGATGCCCACGTCGAAGGCGCGTTTGGCCTCTTCCAGCAGGTAGCTCCACCGCTCGTCGTCGAAGGCAAGACCCCGCGAGAGCTCGCGGCGGCCATCCTCACCCTCGTCGTCACGATCTGGGGCCGTACCCTCAACCATCGTCCGCGACGAACACGAGGCGGGCGATCTCGCGTCGAACTCTATCGCGATGGCAACCCGACGCCCGACCAGATCAACGCCGCCAAGGAGACCCTGGACGCCATTCAGCGCGAACACGATCGGGCCGTACGAACGCGCCAGAGCCGCGCCGACCCGACCGCCAAAGCCGCCCTAGACGCCTTCTTCGATGAGCGCGGCTGGAAGGACCCCAAAGGTCATCTCCGCTGTGCCATCGCCGGGTACGCCCTCGATTCCGTCCTCGCCGCGCTAGCGACCTGGCAGGCCAAGGAGAAGCACGGCCGCCTTCCGGAGGACGCCGGCGCCCGATACCTCCTCGCCATCGCTCGCAACATTCACGACCAAGCCGAACTCACCACCTTCGCTCGCGCCCTGTGGCAACGCCGACTCGATGCCCGAGACCTAGTTCTACTCCAGCTCCAACAAGACCGGGAAGCCATCTCCGGAACGCCCGAGACACGACTCGATGCCTATCTGCATCGCCTCATCACGAGCGAATCCCACCTCGGACGCGCCGTATGGACCGACGCCATCGCCGACCTCATCCGGGACACCAACGAGAGCACCAGAACCAACGTCTACGGCCGCGCAGTCAGCGCGATCGCCGCCGCCTATGCAATCCCCACACGGTTGCGGCACGAGCTGGTCAAGAACCTCGCCGAACAGACTCTACCCGTCGCCGCATGACAACAGCCCACTGACGATCTCCTCTTCGTAGCCCGTTGACGGACATCTGGGCGAGCATCTATGCGGAATGGGTCACGGCATCACCACTGCCGTCACACGCCCCTGAACCACCTTCGTGGACCCACGCCCGGTCGTCCGGCATTTCGCATGGGTCACGGGTTGACAAGCGCA
>JBMOGJ010000197.1:0-3252 GCA_049318425.1 Phycisphaerales bacterium | reverse complement strand
CGGTCTCGGTGCGGCCGCTGCCGACGAGTCCGGCGATGCCGACGATCTCGCCGGGGTGCACCGCGAGCGTGATGCCGCGCGAGCGGCCGACCGCGCCGAAGCCCTCCAGCTCGATCGCGGCGACGCCCGGCACCGCAGCGCCCTTCGCGGGGTAGATCGATCCGAGCTCGCGGCCGACCATCGCGTTCGCCATGCGCGCCTCGTCGACGACGAGTCCCGCGGCGTCGCGGAGCGGCGCGTCGCCGCCCGCGAGGTGATCGCGGGTGAAGACCTGCACCAAGCGCCCGTCGCGCAGCACGCTCACGCGGTCGGCGACGCGCACGACCTCGTCGAGATGGTGCGAGATGAACACCACCGCGCGGCCCTCGTCGCGCAGCCGCTGCATGAGTGCGAGCAGCCGCGCCGCCTCGCGCTCGCCGAGCACGGCGGTCGGCTCGTCGAGGATGAGCACGCGCGCCTCGCTCGCGAGGCACTTCGCGATCTCGACGAACTGCGCCTCGGCCACGCTGAGGTCGCGCGCCTCCCGCGCGGGGTCGAGCTCGCTGCCGAGCAGCGCCAGCAGCGCGCGCGCGCGGTCGCGCTGCCGGGCGCGGTCGACGCGGAGGCCTCCCCAGCGGCTCGGCTCGCGCCCGAGACAGATGTTCTCGGCGACCTCGAGGGTCGGCACGAGGTTCAGCTCCTGGTGCACCATGGCGACGCCGGCGCGGATCGCGTCGAGCGGCCGACCGAACGCCACCGGCGCGCCGTCGACCCGGACCGTGCCCGCGGTGGGACGGACCGAACCCGACAGCACCTTCATCAGCGTGCTCTTGCCGGCGCCGTTCTCGCCGACCACGGCGTGGATCTCGCCCGCGCGGAAGTCGATCGAGACCTCGTCGAGCGCCCGTACGCCCGGATAGTCGACCGTGACCCCCTGCGCCGCCAGCAGCACCCGGCGGATGCCCATGCCACCGGCGCCGCCCGAACCCACGCTCCCACCGCCCCCACCACCTTCGGAGGGGTTGCCAGCGTCCGAGATCGAGCGTGCGGGCGGCACCATCGGGCGCGAAGACTACCGCGAACGGCGGTCCGCACCCGCGGTCCCGACCGCGGGGCTGCGATTTCACCCCCTTCGGCGGGTGCCCAGACGATTTCCCCCTGCCCGTGCCGATGCTGTGCTACCTTTCCCGCCTCGATGCTCCTCAACGGACGAGCCAACCCCCACTTGCGCCTGACGGCCGCGATCCTGGTCGCGATGCTGGCGGCGCTCGCGGGTGGCTACGACGGTGGCTTCGACGGTGAGCGCGGCGAGCGCACCCGCCGCGGCAACCTCCAGTCGTTCGTCGGCGGACTGCGGCTGGTCTCGGTCGGCGACGACGCCCCCCGCGTCCACCTCGCCGAGGGCCTGCGCGCCGTCCGCTTCGACGCGGCCGCCGCGCCGGCGGTCGACCTCGCCGCCTCGGGAACGGCCGGCGCCCGCGCCGAGCTCCGCGCGCGGCTCGACGCCTCGCGCGCCTCGGGTGCAGCGCTGCTGCGCACCACCGCGCTGCCTCCGCCGGTCGCCTGACGGATCCGTTCCGTCCAGGCTCGACCCCGCGTTCCCCTTCCAAGCATCACCGCGATCGGTGCAGCGTCGCCGATCCCACCACGCGACATTTCGCGAAGAGATTCCACAATGAGTCAGCTCCTCAAGGGCATTCCCGTCATCGACTGGTTCGTGCGCATGACCATGGGCACCAAGAACCAGCGCGATGTCAAGCGCTACAACAAGATCGTCGACGCGGCCAACGCGCTCGAGCCGGAGGTCCGCCGCCTCACCGACGCGCAGCTGCGCGGCAAGACGGCGGAGTTCCGCACCCGCATCGCCGGCGGCGAGAAGCCGTACGCGATGATCCCCGAGATCTTCGCCGTCGCCCGCGAGGCGATGGACCGCGGCGTCGGCATCCGCAGCATCTTCAACCCCGCCCGCAACGCCGACCTCAACCAGGACGGCCTCGTCAACGCCGACGACCGGTTCGACCCGTCGCGCCTCCCCGCCGAGGTGCGCGCGCTCTACGACCAGACCCTCGAAGTCATGCGCGCCACCGAGCCGCGGATGCCCGAGGGCGACCTGCGCGGCAACGCCGGCATGATCGAGGCCTGGCAGTTCGTCGACATCCCGAACGCGATCTACGACGCCGTGCGCGTCCTCTATCCCGAGAGCCGCCCGCCCTTCCGCGCGCGTCCCTTCGACGTGCAGCTCATCGGCGGCATCGTGCTCGCCGAGGGCAAGATCGCCGAGATGAAGACCGGCGAAGGCAAGACCATCGTCGGTCCGCTCGCCTGCTACCTCGCCGCCTGCGAGGAGAAGCAAGTCCACGTGGTCACCGTGAACGACTACCTGGTGCAGCGCGACCGCGACTGGACCTGGCCGTTCTTCCGCGCGCTCGGCCTGACCGTGGGCGCCATCCACCCGCAGCACATGCAGGCGCACGAGGAGAAGAAGTCCGCCTACGCCTGCGACGTGGTCTACGGCACCACCAGCGAGTTCGGCTTCGACTACCTCCGCGACAACATGAAGACGCGCCCCGAGGAGCAGCTGCAGAAGCAGCGCGGCTTCGCGATCGTCGACGAGGTCGACTCGATCCTGATCGACGAGGCGCGCACGCCGCTCATCATCTCGGGCCCCGCCCACTCGTCGCAGCCGCGCTACGACCTCGCCGACGCGATCGCGCGCCACCTGGTCGCCCGCCAGTCGGAGTGGGACGCCGCCAACGAGGACTGCCGCCGCATCCAGGAGAAGGCCGCGTCGCTCGAGGGCGACATCCGCAACGCCCGCGAGAAGGGCTCGGTCCCGTCGATGAAGTCCGCGCTCGACGCCGCGCGCAAGGACCTCGCCACCGCCGAGGCGCGCCGCGACCGGTTCCAGCAGTTCTACGAGGTCGAGCTCGACAAGAAGCAGGCCGCGCTCACCCACCAGGGCGTCGAGGAGGCGCAGAAGGCCGCCAAGCGCATCGACCCGTCGATCGGCAGCTTCTACGTCGGCGACAACATCGACCTGCCGCACCTCGTCGAGCAGGCGGTGCGCGCGCACACGGTGTACATGCGCGACCGCGACTACGTCGTGGCGCCCGACGAGAACGGCACCGAGGGCGTGGTGATCGTCGACCAGAACACGGGCCGCAAGATGGTCGGCCGCCAGTGGTCCGACGGACTCCACCAGGCCGTGGAGGCCAAGGAGAAGGTGCGGATCAAGGAAGAGACGCAGACGATGGCGACCATCACCATCCAGAA
>JBMOGJ010000196.1:0-3267 GCA_049318425.1 Phycisphaerales bacterium | reverse complement strand
GCTACATCGGGTCGATGGTCGCCGACGTGCACCGCACGCTGCTCACGGGCGGCGTCTTCATGTACCCGCCGACCAGGAAGAATCCCGAGGGAAAGCTGCGCTACCTCTACGAGGCGAGCCCGATGGCCTTCATCATGGAGCAGGCGGGCGGGCTCGCGTACTCGGGCGCGGGGCGCACCCTCGACCACCAGCCGCACAAGGTGCACGAGCGCGTGCCCGTGCTGCTCGGCTCGAGGGGCGAGGTGGAGAAGGTGCTCGAATTCGTGCACTGAGTCCAGTCGGAGGGGGATCGGGCTTCGTGCGAACGGGATCGACGGTGCGTGACTCCGAAGCGGTGGAGGCGGGTCGCCCACGGGGCTCGGGGTGCATCCGCGAGCGATGGAGCCGGGTGGGGCGCGTGCTAGGCTACGCCGCGTGAGCGCTGCGACGTCCAACCCGCGGACGACGATCCATGTCGTCGGCTCGATCATCATCGACCGCGTGTCGCGCGTGCGCGCGCTGCCGCGCGCCGGCGAGACGGTGGCGGCGCTCTCGACCTCGACCTACGCGGGCGGGAAGGGCGCGAACCAGGCCGCGGCGGCCGCGAAGTGCGGCGCGCGCGTGCGGATGCTCGGACGCACCGGGAGCGACGGAGCCTTCATCCGCGCGGCGCTGCGCGAGGCCGGCGTCGGCGTGCGCGACGTCGCGACCGACGATCCCTGCTCGGGCGCCGCGAGCGTGATGGTGGCCGAGGGCGGCGAGAATGCGATCGTGATCGCGCCCGAGTCGAACACGCGCCTCACGGTGGCCGACATCGAGCGGTTCCTCGCGAAGTCGCGGCAGGGCGAGATCGTGCTCTTCCAGAACGAGTGCTCATGCCTGCACGAGGGGATCGCCGCGGCCGCGGCGCGCGGGCTGCGCGTGTGGCTGAACGCGGCGCCGGCGGACGCGCGGCTGGGTGAGCTTCGATTCGAGAAGCTCGCGGGCCTCGTGGTGAACGAGACCGAGGCCGAGGCGATGACGGGCGAGCGCGATCCCGCGCGCGCGCTCGAGGCGCTCGCGCGGCGGATGCCGGGCGGGACGGTGATCGTCACGCTCGGCGCGCAGGGCGCGATCGCCGCGGTCGGCAGCGCGCGCTACGCGCACCGCGGGTTCGTGGTCGACGCGGTCGACACGGTGGGCTGCGGCGATGCGTTCGTCGGGGCGTTTCTGGCGGGGATCGCCGGCGGTCTGGACATCGTGCGTGCGATTGCGTGCGGCAACGCCGCCGGCGCGCTGGCCGCGATGCGCGAGGGTGCGATGCCGTCGCTGCCGTCGCGCGAAGAGGTCGAGCTGGCGGCGGCGATGCCCGAGGGTGCGCGGCTACGCGCGCGCGCGCCCGTCGCTGCGGTGGGGGGGAAGCCCAGCCGCTGCGAGGTATGCGACTACGACCTCGCGGGAAGCAGCCTCGGCGATGCTTGCCCCGAATGCGGGCGGACGGTGTCGCCCTCGCGCTTCGGAGGTCGATGGATCAACCTGCGCACGAGACGGCGCTTTCGCGTCTCCGCGCGGGTGATGGCGGTGGGCGCCGCGCTGCTCGTGCTCGGACTCGGCGGAATGGTGTTGGTGAGCAGTACGCGCCCGTCGCTGCTGTTGGCTCGCACGGCGTGGATCGCGTTCATTGCGTCGCAGATCGTGCTTCCGTTCGCGATGCTCTCGCTCGCGCGATCGGCCGCGGACGACAGGCATCGGAAACTGCTGGCGGCTGCGGCGTGCGCCCGCCTCGCGCTTCCGATCTTCACATGCGCCCTGGTGCTGGGGGCCTCGGCGTTCCTCTGGAACAGCGTCGCATGGGTCGTCTATGCGATCTCGGTCGGATGCGATGGCATTCTCGCGTGCTGCATGGGCCAGTTCGCGCGCGGCACCGCCGTTCCGCCGGTGCCGCGCCCGCGCGCGATCGGACTCGCGGCGGTGGCCGCGCTGACGTTGCTGCTCTGGATGGGCAACAACTTCTCGACCGGCGGTTTCCCGGTGCCGGCGTCGGCGTGCTGGGCGGCGCTCGTGTCCTGGTCGGCGGTCGAGGTCGTGCTGCTTGCGCGGCGGATGCACGCGATGGAGCGAGCGTGATGCAGGGCGAGAACGGCATCCAGGACATTCACGGCATCCGCTGCGTCCACTGCGGCTACGACCTCCGCGGCCGCACCGTCGGAGAGTCCTGCCCGGAGTGCGGCGCGGTGATCGAGCGCCTCCGTCCCGCCTGGTGCACGGCGGAGCGCCTGCACCGGATGGCGAATTGCGCGCGCCTGGCGTGGATCCCGTGCGTGATGCTGCTCGCGGTGCCGGCGGCCTTCATCGTCGGCTTCGTCACCGCGGCGGTCGGCGGCAACGACCGGGTCTGGTGGGTGACGCTCATCCTGTTCCTCGTGCTCATGCCGCTGCAGGTCGGGACGCAGGCATTCTCCGCGTGGCGGATCGCGGCGTGCGGGCTCGGTGCGCGTCGCGCGCGTGCGCTCCGCGTCGCGGCGCTGGTGCGCGTCGCGTCGTTCGCGCTCGCGGCGCTGTGCGTCGTCGTCGAGGCGATCGACTGGCGCGTGCCTTCGCCGCTGGCGTTCCTCGCGTACTTCACGCTGCCGCTCGCGGCGATCGGCTCGGACTTCGTCACGCTGGGCGCGCTCGGCACGCTGCGCAGCGAGTCGGGCGTGCTGGTCACCGGCCGGCAGGCGGTGCTGCCGCCGCTCGCGCGGTGGGGGCTGATCGGCGTGTACCCGCTGCTGCTGGTGCCGTTCCTCGGGTGGTTCTTCGCGCCGATCCTGTGGGCTTGCGCGGTGGCGGTCGGCTTCGCGCAGGTCGGTGCGGTCGCAGAGGCCTGCCGCAAGCAGTTGCCGTGAATTCACGCGATTTCCGCGCGGCGCCCTCTGCTACCATCTCCGCCCTTCGCGCACGAATCCACGAGACGACACCGATGGCCATCCCCACCGACGCAGCAGCGCTCCAGAACCAGACCGTCCTCGCCCGCAACACGAACCAGGCCCTCGGCATCGGCCAGTTCGCCATCGACTTCATGTCGGGCAAGATCGGCAACCCGGACGCGTCGGTGCTCGACCGCACCACGATGTTCCACACCGACTCGGTGCTGTGCGGCATCAGCGCGATCGCGCTCAACACGAACGCGCCCGTGATCCTGCGCGCCGAGGCGGCGGATTACCCGTCTGCGAAGGGCGCCACCGTCTTCGGCTCGACGCAGAAGGTCGCCGCCGAGAAGGCGATCGTCGCCAACTCGAACGCCGTGCGCGAGTGGGACTCGAACGG
>JBMOGJ010000195.1:0-3315 GCA_049318425.1 Phycisphaerales bacterium | reverse complement strand
TCGGCGACCCGGTGTTCGTCAAGAACCTCGAGAACGTGCAGGGCGACGAGCGCGCGACCATGCTCTTCTCGATCTGCTACGGCCGCGACGCCACGGGCGCGATGTACCACAACTTCGGGCCGCTCAACCTCTCGGGCGGCGAGCGGCGCCTCAACGTCGCCGTCACGCGCGCGCGGGAGAAGATCGTCCTCTTCACCTCGATCCGCGCGGGCGACCTCGATCCCGCGAAGTGCCGCTCGAAGGGCGCGCAGGACCTCCGCGACTACCTCGCGTTCGCGGAGCTCGGCACGGTTCCGGCCTCGCGCAACGAGGGCGTCGCGCCGCGCGAGATCGACGTCAGCGCGATCGAGCGCGCGCTCGCCGCGGCGCTCGAGGCGCGCGGGTGGGCGGTCGACCTCCATGTCGGCCGCTCGCGCGACTACCGCGTCAGCCTCGCGGTGGCCGCCAAGGGCGCGCCCGAGCACTGGGTGCTCGGCGTCGAGCTCGACGGCGCGTTCTACAGCGCCGCGCCGACGGTCGTCGACCGCGAGCTGGTGCGCGACGGCGTGCTCGGCTCGCTCGGCTGGCGCGTGATCAAGGTCTCCTGCATCGACTGGATGCGCGACCCGCGCAAGGTCGTCAACCGCATCGACCAGGCGGCGCGCGCGTGATGTCGCCGCGTGCGCGCGTGTGAATCCTCGCAAGCGTGCGCGCGCGACCGCTCAAGCCGTGCGCGCGCGAACCCGCGCCCGCACCTCAGATCGGCGACTGCGGCGGCGTCCGACCCGTCCACGCCGGTGCCGGCGGCGGCGGAGCGACCTCGTCCTCGGCGGCCGCGAACATGGTGCGGTAGAAGCCCGCGATCAGCGCGAGGTACGCGGGCACGCCGAACAGCAGCACGCCGACGCAGCAGCAGAACACGCTGAGGAACACGATCGCACCCGCGAGCAGCTGGATGCCGATGCCCACCATCGCATGCCCGCGCGTCGCGCGCCACGCCGCGCGCACGCTGTCGACGGGCCCGAGCCGCGGCAGCACCGGGTCGACCGTGCGCGGCAGCGCGGGCAGCAGGCGCGCGCTCATCCACAGGCCGGCCGCCGATGCGAGGATCACGCCGAGGATCATCACGCCCACGCCCGTCGCCGTCGGCGCACCGCCCGCGCGACCGAACATCACGAGCGCCGCGATGCCCGTCAGCGCGAGACCCGGCAGCACCGCGAGCATGCTGAGCAGCGCCACCAGCACGGTGGCGAGCGCGAGCGGCACCAGCCGCCGGAACGGCGCGACGATGGCGCCGAAGTCGCTCGTCCCGCCGCGCGACGCCTGGATCGCCGCGAGCATGGCGCCGGTCTGGATCGGCCACTGCAGCGCGACGCCGAGCACGATGTTCACCAGCACCACCGGCGCCCAGAGCATGATGTAGGCGGGGAGTCCCGCGCCGCGGGTCGTCAGCAGGTTCTGGCCGAACTGCGCGAGCTGGTTCACGATCATGCCGGGCACGTTGGCCAGGATGAGCGCGAGCGTCGCCACGAGCAGCAGCGGCCAGGCGCGGCGAAACACCTCCCAGGCGATGGTCACCGAGCGGGTGAGCGCGTCGTCCTGCGGCGAGATGGCCGTCGGGATCGCGCCCTGCGCCTGCGCATCACGCGCACCGGTGTCGTCCGGCCCCGGCTGTCCGGGTTCCGACGGTCGTGGATCTGGCTGTCCTGGTTCCATCGCGCGGCACCTCCGCGCGCAGCGTAGCCCACCGGCGCGGGTCGCACCGCGGGAACACCACGCGCCGTCAGCCCACCGCGCCCGTCAGCGCTGCTTGCCGCACGACGGCTCGGGCACCCGCACGGGCTCCCACCGCGACGCGAGCGCGCGCGTGCCGCCCGACGACTCGACGATCCACACCGACTTGCGCGGGAACGGCTCGCTCGCCGACGGATCGATGGTGCCCGACACGCCGTCCTGCGCGCCGAGCTCGCGCAGCGCGCGCCCAACGGTCGCCCGCGAGACCACGCCGCCCGCCTGCGCGCGCGCGATGGCGGCGATCGCCGTCCGCGTCGCGTCGTATCCGAGGGCCGCGAACGCGGTCGGCTCCTCGCCGCCGAACCGGCGGCGGTAGCTGGCCACGAAGGTCTCGACCGCCGGATCGCCCTTGCCGGCGAGCCATGCGTGCGTGCTGTAGTAGACCTTGCCGAGGTTCGCCGCGGCGAAGATCGCCGGCTCGTCGAACGAGTCGGGGCCGAGCACCGGTCCCGCGAACCCCGCGGCGCGCAGCGCCTCGATCACGCGCGGCCCGTCCTGCGGCAGCGCCGCGACGTAGACCGCCTGCGGCGACTTGGCGAGCGCCGTCGCCACGCCCGAGCCGATGTCGCCGGAGAACGCGACCACCGACGACTTCCCGTCGGGCAGCGCGCGCATCGCCGTCGTGAACGCAGAGCCGACCGCGTTGGCGAACTCGCTCTTCGCGTCGAACAGCACCACGGCCTGCCGGACCGCCAGCCGCTCGTGCGCGAACTCCGCCATCGCGGCGCCCTGCATGGGATCCGAGTAGCACGCGAACTCGAGCAGATGCGCGCCCGCCACCGTGAGCAGGCACGGATCGGTCGCGCCCGCGACCACCAGCGGCGTCCCCGCCGCCGCGAACGCCGGCATCGCCGCGCGCAGCTCGTCCGAGTCGGTGAAGCCGACCGCGGCCACCGCCTCGCGCGCCGCCTCGGCCGCGCCGGCATCGCCGAAGTACATCGCGTGGAACCCGCCGCCGCGCGCCTCCTCGACCGCGAGCATCGCGCCGCGCTTGGCCTCGCCGCCGAGCGAGGCCTGGCCGAAGGAGTCGTCGAACACGATCGCGAGCCGCGTCGCACCCGCATCGCCCGCGCCGCCCGTGCCGCGGCAGCCGGCCGCGAGGACGACCGCGCCCGCGCACAGCCCGAGCATGGTGGACACCCGCGTCATCCGCGCCGACGCCTGCGGCATCCGCGGCGCGTGCGGCGCGGGACGGTTCACTCCGATCGACTGCTGCATGGATCGCTCCCCGGCCAATGCCGACCGCTCACTTCGCGGGATACTCGTACACGCCGCGCCCGGTCTTGTCGCCGAGGCGGCCCGCCTGCACCAGCTGCCGGAGCAGCGGGCACGGGAAGAACTTCGGGTTCCCGAGCTCGCGGTGGAGCACCATCATGATGTCGTGGCAGACATCGAGGCCGATGAAGTCGGCGAGGCGCAGCGGGCCCATCGGGAAGTTGCAGCCGAGGAGCATGATCTGATCGATGTCCTCGGGCTTCGCGACGCCCTCCATCCAGGCGTAGAACGCCTCGTTGATCATCGGCATCAGCACGCGGTTCGACA
>JBMOGJ010000194.1:0-3322 GCA_049318425.1 Phycisphaerales bacterium | reverse complement strand
CGACCTCGCCCCCGTCGACTTCGCCGAAGACGTGCTCCCGATCCTCGCCAACCACTGCTTCCGCTGCCATGGCGGCGTGCGCGAGATGGCGGGCCTGAATCTCGCGTCGCGCGAGCGCGTGCTCGCCGCGCTGCGCAGCGGCCACGCGGCGGTGGTGCCGGGCGACGCCGGCCGCAGCGAGCTGGTGTCGCGGATCGCGTCGTCCGACCCGGACGAGCGCATGCCCCCCGATGGCGCGGGACTCTCCGCCGACGAGATCGGCACGCTCCGCCGCTGGGTCGAGGAGGGAGCCGCGTGGGGGACGCACTGGTCGTTCGCGGCGCGCGCTGAGCCATCCGTGCCGAAGCAGGCCGGGGGCAAGGTCGAGGGCAACGGCAAGCACCACGGCAACGGCTGGGCCCGCATGCCGCTCGACCACTTCGTCGCCGCGCAGCACGCGCGCGCCGGCGTGACGCCTGCGCCGGAGACCGACCGCGCCGCGCTCCTGCGTCGCGTCGCGCTCGATCTCACCGGCGTGCCCGCCGACGAATCGGTGCGCGCGGCGTTCCTCGCCGACGCTTCGCCCGACGCCGCAACCGACGCGTACGAGCGCCTCGTCGACGCGCTCCTCGCGAGTCCCGCCTACGGCGAGCGCTTCGCCCGCATCTGGCTCGACCTCGGCCGCTACGCCGACACGCAGGGCTACGAGAAGGACAACCACCGCGACATCTGGGCATGGCGCGACTGGCTGATCGCCGCGCTCAACGCCGACATGCCGTACGACCAGTTCGCGGTGCGGCTGCTCGCGGGCGACATGCTGCCCGACGCGACCGACGACGATCGCCTGGCGACCGCGTTCCACCGCAACACGCTCACCAACACCGAGGGCGGCACCGACAACGAGGAGTTCCGCATGGCCGCCGTGTTCGACCGCGTGTCGACCACCTGGCAGTCGTTCATGGGCGTGACCTTCCAGTGCGTGCAGTGCCACGGCCACCCGTACGAGCCGATCACGCAGCGCGAGTACTACGAGTTCCTCGCGTACCTGAACCAGACGGCCGACGCCGACCTCGACGACGATTCGCCGCGGCTCGCCATCGACCGCGCGGGCGTCAGGACGAGCGCGCCCGTGCTCGTCGAGCTCGCCGCCGACAAGCGCCGCGCCACGCGCCGGCTCGACCGCGGCGCGCTCTCGGCGCCGGCCGAGGAGGTCGCGCCCGGCGTGCCCGCCGCGCTCGGCGCGGTGCAGGGCGATGCCGAACCGCGCGACCGCCTGGAGATGGCGCGCTGGATGGCGAGCGCCGACAACCCGCTCTTCGCGCGCGTCGCCGCGAACCGCGCCTGGGAGACGCTCTTCGGCCGCGGCATCGTCGAGACCAGCGAGGATTTCGGCGTGATGGGCTCGGGCGCGAGCGACCGCGCGCTGCTCGACCATCTCGCGGGCGTGCTCGTCGCGAACGGCTTCTCGATGAAGGCGCTCCTCAAGGAGATCGTGATGAGCGCGACCTACCGCCAGTCGGTGGTCGCGTCGGCCGCGGCGCTTGCGCGCGATCCCGACAACCGGCTCCTCACGCGCTCGCCGCGCGTGCGCCTCGAGGCCGAGCAGGTGCGCGACCAGGCGCTCGCGGTGAGCGGCCTCCTCTCGCAGAAGATCGGCGGACCGTCGGTGTTCCCGCCGCAGCCCGAGGGCGTGTGGCAGGTCGTCTACTCGGGCGCCGCATGGAACACGCCCGTTGGCGAGGACCGCTACCGCCGCGGCATCTACACCTACCTGCGGCGCACGAGCCCGTATCCGTCGTTCATCGCCTTCGACTCGACCAGCCGCGAGACCTGCACGGTGCGGCGCATCCGCACCAACACGCCGCTCGCGGCGCTGGTCACGCTCAACGACCCCGTCTACCTCGAGTGCGCGCAGCACCTCGCGATGGCTGCGGCGCGCGCGCACGAGCACGACGCCGACGCCGTGCGCGCGATGCTCGAGCGCGCGCTCGGCCGCGAGGCGCGCGAGGACGAAGTCGCGCGACTGGCCGCCCTCGTCGCCAGCGAGCGCGCCCGCTACGAAGGCCGCGACGACCTCGCCCGCCACCTCGCGGGCGCGGCCGCCGAGAACTCCACGAACCTCGCGCGCGACGCGGCGCTCGTCGCCGCGGCCAACGCCATCCTGAACCTCGACGACTTCCTCACGAAGTCGTGACGCTGCCGAAGGAAGACCACCGATGCATCCACTCGATCCCCGCATCGCCCTCGCAGCGCAGACGCGACGAACTTTTCTCGGCTCGCTCGCCGGCGGCGCCGCCGCGTTCTCGCTCGGCGGCATCGCGCTCGGCGAGATGCTCGCGAACGACGCATCTCCGACGACATCCGCCGACCCGCTCGCCCCGCGCGCCCCGCACTTCTCGCCGCGCGCGAAGCATGTCATCTACATCCACCTCGCGGGCTCGCCGAGCCAGCTCGAGCTCCTCGACTACAAGCCGAAGCTCGCCGAGTTCCACGGCACGCCGTGCCCCGACGAGTACCTGAAGGGCGAGAAGTTCGCCTTCATCAAGGGCCACCCCACGCTGCTCGCGCCGCAGCACAAGTTCTCGCGCGCGGGCCGCGCGGGCCTCTGGACGAGCGACCTCCTCCCGCATTTCCGCACCATCGAGGACGAGGTCTGCGTCATCAACTCGATGACCACCGACCAGTTCAACCACGCGCCCGCGCAGCTCCTGCTGCACACGGGCGAATCGCGCTTCGGCGCCGCGAGCTTCGGCGCGTGGGTCGGCTACGGCCTCGGCTGCGAGACGCGCGACCTGCCGTCCTATGTCGTCCTCGTCTCGGGCGACAAGACGCCCGACGCGGGAAAGAGCGTGTGGGGCAGCGGCTTCCTGCCGAGCGTCTACCAGGGCGTCCAGTGCCGCGCGTCGGGCGACCCCGTCCTCTATGTGAAGGACCCCGAGGGCATGCTGCGCGAGACGCGCCGCGCGACCATCGACGCGATCGCCGACCTCGGCCGCGCGGGCTTCGCGCGCCACGGCGACCGCGAGACCGAGGCGCGCATCGCGCAATATGAGCTCGCCTACCGCATGCAGACGGCGGTCCCCGAGGCGATGGACCTCACCCGCGAGAGCGCGCAGACGCTCGAGGAGTACGGCGCTGCGCCCGGCACGCCGAGCCTCGCGAACTCCTGCCTGCTCGCGCGCCGCCTCGTCGAGCGCGGCGTGCGCTTCGTCCAGCTCTACGACTGGGGCTGGGACGGCCACGGCACCAACCCGAGCGACGATCTCCTCACGCAGCTCCCGAAGAAGTGCCGCGAGATGGACCAGCCCGTCGCCGCGCTCGTGCGCGACCTGCGCCGCCGCGG
>JBMOGJ010000193.1:0-3362 GCA_049318425.1 Phycisphaerales bacterium | reverse complement strand
CCGGCGTGCGGCGAGTGCGGGTCGTGCTCGTGGTCGGAGTGCTGGTGGTGCTTGCGGTGCGTCGCCGCCCACCAGACCACCGGGCCCTGCGCGGCCATGCTGCCGCAGATCGCGAAGAACGCCGCGATCGGGCCGCGGGTGTGGAACGACTTGTGGGTGTACAGCCGGTGGTAGCCGATGGTGACGCCGAGGCCGGTCACGATGTACATCGCGCCGAACAGCGCCAGGTCGACCCAGTGGAACCAGCCGCCCCAGGCGAGCACCATGGTGGCGATGACCACGAACGGTGGGACGACGACGGCGGCCATGGTGGCGCCGCGGACGAAGAGCGACGCCTCGCGGGCGATCGCGTGCGCCTCGGCGGCGTCGGGGTCGTGCTGGTCGGGTTCGTACCGGCGCGCGTGGGTGGCGCTGTTCCGGCCGTCGGGCGATCCGTCCGCGTTGCCGTCGGACACATCGAGCGCGGAAAGGATGTCGGGATTGATCGCAAGCTCGGGATTGATCGCAAGCTTGGGGTTGATCGCAAGCTTGGTGCCGCGGATGTTGGTCGGAATCGTCGAATGCGGCGTGGACTGCACGGATGCTCCTTCAGTGCGATGACGACGCGCGACTGGCGAGCCAACTCCGCAGTGGATGGAAGTCTAACGGCGACACGCGGGGAAGTCTCCGCCAAAAGGGAAATCCCCGCGTGATCGCGGGGAAGTCGGGTCGAACGTCATGATTCGCACACGCAGCGCGAACACGCGCGCCGCGCGCGGTTCAGAAGGCGTACTTGAGGCCAACGTAGATCTTGATGTCGTTCGATGAACCACCGTCGGTCTCGACGTACGAATCGAACTCGTCGCGCACGCCCGCGGTCGCCATGAGGTCCTTCTTCTCGCTCAGCGCGATGTCGTAGTCGATGCGGAAGATGAAGCGGTACTCGCCGAACTCGTCGATGTCGGGATAGACCTCGACGGCCTGCCGGAGGCTCGAGCGGTCGTCGATCGTCCAGACGAGTTCATCGCCGAACAGGAGCTCGGGCGTCCAGTCGCTCGTCGGGAACTCGTAGCTGGCACCGGCACCGGCGCGCAGCTTGAGCGTGAGCGGCTCGCCCTCGATCAGACGGTACGCGGGACCGGCGTAGCCGCCGATGCGCTGCTCCCACGACTGGAAGTTGTCGTTCTGGTAGGTGCCGAGCACGAAGCCTTCCCAGCGCGAGTCCTTGAAGAGGAACTCCTCGAGGCCCTTGACCAGCAGGTTGTTGTCGGTCTCGGTGCCGTCGGAGGTCTTGAAGTAGTACTCGCCGGTGATCGTGGTGCGGTCGACCTCGGTCTCGCGCTTGGCCTCGGCGGCGGCGCGCACATCCCAGTTGGAGGTCTCGTCGTTCTTCGAGCCGGTGAAGCCGAGGCTGAGGGCGAACTTCCAGCTGCCGTCGGGCTTGGCCGGCGGCGGCGGCACGGGCGCGGGAAGCAGCGCGGTCGGCTTGGCTTCCTCGGGGGTCTCGGGGGCGGGCTCCGCGGCGGGCGCGGTGCGCTCGACGGCGGCGATCTGCGCGCGCGCGACCTCGATGCGGCCGAGCGCCGCGTGGTCGATGGTGATGCTCGTCTCGCTCTCGGCGACGATGGTGCCCTGAAGCACGTCGCCTCCGACGAGTCGGATGCTGTCGGCGAGGACCGGCGCCTGGACGAGCAGGAGCGCGGAAACGGTCGATACGATGGTCGTGCGGTTCATGGGTTTCTCCGGGAGAGCGCGGACGCTACCGCAGGCGCGCGGCCGAGACAAGCAACGGTCCGGGCGGCGGGGACCCCGATCGACGATCGAGCGAGCGACAGCGACGGCGTTCGCAGACCGCAGACCGAGGACCGAGGACCGAGGACCCGTCATCCGGCCAGGCCGAGGACGCAACCACCATGTCCGATCAAGGCACCTACGACATCGAGGACGACGACGACAAGGACCGCACCCGCAGCGCGAAGCCCTCCGGCAGTCCAAAGCCCACGGGCGGTTCGACGCCCGGCGGGGCTTCCGGCGCAGGCGCGCTCGCACGGCGCTCGGCGGACGCCGCAGCGCGTGGCCCCAATGGTCGCGGCAGCGGCACAGACGACGGTGACGAAGACGACGGCGACGACACCGGCGATGACGACGACGACCTCCTGCCCCCGCCGCTCTCGCGTGACGGTCATGTGAAGATCTGGTTCGTGGTGGCGGGCGTCGCCGCGGCGGTGCTCTGCATCTCGTGGCTCGCCGGCGCGCGGGCGCTCGCGCCGATCGAGGCGACTTCGGACGGCTCGGCGCTCGTGCGCGAACTCGGCTTCGGACAACGGCTCGCCGGACTCGCGCGCACGCTGGTGTTCCTGCCGCTCGCGACGATCGCGATCACCTTCGGCGTGCTCTCGCTCGCGTTCGTGCGCCAGCGGCCGCTCGGCGACGTGCCGATGCTGCTCGCGCGCTGCGCTGCGATCGCCGCGATCGGCATGCTCGCGTGGCTGGTGCCGACCGAGATCCGCTTCCTCAAGCAGTCGCTCAACGTGCTCGGACCGCCGCTGCTCGCGGGCGGGCTCACCATGCCGATGTTCCGGCTCGGGCCGCGCGACGCCGCGCTCGCGACCGGCTTCTCGGTGCTCGGGCTGCTGCTGCTCACGCTGTTCGCGCTCGTGATCGTCTGGGCGGTCGGCGCGTAGGCCGGTGCCGTCAGCGCACCCGCGCCGGGACGCCCACCGCGATCGCGCCCTCGGGCACATCGCGCACCACCACCGCACCGGCGCCGATGGTCGCGCGCGCGCCCACGATCCGCGCGGGAATGACCACCGCGCCGGCGCTCACCTGCGCGCCGTGGCCGATCCGCACCGATCCGCACAGCACCGCGGCCGGCGCGACATGCGCGAACGGCTCCAGGATGCAGTCGTGCTCGACCACCGCGCGCGTGTTCACGATCGCGCCTTCGCCGACGATCGCGCGCGCCTGGACGACCGCGCCCGCGCCGATCGACGCGCCCGCGCCGACCCGCGCGCTCGGCGACACCAAGGCCGAAGGATCGACCACCGTCGCGAAGGCGCCCGCGCCGTACCGCGCATGCCAGCGCTCCCGCACCTCGGCGGAACCCACGGCCGCGTGCAGCCGCGCGCCCTTCGCGACCAGCGCGCGCACCGCCGCCTCGCCCGCGCCCTCGGGATCGCCGAGCGTCGACCCGGAGACCGCCGCCGTGCCCACCACGCGCCAGCCCGCACGCGCGGCCATCTCGGCGACCACGGCCGCATGACCGCCTCCGCCGAGGATGACGAGTTCGCCGACCACGCGCGCATGGCCTGCGCCGTGCGGATCCACGACTGCGTTCGAATCGCCGTTGGTCATCGCCTCGACTCCTGGTTTGAGCCCTGGTT
>JBMOGJ010000192.1:0-3530 GCA_049318425.1 Phycisphaerales bacterium | reverse complement strand
CGACGAGTACCTCGACCAGCTCGACGCGCGCCAGCTGCTCGTCGACAACCGCCGCAAGCTGACCCTGTTCAGCGGTGCGCGCAATGAACTCGCGCCGCCGGCGCTCTGGACCACGCCGTTCTACGAGGAGACGCGCAACTACCTCAACCCGGATGGCTCCGTCCCCGCGCAGACCGATCCGAACTACGCGGCCTTCCAGAACGCGAACCGCGCCGAGTGGAACCGCCAGCGCTTCAAGGTCGACCTCCGCGAGCCGACCTACGTCGACCCCGCGACCGGCAACCGCACCCTCACGCGCAACGCGTTCGCCGCGTTCCAGTGGCGGCGCGACCTGCTCCGACTGATGGAGAAGTCGCTCACCGCGACCAGCGTCGACGCCGCGGGCAACACCGTCTACAAGTCGTACTTCGGCGACACCCAGCAGGCGTACCGCCGCACGCGCAGCATGATCGCGAGCTGGGTCGCCAACATCGACACCACGAGCGACGAGGCGATCACCGTCGGCACCACCGGCGTCGCGGTCGACCGCCCGCTCTACCCGAGCGCGCCGCAGGCCGATCCGAACGGCTACTTCCCGCCGACCACCGACGCGGTGCCGGACCCAACCGTCCAGAACCGCTTCTACCTCGGCATGGAGAAGCAGCCGTTCATCATGGAGGTCTTCCACGGCCTCGTGTACCCGCGCTCCGACTTCAACGAGAACGAGTGGAACAACCTCATCCAGGCCTCGGGCGGCTCGGGCACCGTGCCCGCGTCGGTCGAGCTTCCCGACGGGCAGCTCGGCGTCGACGACGGCGGCGAGAACTTCGTCGACTCGACCAGCAAGCCGACCTCGATCATCGCGGTGCAGATCGCGAATCCGTACGACACGCCGCTCTCGCTCGGCGAGTTCCGCCTCGAGTACTACGGCAAGACCTTCAACTTCACCGCGGGCAGCATCGCGGCCGGCTACGGCCCGAACCCCGTGCTCCCGCCGGCGACGCTCGGCAAGCCGAGCACGGCCATCGTGTACGCCGTCGAGTCGGGTGCGGTCGGTCCCTACACGCCGGGCCAGTTCCGCGCGGCGGTGCTCGACTTCTTCGACCTCGAGAAGGGTGAGATGCAGGGCACCGTGCTCCAGCCCACCGACATCGACCTCGATGGCGTGATCGAGTACGCGACCCTCTACGACTCGCAGGGACCGATCAACGATCCCGACGTCGACACGCTCGACCGCACGCTCGTCTTCGACGCGACCACGAGCTGGGATGTCACCGACGTGAGCTCGCCGAGCGAGCCGAACGCGGCCAACACCCGCTACACGACGGCCACCACCCAGCCGGTGCAGATCCTCCGCAACATCGTCCCGCCCCCGGGCGTGGGCGGCGGTCCGATCCAGGTCGTCGTCGATCGCTTCGACAACGACGAGAGCGGCCCGGGCGTCGACTTCAACCAGGGACTGGACCGCCTCTTCACCGACCCGCAGTTCGCGCCGCCGCAGAAGAACTACAACTGGGATGCGAATCCGGCCCGCCGCTTCATCGCCGGCATCCGCATCCGCGAGAACGAGTTCTACATGACGTGGTGCCGCTCGAGCCGCGTCTGGGCATGGGACGTCGACGGCTGGGACGACGGCACGCAGCCGATCTCGGCCAAGGCGATCATGGCCGTCGAGCGTTCGCCGCGCTATGTCTTCAGCATGGCGACCGAGGCGGTGCGCCCGACCCGCCAGTGGGAAGGCGTCTCGAACAACGGCGCGCGCCAGACCGGCGCCGCCGGCTACAAGGGCGACTGCTGGAAGGTCGGTCAGGACCCCGACGGCGACGGCTCCGGCCAGAACCGCTGGGCCGACTTCACCTTCGTCGACATGTTCGGCCGCCAGATGCGCGGCAAGCCGGTGTTCTTCACCAACCTCGTGGTGACCAACCCGGGTGGCAGCGAGGTGATCTCGTCGCTCGGCGCCGCGCCGATGCCGTTCCTCCCCAAGCTCGGCCTCACGGCCGTGCCCGGTGCCGTGTTCCAGCAGGACTGCCACGGCATCGCCGAGATCAACGGCTCGCAGTTCGAGTGGATGATCGGCAACAAGGGATGCCAGGCGAGCGATTGGCAGCGCTTCAAGCAGCTGACCATGCCGCAGGTTCCGTTCCAGATGACGCAGCGCGACCAGGACTTCGAGCAGATCGGCGAAGTGCTCGACGTGTTCCTCTGGGGCCATGTGTTCGAGGGCTGGGGTGGCAATCCGACCACGGTGCGCACCTTCAGCGAGATCATGCTGGTCGAGGATGTCGACGACGAGTTCTATCCCGGCACCGGCGTCATGGCGAACCGCCTCTGGATTCGCGCGCCGGGCGAGCTCGGCATCAACGATCCGGGCGCGCTCGTCGTGGGGAGCCGCTTCGACGCGACCTCGACGACCAATCCGCCGGCGCCGGCTGCGGGGCACAACCCGTGGCAGGCCGCGCTCCCGCTCGGCGTGGCGATCCTCGACGGACTCACCATCGACGGACCGGGCCGCAACTCGTTCGACCGCAACGTGAACGGCAACACGGGCGATGCCTTCGACAACGCGCGCGCCGAGGAGCGCACCTACGGTCTGGCGGGTGGCTTCGGCAACCGCAAGACCCCGGGCCTCATCAACATCAACACCGCGATGCCCGAGGTCATGCAGGCGCTGCCCATGCTGACCCGTCTCTCGAAGACCGCGCTCGGCAGCGCGCCGTACTCGCACTTCGTCGACATGGTCCGGTTCTACCGCGACCGCGTGCCGGCGCAGAACCAGCTTTACGGCGCGCCGACGCCGTTCAACCGCAGCCTCCTGCCGACCTACTCGGACCGCGGCCTCACCACGCCGCAGTTCAACGCGGCGGGCCTCGGCTCGACCATCGGCACCAACACGTCGCGGTTCTTCCCGAGCATGCGCGGCGACCGCGGCTTTGCGTCGCTCGGCGAGCTGCTGCTGCTGAACCGCCTGCCGGATGACACGATCCCTGACGGCCTGCGCGCGAGCTACACCTCGCGTTGGCTCGGCTACGACCCGTACGCGGACTTCGCGGCGGGCGGATTCTCCGACTATGTGATCGGCTACTCCTGGTCGACCGACCGCACCAACGGACGCCCGCGCCAGCTGCCGGCCGACATCTACCTCGGCATCACGCCGAACGCGATCGCGGTCCCGAGCAAGCAGCAGGACGAGCCGCTCGGCGACGCCGAGGACATGAACCTCCTCGTCAAGGGCATCTCGAACCTGGTGACCACCCGCAGCGATGTCTTCACCGTCTACCTGCGCGTGCGCCAGGTCAAGCAGAACGACACCAACGGCATCTGGGACGGCACCAACCGCGAGCAGGTCGTCGACGACACGCGCTACGTGCTCTGCGTCGACCGCAGCAACGTCGACTCGCCCGACGACCAGCCGCGGATCGTGTACTTCCAGAAGTGCCCGTGATGCGTTGCCGCTCGTGAGGGCGGACGACGTGAGTGTTCACGACACACGGAGACTGCGGCCGTGCGCGCGCGCATGCATGCGCGCATGGTCCGCGTCGCGTGGTGCC
>JBMOGJ010000191.1:0-3535 GCA_049318425.1 Phycisphaerales bacterium | reverse complement strand
ACTTGGCGGCGCACTCGGACTTGGCCGAGCACTCCGACTTGCCGCTGACCGCGCCGGGAGCCGACTTGGCGGCCTCAGCGCAGCAACCCGACTTCTTCTCGCCGACCGCGCCCGGGGCGGCGGTGGTCGAAGCCGAGCACTCGGTCTTGGCCGAGCAGCACTCGCCCTTCTTGGCGCCGACGGCGCCGGGGGCCGAGGTCTGGGTGCTGCTGCACGCAGCGAGGAGGGCGACGATCGAGAGCGAAGCGATGGTGGTGATCTTCATAGAGCAAACTCCTTTGATTCCGACCCGGAACGAGTGCCGGGATGCCCGGTCTTGAGATGGACCAGCCGAGCACAGCTGTGGTACCCGCACCGCGCGGGAGAAAGTCGAACGATTCGCAGACATTCCTGAAGCGATCGGAGCGTTAGGATCGACACCCTTCGGTCCGTCGCTTCAGAGGTCGCGAGTGTACCGAGCAAGAATGCCGCAGTTCCAGCCTCTTGGTGGGTTTCCGTCGGTTATTCCTCCTAGATTTCACCCCGATGTCCGCCGAGAAGTCCGATCCGCAGCCCCCAGAACCCGCGTCCGAGCCGCCGGAGCGCGCCGCTGGTGGGATTGGTGCGGGTGCTCACGGCGGCTCGGGCGATCCTAATGCGGACGCAGAGACCCGGGAGGAGCGGCTGGGGCGTCTCCTCCGCAAGGCGCGCATGCTTCCCGACGTGCCCGGCGTGTACCTCATGAAGGACGCCGCGGGCACGGTCCTCTACGTCGGCAAGGCGTCGGTGCTGCCCAGCCGCGTGTCGAGCTACTTCATTCCCTCGGCCGACCTCGGTCCGCGCAAGCAGCCCATGCTCGAGCTCGTCGAGGACTTCGACTTCATCACCTGCGAAGGCGAGTGGGAGGCGCTCCTGATGGAGGCGCGCCTCGTGAAGGACATCCATCCGCCCTACAACGACCGGCTGCAGGACGACAAGACCTTCCCGTACCTCGCCATCACGATGCGGGATGACTTCCCGGGTGTGTACATCACCCGCAACCCCGCCGACGAGCGCTTCAAGGGCGCGCGCATCTACGGGCCGTTCGTGTCGGTGGGGGCGCTGCGCCACGCGGGGCAGCTGCTGCAGCGCGTGTTCAAGTACCGCACCTGCGAGCTGGAGATCGTCGACGGCGATCCGCGCAACGCGCGCTTCCGGCCCTGCCTGCTCGCCGCCATCAACCAGTGCACGGCGCCCTGCGCGGCGCGCATCGGCAAGGACGCGTACCGCGCCGACGTCGATCGCTTCATCCGCTTCCTCGGCTCGAAGCGCAGCGCGATGCTGCGCGAGATGCGCGAGGAGATGGAGTCCGCGAGCGCGCGGCTCGAGTTCGAGCGCGCCGCGGTGCTGCGCGACCAGATCAAGGCGATCGAGAAGCTCGACGAGCGCGAGACGCGCGGCGACTGGAAGGGCGACGACGCCGAGTACGACTGGCAGCCCGAGGCCACCGGGTTCGTGCAGGACCCCGTCGCGGGCGCGCGCAGCCTCGCGCGGGTCGTGGGCGCGGACCAGCCGATCCGCTGCCTCGAGGCCTTCGACATCGCGCACCTGCGCGGCGGCGAGACGGTCGCCTCGAAGGTCTGCTTCATCGACGGCAAGCCCTTCAAGGAGGGCTACCGGCGCTACCGCATCCAGACCGTCTCGAACGACGACTTCAACGCGATGCGCGAGGTCATCAGCCGCCGCTACCGCGACGCGGGCGAGGGCGAGGAGCTCTATCCCGACCTGATCCTGATCGACGGCGGCATCGGCCAGCTCAACGCGGCGCTCGACGCGTTCGCCCAGCTGCGCGTGCAGCCGCCGCGCGTGGTGTCGCTCTCCAAGAAGGAGGAGCTGCTGCACCTCCCGGGCGTCGCGGAGCCGATCCGCCTCGGACGCGAGCATCTCGGCCTCCGGCTCTGCCAGGCGATCCGCGACGAGGCGCATCGATTCGCGCAGCACTACCACCATCTGCTGCGCGAGAAGAGCCTCCTCGGCGAGACCGCGAGCAAGGTGCGGAAGCGGCGCGCGATCAAGAAGCTTGAGGATGGGCGTGAGGCGACCCGCGAGGAACCCCGCGACGAACCCCGCGACCCGTCTCGCGACGGGGAAGCCCCGTGACGCTGCCGGCGTTCATGACGGTGCGCGGCGACGATGTCGAGATCCGCGTGAAGGCGGTGCCGGGCGCGAAGCGCGACGCCATCGCCGGTGCGCTCGGCGACCGGCTGAAGGTGCGCGTCGCCCAGCCGCCCGAGGGCGGGAAGGCAAACGAGGCGATCCGCGAGCTCCTCGCCGCGGCGACCGGACTGCCGCTGCGCGCGATCACACTCGCGCACGGCCAGTCCACGCCGCAGAAGTCGCTCCGCATCGCCGGCGCCGCCACCGAGGCGACCCGCATCGCGCAGGCGCTTTCGTAGAGGCGCTTTCATCATGCCGACTTCGGAACGGCGCTTTCACAACGACCGTGCCGTTCGCGCGGAGCCGCGTCAGGCCGGGGTGGGAAGCGCGCCGCCGAGCTCGGGTCCATCCGTCGTGGGCTTGGCGTCCGGAACCACGGGCTTCGGGCGGCTCGCCTCCGCCGACAGCATGTCGGCGATGGTCGGCTTGCCCATCGGCTCGCCGCGCATGAGGCGGTCGACGTCGTCCTTCTGCAGCGTCTCGTACTTGAGCAGCGCCTCGGACACCGCGACCACCTTGTCCCAGTGCTCCTCGAGCAGGCGGCGGGCCTCGGTGTAGGCCTCGTCGATGAAGCGACGGGTCTCCTCGTCGATCACGCGCGCGGTCTCGGGCGAGTAGTCCTTCTCGGGCAGGAACACCTCGCGGGAGTCGCTGCCGGCGTAGTTCACGAAGCCGAGCCGGTCCGACATGCCCCACTGGAGGATCATCGCCCGCGCGTACTGCGTGCACATCTTGATGTCCATCGACGCGCCCGAGCTGATGTCGCCGGTCTTGCGCTCCTCGGCGATGCGGCCGCCGCACAGGACGCGCAGCGTCGCGAGCACATGCTTGCGGCCGTAGCCGTAGCGGTCCTTCTCGGGCAGCGAGAAGGTCGCGCCCATCGCCTGGCCGCGCGGGATGATGGTCACCTTGTGCAGCGGATCGGCGTGCTCGAGCAGCACCTGGAGCACCGCGTGGCCCGCCTCGTGGTAGGCGGTGGCGACGCGCTCCTGCTGCTCGATCTTGCGGCTCTTGTTGGCCCGGCCCCAGCGGACCTTGTCGCGGGCCTCCTCGAGGTCGGCGAGCTCGACGAAGTCCTTGTCGGCCATCGTGGCGATGATCGCGGCCTCGTTGATGAGCGCCGCGAGATCGGCACCCGAGAACATCGGCGTGCCGCGGGCGACCTTCTCCAGGTCGACATCCTCGGCGAGCTTCACCTTCTTCGCGTGCACCGCGAGGATCTGGCGGCGGCCGACGAGGTCGGGCAGGTTCACCGCCACCTGGCGGTCGAAGCGGCCGGGGCGCGTGAGCGCGGGGTCGAGCACGTCGGGGCGGTTGGTCGAGGCGATCACGATCACCTGCGTGTTGGCGTCGAAGCCGT
>JBMOGJ010000190.1:0-3549 GCA_049318425.1 Phycisphaerales bacterium | reverse complement strand
GCGTGGGCGGAGCCTGGGAGAAGCACTCCGACCACCAACAGAATCGAGAGAAGGGCGATACCCGCGCGGCGCATGCCCGCGTGCGTATCACGAACGGGCGGGGATTGCCCGTACGCTTCAGCCCGTGCGCGCGCGCAGAGGGGACAGGCGCAGCAGAAGGGGGATCACCTTGCGGCCCTCGGCGAGCGCGCCGTGGCTGTACTGCGACGCCAGGTACAGGACTCGAGCCCGCCGGGCGCTGGCCGCGAACTCGCCGACGCTCTCGGGGATACGCGGCAGGCGCGGCGCGCGCTTGAAGTGCGCCAGGAGCTGCTCGCACTGGCGCTTTGTGTCCTCACCGACGAGCGTGAGCCGTTTGCCGGGGGACCGGGCGAACGCGGTGAAGGCGTCGACCTTGCCGTAGAGCGCGTCGAGCAGGATCACCTGAACGAGCCGCCGCTCGCGCAGCCACGGCACGACCGAGCGGTAGCCGCCGCTGTGGGCGACGGCCACGACGGGCCCGCCCGGCACCCGAATGCCCCCGGCTTTGACGGCGCCGAGCAGGGCGGCGACCGAGCCCCATTTCGGCGACTCGCCGTTGCCCTGCGGCGCCTCCGGCACGACAAAGAGCGCGTTCTGGCGGCTGTCCTTGAACTGTCCCGCCAGGTCGTGGCGGGCCCAGGCGTCGTCGGCCGTGATGTTGTAGCCGTGCACGTAGACGACCACGCCTGCGGTCTTCCGGTCGTAGCCCGGCGGCGCGTACACCCAGACCGGGCCGGTGCGGGTCTTGATGCGCCACGCGTCGCCGCTGGAGACGGGGCGCGACTCGGCAGTGGTGCGAGCCTTGGGCTTCGCGGCCTTTGCCTTCGCGGCCTTGGACTTCGCGGCTTTGGACTTCGCGGCCTTGGACTTCGCGGCCGCGGCGCGCTCCGCCGCCACGGCGGGGGGCGTGGCGAGCAGGCCGACGCTCAGGAGGAGCGTGGCGGCGAGGGCGAGCGCGCGAAGTGGCATGCGCCGATGCTACCAGTTCATCGAGCGTCTCGGAGGAGCGTGCTTGCGGTCTTCGACCCTGCTTACGCAGAGCATCGACGGGGGGGATGTGACCTTTGCGCGTAGAGGGACAGTAGATCACGCGTCCCGGGACTTCCCCTTTGTGAGCGCCCTGTCAGAGGTCTTCCGGACTGAGCTCCAGCGTCAGGCGCGACAGGGGCACGGCGCGAACGCGCTCGGCGAGCGGAAAGGTCGTGTCGCCACCGTGGATCACATCGAGTCGGTGGAGGCCGAGGTGTTCGACGGCCGCCCGCATCGAGGGCGTCAGACGCGGCGCGGTCGTCCGCTTGACCTCGAATCCCGACCGCCGGCCGCCCCGGACCACGAGCAAGTCGAGCTCGGCGCCGCTGTGGAGACCCCAGAAGTAGCATTCGTCCTGGGCCGCCCCGAGGCGGGACACCACCTGGTCCATAGCGAACCCCTCCCAGCTTGCGCCCACCTTCGGATGACCGAGCAGTGCGTCCATCGTCCGCAGGCCGAGGAGCCGATGTACAAGGCCCGAGTCGCACAGGTAGGCCTTGGGCGACTTGACCTCGCGCTTGTCGAGGTTCGCGTGCCACGGTCGCAGGCGCCGGACCATCAGCGTGCCGCACAGCACGTCGAGGTAGTACCGAACGGTGCCCTCGGCGACGCCGAACGCCCGGGCCATCTCCGCGCCGTTCCAAAGCTGGGCGAGCGCATGAGCCAGCATCGACCAGAACCGGCGAATCGTATCGGCGGGCAGCCGGAGGCCAAGCGCAGGCAGGTCGCGTTCAACGTGCGCTTGGAGAAACCCGCCGCGCCACCGAGAGCTCGCGTCGTCTGACCGGGCGAGGAAGGCCCGTGGGAAGCCGCCGCGGAGCCAAAGGGTGTCGGCCGCGTCGGCGCCCACCTCGTCGAGCGACAGTCCCGGGAGGGTGTACCAGAGAATCCGACCCGCCAGCGACTCCGCCGAGTGCCGTAGAAACTCCGGCGACGCGCTGCCGAGAACGAGGAAACGCGCGGGTGTGCCGGGTCGATCGGCCAGAACGCGCAGCACGTTGAACAACTCGGGCATGCGCTGGACCTCATCGAGCACTACGAGTCCCCGCAGGCCCTGAAGGCCGAGCTTGGGGTCTGCGAGTCGCGCGAGACTCTCGGAGTCCTCCAGGTCGAACGTCGTGACCGGCCCTGCCCAGCGACCGGCCGAAAGTCGGGCGAGGGTCGTCTTTCCCACCTGGCGCGGACCCAGAATCCCGACGACCGGACTCTCCTCGAGAAGCTCGAGGACACGTTCCAAGTGAGACTTTCGTTCGATCATGTCCCCGAAACACCACGATATTCCGCAGTATATCTGCGGAATATCGTGGTCGTGTCCGGCGCGCCCGAGCGGGGCGGTGCGCGGACGGGTCCACGAGCGCGGTGACCTGGCCGCGGTGGTGAACCGATTGCGGGCGGCGGTGGAGCGCCGTACCTCGTGCCGAGGTCGGTGACATCTCGCCCGAATCGCTGGAACCGCCCTGCGGAGATGGGAGGCGATACGCACCGTGCGTGGACCCACCTTCATGTCACACGAACCAGAATGAACCTTCGTCATCTCGGACTTTGTGGGTTCCGGGCGGACATGGCGGGCAGCGAGACGCCCCTCGGTCTGTGATGGAAGAGCGATACGGCTGACGGCGTGATCGTGTTTTCACCCAATGATTACGGCGACATCCACCATGCCACGAAAATGTTGCTCGACGCTCGACGCTCGACGCTCGACGCTCGATGTTTGTGCCCACGTCCCGGGCCGCTCGGGGCGTTCATCAACCGGTCAGCCGACCACACGAAAGGGCAATCCAGTGAGAGTCTTCGAAAACGTACAGCTCCCCATCGGATTCGTCAGCACGTCCCAAGCCATTCAGATGGCGGACAACAACACCCTCTCCGTCTCCGCCGCGCTGTTGGTCGGCACGGTTGTGCCGACACTCGTGGTCGAGGGGAGCAACGACCTCTCGAACTGGAGTGCGACGGGCATCACGGGGACCCTGACCATCACGGCTGCACCGAGCCTCGTGACGGCGAATTTCACGGGCATCACCTACGCCTACACGCGGGTCAAGCTCACCGGAAGCACGGCGGCCACGCTCCTCAACGTCGACGCCAATCCCCAGAAGCTCTGAGGTCGACGCGACCTGACGGCGCCTCAGTGCCGATTGGTGATGCCGACTCGCGGCTGACCTGAGGTCCGCTTACTGCCTCATCGGCATGACATCGGCGATGGGTCGGTGCGGCCGTGCCGATATTCGCATTCGCGACGGGCTCAGGCTCGAGTCGTTCATCGAGCCGAGTTGAACCTGTTCAACCTAGGCTGTCAGTGTAGCATGTGACGTTCGTATAGATACCACTGGTGTTCAGATGCCGTTTGGCCGGAAATACCTGTAGCGAAAACGGGTCCTTCAAGGCGGTAACCTCGTCCGGCCTGGACAAGCTGAACACCAGTGGCCGTGGATGATTATCACGGCGCCTGGGCACTCGAAACTCGAATGCGACAGGAGATGCTGTGACCAGAGAAGATCG
>JBMOGJ010000189.1:0-3591 GCA_049318425.1 Phycisphaerales bacterium | reverse complement strand
CGGGCGACGCCTGGTCGGCCGTGCCGCGGCACGCGTCGGGCTCAGGCCTTCGCGCGCGCCTCGACGAGCTTGTTCCACTCCTCGGCGGCGATGTCGGTCGTCTTCGCCTGGCCGATGATGCGGTCGCTGACCTTGGCATCGCGGATCATCGAGATGACCTCGCCCATGCGGCCGGCCTTCTCGATCTGCTGGCGCATCTGCTCGGGGCGCATGTTCTGCTGGCCCGCCATCATCGCGATGCGGCCGTTGAGCTCCTGCTCGGTGACCTGCACGCCGAAGTGCTCGGCGAGGCGCGCCATGATGAAGAGGAGCTTCAGGCGATCCTTCGCGGCCTTCTCGCTCTTGCCACGGAGCTCGGCGAGGCGGTTCTCCACCGCGGTCGGCTCCATGCCGCGCGAGAGGAGTTCCATGCGCTGCTGCTCGAGGGTGCGGGTGACCTGATCCTCGCTCAGCTTGCTCGGGAGCGGGAACTCGATCTTCTCGATGAGGTGCTCGGAGACCTGCTCGCGCATCGCGGCGCGCTGCTCGCCGTCGCGGCGCTGCTCGAGCGCGTCCTTGACCTGCTCGCGGAAGATCTCCTCGGTCTCCACGCCGAACATCTCGGCGAGTTCCTTGGTCGTGCGCGGGGTGATGCGCTCGGCCTCGCCGATGGTGTAGGTGATGGTGATGTTCTTGCCGCGGAGCTCCTCGCGCTCGTGGCCCTCGGCGCCCTTGGTGGCGACGGTGACGGTGTCGCCGGCCTTCTTGCCGAGGAGCACCTGGTCGAGGCCGTCGATGAGCAGGCCGAGCAGTGCGCCCTTGCCCTCGTCCTCCTTGGCCGGCACGACGCAGAGCGCCTTGTCGGTCTCGAAGTAGTTGCCCTCGCGTCCCTCGACGGTCACGACGGCCTTGCCGAGCATGCGGTCGAGGTGCTCGAACGGCCCCTCGATGCGGGTCGGGGTACCCCAGCGGTAGCTCTGGCGCAGGATCTCGCCGTCGATGTGCTCCGCGTTCACCTCGATGATCGGCTTCTTCACCTCGAAGGCGCTGAAGTCGGGGATCGCGAAGTCGGGAGCGACCTCGATCTCGACGGTGAACTTGAAGTCCTTGCCGCGCGCGAGCTCCGGCATCGCCTCGCCCTCGACCGGACGCGGGTCGCTGATCGGGCGGAGCTTGTTCTCCTCGATCGCGCGGGTGTACGCGTCCGACATGATCTGATTGCGGGCCTCGTTGACGAGGGCGCCGCCGACGCGCTTCTCGACGAGCGAGCGCGGGGCCTTGCCCTTGCGGAAGCCGGGGAAGTTCGCATCGGCCATGAACGCCGAGAGGGCGAGCTCCAGACGCTCGTCGATCGCCGAGGCGGGCACCTTCATGGCGATGCGCTTCGTGCAGGGTGCGGGTTCGGTGATCGAGATCTCGACGTCGAGCTGGTTTTCGGTCGCGGTGGCCATGGTTGATTTCCGTCAGTGCCCCGATTGGGGGAAGGGACAAGTATACAGCCTCCCGCGAACCCGACGAAGCGCTCCGGCGCGCGTCCGGGCAGATCCGCGGGTGCGTCTGAGAATCGGCGGGGGCGGCCGAGGTGATGCCCGTCGTGCGGTCGGCGGTGAGGTCGCCGCGACAGCCAAAGAAAAGCCGCCGACGGCAACCGTCGGCGGCGGGGGATCGATCGTGGGCGAGGCCTCAGTTCCGCGTCGAGAACAGGAGCTCGGCGTAGTTGGGCAGCGGGTAGAGGTCCGCCGGCATCACCTTCTCGAGGCTGTCGCAGAGCTTGCGAACCTCGAGCATCGCCGGGACGAGGACGTCGCGGTAGTGGCGGGCCTCCTTCTCGGCGTCGCCGTGGAAGTCCTCGGCCTTCTCGAGCTTCGCCACCGCGGTGCGGAGCGCCTCGGTCTGGGCGACCACCGAGCGGAGCTCGGCCGCGGATCCCGGGCACTCGATGTCGCAGGACTGGGTCGCACCGACGATGTCGGCGAGCTCGGCCTGGAACCGAAGCGCGCAGGGCAGGATCGCCGTGCGCACCATCGACTGGAGCGTGCGGCTCTCGATGCGGAGCAGCTTGATGTAGGTCTCCACCATGACGCCGTGCCGCGCCTCGAGCTCGCGCTTCGAGAGCACGCCGTACTTCGCGAAGAGGTCGGCCGCCTTCTTGGTGCCGAAGCACGCGATCGCGTCGGCGGTCGAGGTGTGGTTCGGCAGGCCGCGCTTCTTGGCCTCCTCGTGCCACGCCTTCGAGTAGCCGTCGCCATCGAAGCACACGCGGCGGTGGTCCTTCACGACCTCCTTGAGCAGCGCCTTGACCGCCGCCTCGAGCTTCGCGGGCGAGGGGTTCTTGCCCGCGCGCTTCTCGAGCTGCGTCGCCATGTAGTCGAGGCTGTCGGCGATGATCGTGTTGAGCACGGTGTTCGGCCAGGCGACCGACGCGCTCGAGCCGACCGCGCGGAACTCGAACTTGTTGCCGGTGAAGGCGAACGGCGAGGTCCGGTTGCGGTCGCTGGTGTGCTTGGGGATCTGCGGCAGCGTGGTGGCGCCGAGCTCCATCGCGCCGCCCTTCATGGTCTTCTTCGGGCCGCTGCCCTCGAGCTGGTCGAGGATGTCGGTCAGCATGTCGCCGAGGAAGATCGACATGATCGCCGGCGGCGCCTCGTTCGCGCCGAGGCGGTGGTCGTTCGCGGCGCTCGCGATCGAGCCGCGGAGCAGCTCGGCCTGCGTGTCCACCGCGCGGATGACCGCGCAGAGGATCGTCAGGAACTGCATGTTGGTGTGGGTGTCGTCGCGCGGATCGAGCAGGTTGACGCCGGTGTCGGTGGCGATCGACCAGTTGTTGTGCTTGCCGGAGCCGTTGACGCCCGCGAAGGGCTTCTCGTGCAGGAGGCAGGCGAATCCGTGGCGCTCGGCGGTCTCCTTGAGCACGCTCATCGTGATCATCTGGTGATCGACCGCGACGTTGGCGTTCTCGAAGGTCGGCGCGATCTCGAACTGGCCGGGCGCGACCTCGTTGTGACGGGTCTTGACCGGGACGCCGAGCTCGAACAGCCGCTCCTCGACCTCGGCCATGAACGCGATGACGCGCTGCGGGATGGCGCCGAAGTAGTGGTCCTCGAGCTGCTGGCCCTTGGGCGCGGGCGCGCCGACGAGCGTGCGGCCGCAGATCATGAGGTCGGGGCGCTGCGCGGCGAGCTCGGAGTCGACCAGGAAGTACTCCTGCTCGACGCCGAGGGTGGTGATCACGTTGACGCCCTCGTCGACGCCGAACACGCGCAGCAGGCGCGAGGCCTGCTTGGACACGGCCTGGATCGAGCGGAGCAGCGGGGTCTTCTTGTCGAGCGCCTCGCCGGTGTAGCTCACGAACACGGTCGGCACGCAGAGCGTGGTCTGGCCGCCGGAGCGGTAGAGGAACGCCGGGCTCGTCGCGTCCCACGCGGTGTAGCCGCGCGCCTCGTAGGTGTCGCGGATGCCGCCGTGCGGGAAGCTCGACGCGTCGGGCTCGCCCTGGATCAGCTGCGAGCCGCTGAACTTCTCGATCGCGCCGCCGTCGGAGGTCGTCGAGAGGAACGCGTCGTGCTTCTCGGCGGTGGTGCCGGTGAGCGGCTGGAACCAGTGGCAGTAGTG
>JBMOGJ010000188.1:0-3613 GCA_049318425.1 Phycisphaerales bacterium | reverse complement strand
AGTTCTTCTTCGGCCGCAGCGAGCTCTCGCAGGTGGTCGACCAGACGAACCCGCTCTCGATGCTCGTGCACGAGCGCCGTCTCTCGGCGCTCGGACCGGGCGGCCTCAACCGCAAGCGCGCGGGCTTCGAGGTGCGCGACGTGCACATCTCGCACTACGGCCGCATCTGCCCGATCGAGACGCCTGAAGGCACGAACATCGGCCTCATCGCCTCGCTCGGCATCTACTCCGAGATCGACGACTACGGCTTCCTCCAGACCCCCTACCGCAAGGTCAAGGGCGGCAAGGTGACGGGCGAGTTCCAGCTCCTCCGCGCCGACGAGGAGCTCAAGCGCGTCCTCGCGACCTCCGACCTCCTCAAGGGCGACAGCAAGGTGCTCGAGGGCATCGTGCTCGCGCGCATCGACGGCGATCTCGCCGAGGTGCCGGCCGCGGAGGTCGAGTACGTCGACGTCAGCCCGAAGCAGATCGTCGGCGTCTCGGCGTCGCTGATCCCGTTCCTCGAGCACGACGACGCCAACCGCGCGCTCATGGGTTCGAACATGCAGCGCCAGGCGGTGCCGCTGATCAAGACCGACGCCGCGTGCGTCGCGACCGGCATGGAGAAGTCGGTCGGCAACCACTCGGGCATGATCGTCACCGCCGCGCGCGGTGGCACCGTGACCTTCGTCGACAGCGAGCGCATCATCATCGACAACGCCGATGAGTACGTGCTCCGCAAGTTCGTCGGACTCAACGAGCGCACCTGCCAGAACCAGAAGCCGGTGGTCAAGCTCGGCCAGAAGGTGAAGGACGGCCAGATCCTCGCCGACGGCGCGAGCACCCGCATGGGCGAGCTCTCGATCGGCAAGAACGTGCTCGTCGCGTTCAACACCTTCGACGGCTACAACTTCGAGGACGCCATCGTCATCAACCAGCGTCTCCTCAAGGACGACACCTTCACCTCGATCCACATCGAGAGCTTCGAGGTCGAGATCCGCGAGACCAAGCTGGGACGCGAGGAGTTCACCCGCGACATCCCCAACGTCAGCGAGCGCATGCTGCGCAACCTCGACGAGAACGGCATCATCGCGACCGGCTCGCGCGTCGGCCCCGGCGACATCCTCGTCGGCAAGGTCTCGCCGAAGTCGAAGAGCGAGCTCTCCCCCGAGGAGAAGCTGCTCCACGCGATCTTCGGCCGCGCGGGCGAGGACGTGAAGAACGACTCGCTCGAGGTGCCCGCCGGCACCGAGGGCGTCGTCATCGGCGCCAAGCGCTTCAGCCGTCGCATGCACCTCAGCGACGACCAGAAGAAGCAGCTCAAGAAGGACATGGCCGACTTCGAGGCCATGATGGACGGCAAGCGCATCGACCTCTTCAAGAAGATGGTCGGTGAGATCAACCGCATCCTCGGCGCCGAGATGGTCGACCCGTCGACGCGCCAGAAGGTCGGCGCGAGCGACATCCCCGAGGTCATCATCGAGCAGATCGAGAACTTCAACGAGAAGTGGATGAAGGGCTCGGCCGAGACTCGCGAGCAGGCGAAGGTCGTGCACGGCCAGTTCTGGCCGCGCATCCAGGCCACCCAGGCGGAGAAGAACCGCCGCCTCGACCACATGAAGCGCGGCGACGAGCTCGCCTCCGGCGTGCTCGAGATGGTGAAGGTCTACCTCGCCACCAAGCGCACCCTGTCGGTCGGCGACAAGATGGCAGGCCGCCACGGCAACAAGGGCGTCATCGCGCGCATCGTCCCCGAGGAGGACATGCCGTACATGGAGGACGGCACCCCCGTCGACGTGCTCCTCAACCCGCTCGGCGTGCCGAGCCGCATGAACGTCGGCCAGATCCTCGAGGTCCACCTCGGCTGGGCGGCGCAGGTGCTCGGGTTCCAGGCGATCAACCCCGTCTTCGACGGCGCGCACGAGAGCGAGATCTTCGGCGCCATCGAGGAGGCCAACAAGCACGTCGCCAAGCGCCTCGCCGACTTCGAGTCGACGGGCAAGGACCCGGGCCATGCACGCGAGCTCCTCGCGCGCATGCCGGCGAACTGCAAGATCCAGCTGTACGACGGCCGCACCGGCGAGCCGTTCCACCAGCGCACGACCGTCGGCTTCATGTACATCCTGAAGCTGCACCACCTCGTCGACGACAAGATCCACGCGCGTTCGACGGGTCCGTACAGCCTCATCACCCAGCAGCCTCTCGGCGGCAAGGCCCGCACCGGCGGCCAGCGCTTCGGCGAGATGGAAGTGTGGGCGCTCGAGGCGTACGGCGCGGCGTTCGTGCTGCAGGAACTCCTCACCGTCAAGAGCGACGACGTCGAGGGACGCACCAAGATCTACGACTCGATGGTCAAGGGCACCAACACCCTGCAGGCCGGCATGCCCGTCGTCTTCGACGTGCTCTGCCACGAGATCAAGGGCCTTGGCATGAACATCCAGCTCGAGAAGCAGACGACCGAGGCGAACACCCTGCTGTAACGGCCCACAACCCCGTTGCGCAACGATTCCCGTCTGGTCATACGAGAGAAATCCCCCCGCTGACGCGGGTCCATTTGGAAGGCAACTGCGATGTCCGAGAGCGTCTACGACCGCGTGAACGACTACGGCTCCGTCAAGATCACCCTTGCGAGCCCGAACGACATCCGAAGCTGGAGCTTCGGCGAGGTCAAGAAGCCAGAGACCATCAACTACCGCACCTACCGTCCCGAGCGGGACGGTCTGTTCTGCGAGCGCATCTTCGGCCCTGAGAAGGACTACGAGTGCGCGTGCGGCAAGTACAAGGGCACGAAGTACAAGGGCATCATCTGCGACCGCTGCGGCGTCAAGGTCACGCACAGCCGCGTGCGCCGCAAGCGCATGGGCCACATCAACCTGGCCGCGCCGATCGTGCACATCTGGTTCTTCAAGGCGATGCCTTCGCGCCTCGGCAACCTGCTGGCGATGAAGACGTCGGACCTCGAGAAGATCATCTACTTCCAGGACTACGTCGTCACCGACCCGGGCCAGACCGAGCTTGAGCACAAGCAGGTCCTCACCGAGGACGAGTACCGCCAGGCGGTCGACAAGTACGGCACCGCGTCGTTCACCGCGATGATGGGCGCCGAGGCGATCCGCGAGCTCCTGCAGCAGCTCGACCTCGAGAGCCTCGCCAAGGAGATCCGCGAGGACCTCGGCAACACCAAGTCGAAGCAGCGCCAGAAGGACCTCTCGAAGCGCCTCAAGATCGTCGAGCAGATCAAGGGCTCGCAGAACGAGCCGAAGTGGATGGTCCTCGACGTGATCCCCGTGATCCCGCCGGACCTGCGCCCGCTCGTCCTCCTCGAGAGCGGCAACTTCGCGACCAGCGATCTCAACGATCTCTACCGCCGCATCATCAACCGCAACAACCGCCTCAAGAAGCTCATGGACCTCAACGCGCCCGAGGTCATCGTGCGCAACGAGAAGCGCATGCTGCAGCAGGCCGTCGACGCGCTGTTCGACAACGGCCGCTGCCGCCGCCCGGTGCTCGGCTCCTCCAACCGCCCGCTCAAGTCGATCACCGACATGATCAAGGGCAAGCAGGGCCGCTTCCGCGAGAACCTGCTCGGCAAGCGCGTCGACTACTCGGCGCGTTCGGTCATCGTCGTCGGTCC
>JBMOGJ010000187.1:0-3722 GCA_049318425.1 Phycisphaerales bacterium | reverse complement strand
AAGCGCCGCGGTGAACTTCGCGGTCGCGATCATCTGCATGGTCTTGGTGATGCGCTGGATGGTGCGCACCGCGACCATGCGCTTCTTGAGCTCACGGATCTGTGCCATAGGGGCGCAGAGGATAGCAGAAGCCGCCAGCCGCGGAAACCGCCCGCCCAGCGCGCTCAGGCGCCGTCGAGGACGAGTCCGTCGTACCCAAGCTCCATCCCGTCAGGGAGTTCCGCGCCGTCACGGGCGTGGAGGATGTCGTGGGTCATGTGCACAAACACCGTCCGGCGGGCGTCGGCCTCGCGCGCGATGCCGGTCGCCTGGGCGACCGTGAGGTGGGTCGGGTGGGCCCGGTGCCGCAGGCAGTCGAGGACGAGCGTCTCGAGTCCGCGCAGCCTCGGCCACGATGCCGGCGGCATCGCCGAGAGATCGGTGCAGTACGCGAGCGGAAGCGGCCCGGGCTGCTCCCGCGCCACCCGCCCCGCCTCGTCGAGCGCCTCGATGCGGAACGCCAACACCGGCAGCCGCCCGTGGAGCACCTCGAACGGCGTCACGCGAAGGCCGCGGAAATCGACGGGATCGCCCGCGCGGATCGAGCGCACGAACAGGTCCGCGACGAACGAGTCGTTCACGTTCTCGTGGCGGCGGAAGATGTGGCGGTAGACGCGCTCGAGGAACTCCCGCGTGCGGTCGTCGCAGAAGACCTCGATCGGCGACTTCATGAGCGCGTTGTAGCGGCGCACGTCGTCGAGCCCGAAGGTGTGGTCGACATGGTCGTGGGTGAAGAAGATCGCGTCGACGCGCTTCAGGCCGAGCCGCAGGCTCTGCTCGCGGTGGTCGGGGCCGCAGTCGAGCAGCACGACGCGCTCCTGCCCGCCCTCGTCGCGGAACAGCAGCGCCGCGCCCGAGCGCGTGCGGCGGTCGCGCGGGTCGTCGGAGCGGCAGACCTCGCAGTCGCAGCCGATGATCGGCACGCCCGCCGAGGTACCGGTGCCGAGCAGCACGAGCCGGACATCGGAGACGAGCGCGTCGCTCATGCCGATGCTCCCGCCGCGAGCTCCGCGACGATCGCCGTCGCCACCGCCGCGGGGTCCTCGGCGCCGCAGACCGCGCTCGAGACCGCGACGCCGCGGCAGCCCGCGCGTGCGAGCGCGGACACGCGGCCCGGCGCGATGCCGCCGATCGCGAGGTGCGGAATCCGCGGGAATTCCGCGAGGAACGCGCGCAGGTACGCCTCGCCCGACGGCGCGAGACCCGGCTTCAGGCTCGAGGCGTACATCGCGCCGACGCCGCAGTGGTCGGCGCCTGCGTCGACCGCGGCCCGCGCCTCGTCGGGCGAATGCGTGCTCGCGCCGATGAGGAACGACGCCCCCGCGATCCGCCGCGCCTCGCGCACGGGGAGGTCGTCGGTCCCGAGGTGCACCCCGTCGGCCCCCGCGGCGAGCGCGATGTCGAGCCGGTCGTTCACGATCGTCGCGACGCCGCGCGGCGCGCACAGGGCGCGGACGGCGCGGGCGTGCTCCACCAGCGCGCGGCCCGGCATGTCCTTCTCGCGCACCTGGATCGCGTCGGCGCCGCCGTCGATGGCGTGCGCGACCACCTGCTCCCACGGATGGCGGCAGAGCGCGCGGGTGAGCAGCACGCACAGCCTCCACTGCCGCGGACGCGCGCACGCCGCGCGCAGCGTGACCTTCGCGTCGAGCGCGTAGGCGCGGTAGCGGAGCGCCTCGACCGCGCGCGCGACCTCGATGCCGGTCGGCGCCTCGATCGACGACCCGAGCGTCGTCCCGAGCACGGGCCCGATCGATTTGGCGGCCTCCTCCACGACACGGAGCGCTTCGGTCAGGCGCTTGCCCGCCGCGGCCGCGACCGCGCCGGCGTCGGCGCGCGCGTACTCGTTCGCTCCCGCGATCGCGGTGCCGACATCCCCCGCGACGTCGCGCGCGAGCGCCAGCCGCTCTGCGGGAATCGCAGCGACCGCGGCCTGCAGCGCGTGCCGGATCGACTTGGCCTCCTCCGCGAGGGCCGCGTCGTCCCAGGCGAAGCGCGCCACATCCTCGAGCGTGCGGATGGCCTCGCGCGCGCGGTTCAGGTTGGCGTCGATCATGCGGAAAGCCGCGTGGTTCACGGCGCACAGCGTAGCGCGGGACGGCTATCCTCCCCTCCCCCGAGGATCCGCATGACCAACGCAACCCACAGCAACGATGGAAGCCGCCGCGAGTTCCTTGGAACCGTCGCCGGAACCGTCACGCTCGGCGCGCTCGGCGCCGCCGCGGCTTCCGCCCTCGCAAGCACGCCCACCATCCTCACAGAGCAGGAGACGAAGAACACCATGGCACACACCCTCCCCGACCTTCCGTACGCCGAGAACGCGCTCGAGCCCGTCATCGATGCGATGACGATGAACATCCACCGCACCAAGCACCACAACGCGTACGTGACGAACCTCAACAAGGCGCTCGAGGGCCACGCCGACCTCGCCGCGATGTCGATCGAGGACCTCTGCAAGAACATCGCGACCGTGCCCGAGTCGATCCGCGCCGCCGTGCGCAACAACGGCGGCGGACACTGGAACCACTCGATGTTCTGGAAGTGGATGGCGCCGAAGGGCCAGGGCGGCGCGCCGAGCGCGGAGCTCGCGAAGGCGATCGACGCCGCGTTCGGCTCGATGGACGCGTTCAAGGAGAAGTTCGCCGCCGCCGGCGCGGGGCGTTTCGGCTCGGGCTGGGCGTGGCTCTGCAAGATGCCCGACGGCAAGCTCGCCGTCTGCTCGACGCCGAACCAGGACAACCCGCTCATGAAGGGCGTCTCGGACTGCATCGGCACGCCGATCCTCGGCTGCGATGTGTGGGAGCACGCGTACTACCTGCACTACCAGAACCGCCGGCCGGACTACCTGAAGGCCTGGTGGGAGGTCGTGAACTGGACCGAAGTCAGCAAGTGCTTCGGCGCGGGTGCTTGAGCGGTCGCCGCTGCGGCGGCTCCCTCTGGCGGAGGCGGCGCGAGTGAATCGCGCTCGCCTCCAGGGACGCCGCGATTCTCGCGGTCGCCGCTGCGGCGGCTCCCTCTGTCGGAGGCGGCGCGAGTGAATCGCGCTCGCCTCCAGGGACGCCGTGATTCTCGCGGTCGCCGCTGCGGCGGCGGCTGGTGAATCCGACGAACAACGACGAAGGCCGCGCGATGCACTCGCGCGGCCTTCTTCTGTGTTTCGGTTGGCGCAGGCTCCTACGCGCGGCGCTTCGCAGACTTCGTCTGCGGGAACTCACTCGTCCATCGGCCCGCCGCGATTCACTCGCGGCGCGGCGTGTCAGAGGTCGCGTCCGCAGCCGCGACCGCTCAGACTGGCCTCAATCCGCCGGCATCAGCCCGTCGATCATCTTCATGAAGTCGGCGCGGTTCGCCTCGACGGTGACCTTCGGGCCGATCAGTCGGAAGAACACGTTCCGTCCGGAGGCCTGCACGATCGCGCCGATCTGCGAGAAGTCCTTCTTCGCGCCCGCAGCGCCCATCGCCATGTAGTCGCCCTCGAGCTCGACGAACTTCACCTTGAGCGGGCCGACTTCCTTGTCGGTGACCTTGGGTTCCGGTGCCGCGTCGCCCTGGCGGAACTGGCCCTTCCAGCGCGTGATGTTCGCGTCGAGCGGTCCGCCGTCGCCGGCCATGAACACGCTGACGATGAGCTCCGCGGCCTTGGTCGAGTCGCCCTCGCCGGCCACCGCGTACTGCAGCGTGCG
>JBMOGJ010000186.1:0-3863 GCA_049318425.1 Phycisphaerales bacterium | reverse complement strand
ACGGCGAGAACCCGCACCAGGCCGCGGCGGTCTACCGCGATCCGACCTACCGCGGTCCCAACGTCGTCGGCGCCGAGCTGCTGCACGGCAAGCCGCTTTCGTACAACAACCTGCTCGACGCCGCCGCGGCGCTCGAGCTCGTCCAGGAGCTGCGCGACATCGCCCCCGACCTCGCGGGCGCGGTGGTGGTGAAGCACACCAACCCCTGCGGCACGGCGATCGCGCCCACGCTGCGCGAGGCCTTCGCGCGCGCCTACGCGGGCGACCCGCTGGCGGCCTTCGGCGGCATCGTGGCGCTCAACGCGCCGGTCGACCGCGCGACGGCCGAGGAGATCGTGGCGGGCGAGAAGTTCCTCGAGGTGGTCGTCGCGCCGAGCTACGAGCCCGAGGCGCTGGCGCTCCTGCAGGCCCGCTGGAAGAACGCGCGTCTGCTCGCGGTCGGACCGGTGACGGCGGCCCCGAAGTCGGTGCTGGTGCGCTCGATCGCGGGCGGTTTCCTCGCGCAGGAGGCCGACACGGCGGCGGTGCGCGCGGCGGAGTTCCAGCTCGCCGCGGGACCGGCGCCGAGCGCGGAGGTCCTCCGCGACGCCGCGTTCCTGACGGCGGTGGTGAAGCACCTCAAGTCGAACGCGGTGTGCATCGGACGCGATGGCCAGTTGTTCGGCGCGGGCGCGGGACAGATGGACCGCGTGGCGAGCTGCCGGAACGCGGTCGAGAAGGCCGGGGCGAGGCTCCGCGAGGGCGGCGGCGCTCCTGCGGTCGCGGCAAGCGATGCGTTCTTCCCGTTCGACGACGGCCCGCGGATGCTCATCGACGCGGGGGTGAAGTGCATCGTCCACCCGGGCGGCTCCAAGCGCGACGAGGACACCTTCAAGCTCTGCAACGAGCGCGGCGTGACCTGCCTCCTCACCGGCGTCCGCCGCTTCCGCCACTAACCCCCACCCGTCCCCGCAACCACCCGTACCCCCCAACCGTACCCGCCAACTACCGCGCACTGGCGGGTACTGAGCGGTACGTACCGGGTACCGCAACGGGCCATGCGGAAGTCTCGGCGCGGTGGCGAGGTGCGACGCACCGTTGACGCTGCACGCCAAGTACCGTCCTCTGGCGGGTACTCCGCGGTAGATACCAGTCACCGAGTGGTAGTCAACGAGTGGTCACCGAGTGGTCGGCGAGTGGAAGGGCGGGATTCGCGCGGCGCCGCGCGCCGGCTCGCTCCCCCCGCGCCGCCCGCTCATATACTGCGCCCCATGGCCGACAAGCCCGTCCTCGATCACCCCTCGCTTCCGATCATCAAGGAGGCGTTCCCGAACGTGAAGTTCATGGCCGCGGAGTTCCGCGGACTGACCACGCTCATCTGCCCGCCGGACCGGATGCACGACGTGCTCCGCCAGCTCCGCGACGACCCGCGCCTCGACTACAACTTCCTCACCGATGTGACCGCGGTCGACTACCTGAAGTACCCGGCCAAGCAGCCCGGGCGCTTCGCCGTCGTCTACCTGCTCCACTCGCACAAGCACGAGCGCCGCCTCGCGGTCAAGTGCTACCTCGAGCCGACCATCGACACCACCGGCATCGACGCCGACCCCGCCCTCGAGATCGACAGCGCCTGCGACCTCTGGCCCGGCGCCGAGTGGACCGAGCGCGAGGTCTACGACATGTTCGGCATCCGCTTCCGCAACCACCCGGACCTCCGCCGCATCCTGATGTGGAAGGACTTCCCCGGACACCCGCTCCGCAAGGACTACCCGCTCCGCGGCCGCGGCGAGCGCGAGCATCACGTGCCGATCACCAGAGACTCGCGCTGAACCGCGCGACGACCTCGACTACCAAGGACAATCCGAACCGCGCGCGCATGGCCTCCCTGCGCGCGCGTTCTTTTTGACAGCGTTTCACTGAACGAAATCCCCGTGCCCGAGACCAAGCGCCATCACCAGCTCAAGGACATCGCCCTCGCGTGGCTGCGCGCGGTCGGATGCCGCGCGGTCGCGCTCGAGGTCTCGTGCCCGTTCCACCGCTACCGCTTTGACGCGCTCGGCTGGCTCGACCACGCGGACGATCCGCGCGCCGTCGCCGCGTTCGGCGCGCCGCAAGGAGGCGAGCCGCGCGCGCCGCGCGTCATCGCCGTCGAATGCAAGCAATCGCGCGCCGACTTCGCTTCCGACGACGCCGACCCCGCCGAGCTCGCCAAGCGCAAGGCGTATCTCCTCGAGCGCCGCCGCACGATCGAGGAACTCCGCGTGAAGTCCCGCGAGTCGCACCTCAAGGTCGAGGGCTCCAGCCTGTTCGAGGAACTCGCAACCTGGGAGTTCGGGCAGAGCAAGATCACCGCGTACCGCAACGTCGTCGCCGAGCTCGAGGCGATCGACGCAAAGATGGGCATCGACACCAAGTTCGCGCAGCTCGCGCGCTGGCGCACGGCGGACCATCTCGTGGTGATGACGCCAGCGGGCCTGCTTCGCCCGCGCGAAGTCCCGTCCGGCTGGGGCCTCGTCGAAGTCGACTCGCGCGCGCTCAAGAAGGGCTGGGAGCCCGTCGCCGGCGACCCGCTGCCGTGCGTCACGCGCGTCGCGCCGTCGCACCTCGGCACGCCCGACGCGCGCCGCCTGCGGCTCCTGCGGAACCTCGCCGTCGCCGCCAGCCGCGGCGTGGGCTTCGGCCTCATGCCGCCGAGAACGCCTGAAAACGCGGGCGCGCCGGAGGTTTCCGCGGCGGAACCCACGCTCTTCTCAACCGATCCGCCGCGCTCCTCCGATACCATCGAAGACCTACCCCGGTAGCTCAGTTGGATAGAGCACGCGCCTTCTAAGCGCGTGGTCGGCGGTTCGAATCCGCCCCGGGGTGTTTTGTGGGTGAGGGCGCGGCGGGCGCGGCTGGGGGTTTCTGCCGTTGCAAGCCCAGCTCGCAATCCGCGCGGGCATGGCCAAAAACAAGCCCGCCGCGATGCGCGCCGTTGTTACGGCGGCGCATCGCGGCGCTGAGTTTCGATGTCAGTGAGCCGAGAAGGCGTTAGGCCAGAAAGGTGAAGAAAGGAGGAAAGAGGGTAAAGGGAATTACGAGGGGGCCCTCGCGACACGGAAACCGACGCGGTTGAGCGGGAAGTCCGGCGCGATGCTCGTGCGGTAGGAGGAACGCACGCCGTCCGTGATGTCGTTCCACGCGCCGCCGCGAATCACGCGGTACGTTCCAGTCGCCGGTCCCGTCGGATTCGTCTGCGCCCCCGACGAATAAGGGCCGTACCAGTCGCGGCATAACTCCCATACATTGCCGCTCATGTCGTGCAAGCCGAGCCCGTTCGCAAGCCTGCCGCCGACGGCGTGCGTCTGGCTGCCCGCGTTCCAGTAGTAGTACGCGATGTTCACCACCAGCGTGTCGTCGTTCGTACCGCTCAGATACGGGGTAAAGCCATGGAACGCCGTCGTTGTGCCCGCTCGGCATGCGTACTCCCACTGCGCCTCCGTCGGCAACTGCATCCCCGTCGCCGTTAGGAAGCCTTGGATCGTGTTCCACGACACCGTCTCGACGGGGCGACTCGTATCCGCCGTGTAGGTCGGCGGCTTGAAGAACGACGGGTTCGACCCCATCTTCGCCAGCCACTGCGCCTGCGTGACCTCGTAGCGGCCGAGGTAATAGGCGTTGGTGAGCGTCACCGTGTGGACGGGTAGTTCCTGTCCGAAGCAGCCGTAACTGTCCGAACCCATGATGCAGCCCATCTGGAAAGTGCTCGGCGGAACCAGCAGCATTTCGATGCCGCTTGAATTGTCACGCACGCGCCACGGATATCCCGTCGCGGTGATCGCATTCCGCAGCGTCACATCCGTCACCACCGCAGGGTTGGGGTTCTGCTCGAGAACGGTGTACCA
>JBMOGJ010000185.1:0-3952 GCA_049318425.1 Phycisphaerales bacterium | reverse complement strand
CACGCCGACGCGACTTCGAAGCACGCCGACGCGACGTCGAAGGCGGCGGGGGCCTGATGAGCGATCCCGCCCCGATCGGACCGCACTGCGCCATCATCGATGGCCACGCGCAGTTCTTCCGCGCGTACTACGCGATCCGCGGCGGCCTCTCGAGCTCCGTCACCGGCGAGCCGACCAATCTCGTCTTCGGCTTCATCTCGACCCTGTTCTCCTACATCCGCGCGCAGAAGCCGAGCGAGCTCATCGTCGTCATCGACGCCGCCGGCGACACCGAGACCTTCCGCTCCGCGCTGTACCCCGAGTACAAGGCCCACCGCGACCCTGCGCCGGAGGACTTCCATCCCCAGGTCGAGCGCTGTCTCGAGGCGCTGTCGATCATGGGCATCCCGGTGCTCGGCATCGAGGGCGTCGAGGCCGACGATGTCATCGCCACGCTGGTGCGGCGCATGGCCTCGGCCTCGCCCGACACGCGCATCCGCATGGTGAGCCGCGACAAGGACCTCGGCCAACTCGTCGGCGAGCGCGTCACGCTGTTCGATCCGCAGAAGAACTCCGACCTCGGGCTCGAGCAGCTGTTCGACTGGAAGGGCGTCCGCCCCGACCAGGTGATCGACCTCCTCGCGCTCATGGGCGACGCCGCCGACAACGTGCCAGGCGTGCCCGGCGTCGGCCCGAAGACCGCGTCGGCACTGCTCGCCGAGTACGGCTCCATCGAGGGCATCTACGAGAACCTCGGGCAGATCAAGGGCAAGCGCGGCGAGAACCTCGCTGCGAGCCGCGATCTCGTCGCGCTCTCGCGCAGGCTCGTCCGGCTCAAGGATGACTGCGATTTCGCGTTCGATCCCGCACTGGGGCGGTTCGACCCCTCGCGCTGCGACCTGCCGCGGCTGCTCGAACTGCTGCGCGTCCTCGGCTTCAATCGCCTGCGCGGCGAGGCGCAGGAGATCTTCGGCGGGGGCGCGGCGCCCTCCGCCGACGGTGCACGCACCGACGCCCCCGAGGCGCGCCAGGAGAGTGCCAGGCCATCGCGCCGCCGCGCCGCGCCCAAGCCCGATGACGGTGGATCGCTGTTCGGCGGCGCCGATGCGGCGAGCGACGCCGCGTCAGCGCAGCCCGCGACGACGCCCGCGCGCCATGAAGCCGCGAGCTTCGGCACGCTCTTCGATGGCGTCGCCGCCGCCGACGCTCCGCCGACGTCGCAACGGGCGATGACGGTCGTCACCGTGCGCACCGCCGAGGCACTCGCGGCGTTGGCCGCCCGCGTGCGCGCGGTCGGTCGCTGCGCCTTCGACACCGAGACCGACTCGCTGCTCATGCCCGTGGCGCGACTCGTCGGCCTCTCGTTCGCCGTGGCCGAGGGCGAAGGCTTCTACATCCCCGTGCGCTCGCCGGAGACATTCGAACATCTCGGCACCGAGGCGGCGCTCGCCATCCTCAAGCCGCTGCTCGAGGATCCATCGGTCGCGAAGACGGGGCACAACCTGAAGTACGACTGCGCCGTCCTCGCCAACCACGGCATCGAGCTGCGCGGCATCGCCGGCGACTCCATGATCGCGAGCTGGATCGTCGATCCGACGCGTCCCTCGCACGGTCTCGACGCCACCAGCGAGCACGTGCTCGGCGTGCGGCCCATTCCGATCGAATCGGTGATCGGCCCGCGCGGCGTCGGCCAACGGCGATTCGACCAGGCACCGCTCGCGCTCGCCGCGCCGTACGCGGCGGAGGACGCGGAGATCTCGCTCGCCCTCGCGAACCGGCTCGAGGCGACCATCCGCGCGCGCGACCAGTGGGCGATCTACGCCGACATCGAGGTTCCCCTCGTTCCCGTGCTCTCCCGCATGGAGCGCGCCGGCATCCGCATCGACCGCGAGGAGCTCGCCATGCAGCGGCGCGGCCTCGAGGTGCGGCTCGCGAAGCTGCGCGCCGAGATCGCCGAGGCGGCGCCGTGGCCGTTCAATCCCGACAGCCCCAAGCAGCTGTCGCAGGTCCTCTTCAATGCCCCCGACGCCGACCCGCCCGGCCTCGGCCTGCGGATCGTCAAGAAGACCACCACCGGCGCCAGCACCGACAGCGAGGTGCTCGAGAAGCTCGCCGAGGACCCGAACTGCCACTCACGACTGCCCGAGCAGATCCTCGAGTACCGCCAGTTTGCCAAGCTGGTCGGGACCTACCTGAAGGCGCTCGATGCAGCGGTGCTCCCCGAGACCGGCCGCATCCACTGCTCGTTCCACCAGACCGGCACCGCGACCGGCCGCCTCTCCTCGAGCGACCCCAACCTTCAGAACATCCCGATCCGCACCGAGGTGGGCGCCGCCATCCGCCGCGCCTTCATCGCCGGTGAGGGCAGGGTGTTCGTGAGCGCCGACTACTCGCAGATCGAGCTTCGCTTCCTCGCCCATTTCTCGCAGGATCCAGGGCTCTGCGACGCCTTCGCCCGCGGCGAGGACATCCACCGCGCCGTCGCCGCGCAGGTGTTCGATGTCGCACCCGACGCGGTCACCGACGTCCAGCGATCCGCCGCCAAGATGGTGAACTTCGGCATCGTCTACGGCATCACCGCGAGCGGGCTCGCGCGTCGCCTCGGCCCCGGCTACACCGTCGCGCGTGCCAAGGAGATCATCGAGAGCTATCGCGCCCGCTTCCGCGGCATCGACGCGTTCCTCACCGGCAGCATCGAGGCCGCGAAGCGGACCGGTCATGCGACCACGATCACGGGCCGCTGGCGGCCGATCCCCCAGATCCACTCGCGCAATCCCGCCGAGCGCGCCTTCGGCGAGCGCATCGCCGTCAACACGGTCGTCCAAGGCTCCGCAGCCGACCTGATCAAGATCGCCATGATCCGACTGGACGCCCGAGTGCGGGCCGAGTGTCCCGAGGCGCGGCTGCTCCTGCAGATCCACGACGAGCTCCTGGTCGAAGCCCCCGTCGCGGACGCGCCGCGGGTCGCCGAGATGCTCGCGGACACCATGCGAGGCGCCATGGCCCTCCGCGTCCCGCTCGAGGTTTCGAGCGCGACCGGCGGCCGCTGGTCGGATGTTTGATACAGACCGCGCAGACCGAACCGCGTTCGGAACCTGCGGCAATCCCCGTGTTTGACCCGCTTGACGGGCATGGAACTTTTGCTATTCTTCCCATCCCTCGCGGGTTCCGCGGGGGTGTTTGGGGCGGTAGCTCAATTGGTTAGAGTACCGGCTTGTCACGCCGGTGGTTGCGGGTTCGATTCCCGTCCGCCTCGCTCGAAGAGACCCTCCAGGTGACCTTAGGAAACCCCTAGGTGATCTGGAGGGTTTCTTGTTTTTCGCGTCACTGCGCGCGCCATTTGATCGAGCAACCCACCGAAGGCCGCTGATCGGCGGACACCGATCGTCCCGCGAGCAGCGCGTCGAGCGCCGCGCGGAGATCCCTGCCCGTCACCGGGATGTCCGACTTCGGTCGGCTGTCGTCGAGCTGGCCGCGGTAGACCAGCCGATGCGCGCCGTCGAACAGGAAGATGTCGGGCGTGCATTGCGCATCGAAGGATCGCGCCACCGCCTGCGTGGCATCGAAGAGGTAGGGGAAGCAATAGCCCGCCTCGCACGCCTCGCGCGCCATCTCGTCGGGTGCATCGGCCGGGTACGCCGACGGATCGTTCGAGCTGATGGCTGCGATGGCCACGCCCTTGGGCAGATAGGTCCGCCCCAGATCGGCGAGCTCGCTGCGGATGTGCTTCACGAACGGGCAGTGGTTGCAGATGAACAGCACGAGCAGGGGACGGCCGTCGGCATCGCGGTCCGACATGCGGAATCCCCGCGGATCGGCGAGGTCGAACGACGGGCACGCGGTCCCGAGCGGCATCATCGAGCTTTGGAGTGGGGGCATCGGTCGCTATCGTACGCGCGGTTTCACCGTGGCACGACGCACCTACGACGACGATCACGATCCTGAGGAGTTCGACGGCGACGACGACCGGGAC
>JBMOGJ010000184.1:0-3965 GCA_049318425.1 Phycisphaerales bacterium | reverse complement strand
GCGACGGCGACGAGCACTACGACCTCGCGAGCGCGCTCATCAAGTCGATGCGCGGGAGCGATCCCGACGCCGCGGTGTACTGGCTCGCGCGCATGCTGGTCTCGGGCGAGGATCCGCGCTTCATCTGCCGGCGGCTCGCGATCTTCGCGAGCGAGGACATCGGCAACGCCGACCCGCGCGCGCTGCAGACCGCGATGGCCTGCTGGCAGGCGGTCGAGCGCGTGGGCATGCCGGAATCGCAGCTGATCCTGTCGCAGTGCGTGACCTTCCTCGCGGTGGCGCCGAAGTCGAACGCGGCGGCGTGCGCGATCTGGGAGGCGATGGACGACGCGCGCGAGGCGCGCACGGTGCCGGTGCCGTTCACGATCGTCGACCAGACCAAGCGCCGCGCGGTCCGCACCGCCGACGACGGCACGCCGCTCGCCGCGGGCGCGGGGAAGTACGAGTATCCGCACGACCGCGCCGACGGCATCGGCACGCAGGACTATCTCGGGGTGGCGAAGCGCTACTACCGGCCGACCGAGCGCGGGCTCGAGAAGGCGATCGGCGAGCACCTCGACCAGGTGCGCGCGCTCCGCACGCGGGCGCAGGGCGGCGGGGCCGCGGAGGGAGCACGATGAGCGACGGCGGCACGCGCGAACCGGCGGCGGAGGTCGAGGACCCCGCGGCGGCGAAGGTGAAGACGGCGAAGACGGCGATGCGCGCCTCGATGCGCGACGCGGTCGCGGCGATCCGGCCGTTCGCGCGCGCGCGGCGCGCCGAGCGCCTGGTGGCGACGGTGCTGCGCTCGCCGGCGCTCGCGGGATGCGGAACGGGTGGCGCGGGTGGCGGTGCGATGCGGGGCGCGATGCCGGGCGCCATGCCAGGCGCGATGCCAGGCGCCATGCTCGTGCTGCTCTACCGCGCGATGCCCGACGAGATCGACGCCGACGGCATCGTGCGCGCGCTCGCGGCGCGGGGCGCGCGGGTGGCGTTCCCCCTCGTGGGCGACGACGGCGCGCTGCGGCTGCTCGAGGTCGCGGCGTCGGATCCGCTCGACCCGGCGCACTGGACGCGCGACCGCTTCGGCATCGCGGCGCCGAACACCGACTCCCCCGCCGTGCGTCGCGTGCGCGCGCGCGAGCTCGACGCGGTCGTGGTGCCGGGGCGCGCCTTCGACCGCCGCGGCGCCCGCCTGGGACGCGGGAAGGGCTTCTACGACGCACTTCTCGGGCGTTTGCGGCCCGATGCGCGGCGGGCGACCGTGGGCGTCTGCTTCCGTGAGCAACTTGTCGATTGCGTGCCCGAGGACGGGCACGACCGGCGCGTCGCCTTCGTGGCGGCCGAGGGACGGCTGTTCCGCCGCGGAAACACGCCGAAGGCGTGAAGGCGGCGCGTCCGGGCGTGATCGATCCGCGCGGAGGGCGTACCCTGTCGCGCCCCGCTGGTGCGCAGCGGAGCGGACCGGACCGACACGCAGGAACTCAGTGGAGCTACGCCATGGCACTCGCGAGCCAAAGCAGCCGCATGGATCGTCATTCGTCTTCGTCGAAGGGCCGTGGGCTGCCCACGCTCTTCATCGTCACCATCGCGTCGGGTGCGGCGCTGGCCGGCGCGTACTGGCTGGTGAGCGGCGACGGCGACACGCTGAGCGAGCTCACCATGCCGCGCTCGGCGTCGGCGGCGGAGGGCGGCGCGGGCGCGTCGATGGAGTCCGGGCTTGCGGGCGGCGGATCGACCATGACGGCCACGCTGGCGGCGTCGGATGTCCGCGACACGCGCCGCAGTGCGCTCGATGAGGCGATCGCGCTGGCGGGGACGCCGGCCGAGAGCGCGCGACCAAGCGCGACCGATGCCGCAACTGATGCCGCGGCGGACGACGCCGCGCGCGCGCAGGCGACGACGGAGCCCGCGCAGTCCGCGGTGAACACCGCGATCTCGACGGACCCAGACGCTGCGCGCGCGGGCGCGGCGCAGGATGCACCGAAGCCGGAAGCGCCGAAGCAGGACGCGCCGAAGCAAGACGCTCCAAGGCAGGAGTCCCCCACCACTCCGCCGACCTTCAACAACAACAACAACAGCGGGGCCAGCGGCACCGACGCTGCCGAGCAGTCCGCTCCCGCGAAGCCCGCGCCCGCCGCGGGTTCGCCCGAGGCGCGGCTCGCCGAGGGCCTCGCGCTCGGCGCGAGCGAGCCGGTGAAGGCGCGGCTGCTCCTCTCGCAGGCGCTGCTCTCGGGCGCGCTGAATGAGCTCGACGCGCGCAACGCCTCGACGGCGCTCGCGAAGCTCAGCGCACAGCTCTTCCTCACGCCGGTCTACAACGCGAACGACCCGAGCTGCATGCAGTACACGGTGCAGCCCAACGACTCGCTCGAGAAGATCGTCCGCAAGAACAAGATCGGCTGCGACTGGCGACTCGTCGCGCGCATGAACAACATCAAGAAGCCCGAGGCGATCCAGGTCGGCAAGCGGCTCAAGCTGCCGCGCGGACCGTTCAGCGCCGTGGTGTCGAAGCGCGACTACCGCATCGACATCTGCATGGGCGAGGGCGACGCGCGCATCGTCGTCGCGTCGATGCCGGTCGGACTCGGCGCCGCGAACGGCACGCCGCTCGGACGCTTCAAGGTCCGCCCCGGCTCCAAGCTGCTCAACCCCGAGTGGATCCACCCGGTCACCGGCCAGCGCTTCGAGGCGGACGATGCCGCGAATCCGATCGGCGAGCACTGGCTCGGGCTCGAGGGCCTCGACGAGGCGAACTCCAAGCTCGCGGGCTACGGCATCCACGGCACCATCGAGCCCGACTCGATCGGACAGGACCACAGCCTCGGCTGCGTGCGCCTGCTCGCGGGCGATGTCGCGCTGGTGTGGGAGTCGCTCGCCGATGGCGCGCCGGTCGAGATCCGCGCGAAGTGAACGGAACCGACGCGACGCACACCCGCAGCCACCGCGCACGATGATCCGCTGACACCATGAACCGTCCCCTCATCGGCATCACCATGGGCGATCCGCTCGGCATCGGGCCGGAGGTGGTCGTCAAGGCGCTCGCCGATGCGTCGCTGCGCGCGGCGGCGCGCTTCGTGGTGTACGGCGACAACGAGCTCATGCTCGCCGCAGCCGAGAAGGCGCGCATCCATCCCACCTGGTTCCGCGCGAGCAGCGACCACGCGCGCGACGGCAGCATGGTGCTCGGCGACTTCACCGTGATCGACTACGGCATCGCGGGCACGCTCGGCAGCGACCGCGAGCCGTCCAAGTCGGGCGGGCTTGCGTCGAAGTGCTTCGTCGAGGACGCGATCCAGGACGCGATGCGCGCGCACAGCGACCCGCGCCGCATCGACGCCGTGGTGACGGCGCCGATCTCGAAGGAGTCGTGGACGCTCGCCGGCTTCCGCTGGCCGGGGCACACCGAGCTGTTCGCGGCGCGCACCAAGGCGCGGCGGCAGGCGATGGCGTTCATCTCGCCGCGGCTGAAGGTCGTGCTCGCGACCACGCACGTGCCGCTCATGGAGATCCGCAACCTGCTCACGATCGGCCGCGTGCACGAGCCGATCACGCTCGGCCACGAGATCTGCCAGCAGCTCGGGATCGCGAAGCCGCGCATCGCGGTGTGCGGCCTCAATCCGCACGCGGGCGAGAACGGGCTCTTCGGCGACGAGGAGATCCGCGTGATCCGCCCCGCGATCGACATGGCGAAGGCCACGGGCATCGATGTCCACGGGCCGTTCCCGGGCGACACGATCTTCATCGACGCGGCGGCCGGGAAGTGGGACCTCGTGGTCGCGATGTACCACGACCAGGGGCTCATCCCCGTGAAGCTGCTCGGCTGGGACAAGGCGGTGAACGTCACGCTCGGCCTGCCGATCGTGCGCACCAGCCCCGATCACGGCACCGCGTTCGGCATCGCCGGCCGCAACCAGGCGAGCGAGGGCTCGATGAAGGCCGCGATCGAGCTCGCGGTGCGGCTCACGACGCATGCGTCGATCGCG
>JBMOGJ010000183.1:0-3999 GCA_049318425.1 Phycisphaerales bacterium | reverse complement strand
GCGTGATGATCGGTGCGGGCCTCGTCGCCAAGAAGGCCGCCGCGCTCGGCCTCACCCGCAAGCCGTGGGTCAAGACCTCGCTCGCGCCTGGCTCCAAGGTCGTCACCGAGTACCTGAACGCCGCGGGCCTGACCGCCTCGCTCGACGCCGTCGGCTTCAACACCGTCGGCTACGGCTGCACCACCTGCATCGGCAACTCGGGTCCGCTGCCCGACCACATCGGCGCGGCCATCAAGGAAGGCGACCTCGCGGTCACCAGCGTGCTCTCGGGCAACCGCAACTTCGAGGCGCGCGTCCATCAGGACGTCAAGGCGAACTACCTCGCCTCGCCGCCGCTCTGCGTCGCCTACGCGATCGCGGGCACGGTCGACATCGATCTCCAGAAGGATGTCCTCGCCACCACCAAGGACGGCAAGCCGGTCTACCTCAAGGACATCTGGCCGACCGCCAAGGAGGTCGAGGACGCGGTGCACCAGTTCGTCACCCGCGCCCAGTTCGAGCGGGAGTACGCCGATGTCTTCAAGGGCTCCGAAGCCTGGCAGAAGATCGCGACCGGCGGCGGCGAGATGTACGGCTGGAACGCCAAGTCGACCTACATCCAGGAGCCGCCGTTCTTCGTCGACATGAAGCAGGAGGCGGGCACGATCACCTCGGTGACGGGCGCGCGCTGCCTCGCCAAGCTCGGCGACTCGGTGACCACCGACCACATCTCGCCCGCGGGTGACATCAAGAAGGACGGCCCTGCGGGCAAGTTCCTGATCGAGAACGGCGTCGCCCCCGCGATGTTCAACAGCTACGGCTCGCGCCGCGGCAACGACCGCGTGATGACCCGCGGCACCTTCGCCAACACGCGCATCAAGAACGAGCTCGCCCCCGGCACCACCGGCGGCGTCACGACCGACTTCACCGACGGCAGCGTCAAGTCGATCTATGACGCGAGCGTGAACTACAAGGCGAAGAGCATTCCGCTCGTCGTCCTCGCCGGCAAGGACTACGGCATGGGTTCGTCGCGCGACTGGGCCGCGAAGGGCACGTTCCTCCTCGGCGTGAAGGTGGTGATCGCCGAGAGCTTCGAGCGCATCCACCGCTCGAACCTGGTGGGCATGGGCGTCATGCCGCTCACCTTCCTCGCGGGACAGGACCGCAACGCGCTCGGCCTGAAGGGCGACGAGACCTTCGACGTGCACATCCCGTCGGATCTCAAGCCGCGTCAGAACATCAAGGTGGTCGCCACCAGCGCCGACGGCAGCAAGATCGAGTTCGACACGCTCTGCCGCGTCGATACGCCGGTCGAGGTCGAGTACTACCGCAACGGCGGCATCCTCAACACGGTGCTTCGCAAGATGATGCGCTGAGCGCACCGTCTCTCGACCCACGACCGGAACCGCATCAGGCGGGGCGCACATGCGCCCCGCCTTCTTCATGGCGCCCAGCTCCCTCCTTCTCCGGGAGTCTCGGTGCGCGGTCGCGCGTGACCGTCGGCTGCGAAGTGCGAAAACAAAACACCCGATTCGCGGGGATGCGCCCAGGCGGCGGTAGCGTGTCGCGAGTTCGGCCGCCGCGTGGCGGCATGACCACACGATCAGGGGAAAGGAGCAGGGGATGCAGGGATCAACGCCCGCGCGCCGGCAGGGACGCGCCACGGAGTCGAGGAACCTCGCGCGCGCCGTACGGGAGATGAACGAGCTCGCCCGCGGCGCCCAGCGCAAATCAAGAACCATCGCCCGCGCGCAGCGGCTCGAGGGACTCGAGCGCTCGGTGCTCGGCTACCGCATGCCCTCGGCGGCCGGCCTGCTGGCCGCCGCCGAGTGGAGGCGCGACGAACTCGACGCGTACTGCGGTCGATGCGGCACCACACGCGCGCCATTCGAGGATCTCGTGGGCGGCTGCGGCGAGTGCCGCGATCGGCGTCCGCTGGTGCACGGCGTGCGGCTCGGCGGCGTTGTTCGACTGGGACGCTACGCACCGCCGCTCTCCCAGTGGGTTCCTGCGATCAAGCAGCGCGCGTGGCGGGAGATGGGCGTGCTGCTCGGCCACGAGCTCGGCGAGCAGGTGCGGCAGTCGATCCTCGTCGGACGGATCGCCCGCCCCGATTGCGTGGTTTCGGTCCCGGTGCATTGGTTGCGACGGACGCTTCGCGGCATCGATCACTGCGCGGTGCTCGCCGACGAGATCGCCCAGGTGATCGGCGTGCCTCGCGCCTGGCCCATCCGCGCGCGACTGGCGCATCGACAGACTGGCGGAGATCGGGACCTGCGCGCCGCGAATCGTGGGCGCTACGCGGCGCGCGGCGCTGGGGCGCTCCCTGCGGGGGTGCGCCGCGTGCTGCTCGTGGACGACGTCCGAACGACAGGCGCCACGCTCCGGGAGGTCTCTGCGACGCTGGGCCAGATGGGGGTGCGGGAGGTTGCGATCGCCGTCTGCGCCGCGGCGGACCCACCGCGCCGGAGCGCCATCGGGTTTGTGGGCGCTCCGACCCCGCCGATGGGCCTCGATGACGACGCCTGAGCACTGCGAAAATGTGGATAAGTTCTGAGATAGAGTGCGTTGCGTCCGAGAAACCGATACAATTTTCCGCGGTTGAGCGACGTCAGACGCCCCGCGTCTGCATAACTCCCATTCTCGGACGCGAAACCCTTGGTTTTTCGTGGTTCTCGGGCGCTTGGCGGAACGCTCCCGAAAACCTCGCAAAATCACCGAGGGGAACTCGTCCGAAGGGGTTGACACCACTTTGGGTTTCGCTAAACTTCCCGACCCGCGACGAACACCGCCGCGGGACGCGGTGAAAGCCGCGCCTATCTTTGACAAGTCAGCAGTTGGAAACCGCGAGGATGTTTCGCGCAGGATGTCGGTCACGGCCGGCGTCTGAAGCGCAACCCGCCGCCACTTTGTGGCGGCAGATGAACATCCTCCGTGATGCCAAAGACAATGATCAATTCCATTGGTCACTGTCAGTCTGGGTTTACCCAGCTGGCAGTGATGTTCATCGAAAAATCTGGTGGATTTGCCGTCCACCACTCATGTCCATGCAAATGGATGGAAACATGAGACGACCGGCCGACATAACTTGTCGGTTTGGCCGGGCAAACCTTCAACGGTACGCAGCGCAAGCTGCTTAAAACTTCTTGAAGAGTTTGATCCTGGCTCAGATTGAACGCTGGCGGCATGGCTAAAACATGCAAGTCGAACGCGTGTAGCAATACACGAGTGGCGAAAGGGCGAGGAATAGATTCCTACGTACCCCGGAGTCAGGGATAACCATCGGAAACGATGGCTAACACCTGATGATCTCGAAAGAGCAAAGTTTACGCTCTGGGAGCGGGGAATCTCCTATCAGCTAGTTGGTGAGGTAACGGCTCACCAAGGCTAAGACGGGTAGCGGGTGTGAGAGCACGGCCCGCCGCATCGGGACTGAGACACTGCCCGGACTCCTACGGGAGGCTGCAGTAACGAATCTTCCGCAATGCACGAAAGTGTGACGGGGCAATGCCGCGTGTGGGATGAAGCCCTTCGGGGTGTAAACCACTGTCAGGGTCTAGGAACACAATGACCATACCCAAAGGAAGCACCGGCTAACTCTGTGCCAGCAGCCGCGGTAATACAGAGGGTGCGAGCGTTAATCGGAATCACTGGGCTTAAAGGGTCCGTAGGCGGAACTGCAGGCGTCGAGTGAAATACCACGGCTCAACCGTGGAACTGCTCGGCGAACCGCAGTTCTTGAGGCGAGTAGAGGCGATCAGAACGATAGGTGGAGCGGTGAAATGCGTAGATATCTATCGGAATGCCGAAGGTGAAGACAGGTCGCTGGGCTCGTCCTGACGCTGAGGGACGAAAGCGTGGGGAGCAAACGGGATTAGATACCCCGGTAGTCCACGCCGTAAACAATGCGCACTGGGTCGGAGGGGTTTGACGCCCTTCTGGCCGAAGCAAAAGTGTTAAGTGCGCCGCCTGGGGAGTACGGTCGCAAGGCTAAAACTCAAAGGAATTGACGGGGGCTCA
>JBMOGJ010000182.1:0-4019 GCA_049318425.1 Phycisphaerales bacterium | reverse complement strand
ACCGAGCACGGAAACGGCCGCGATCCAGCTCAGCTTCGGCAGCGAGAGCGCATCGACGACCGCCGGGGCCGGCATCCACGATGGCAGGAGAATGGCGACGAAACCCGCATACACCAGCGCGATGACACGCAGCTTCGAGCGCCACCTTGCGCCCGCCGCGACGGGGAGCGTGGCCATCAGGAGTTCCCCGCCGCGATGGGCGTCGCCGAGCCCGAGCGCTACCGCGACCAGCGCGGGCACCGTGACGAGCGCGATCGTGCACGACATCAACCACGCACCATTCAGGCGGAGCTTCTCCGGCGTCGATGCCAGCAGCGACGGCAGGCCGAACTCGAGTAGAGCAACCACCGCGAGGATGGCGATCGCCGGGACAACGATCCCGCCGGCAAGTCGCAGGTCCTTCGTGTGAAGCGCCGCTCCCGGCGACGCGACGGCGCGCACGGATGGCGATGCCGACGATGTGTTCACGACTGCACCTCCATCGCACGGAGCCGATCCGCGCATGCTTCGTTGATCGAGAGCGCCAAGCGCTCCAGGCTGACGCCCGGATGCGCGCTGTGGATGTTCCGCTCGACCTCCTCGATGTCGGAACAGACGGTCAGCACGGCGACATCCCCCTGCCATCGCGCATGGATGATGCCTTTGCCGGGAACCCAGTCGCGCGGCAGCCCGCGCACCTGCAGTCGAACAGTGCTCGAGACGAGTTCGTCCGTCGCGACCGACTCGGTGATGCGCCCGCGATCGATGAACACGACGCGGTCGGTCAGCCGCGCGATGTCGCCGAGCTGGTGCGATGCGATGAGCATGGTCGCCCCGAGTTCGAACCGCATGCGCGCAAGCGTCTCCAGCACCACATCATGGGTGACGGCGTCGACCCCGAGCAGCGGTTCATCGAGCAGCACGAGTCCGGGGCGGTGCGAGAGCCCAAGCACGAAGGCGAGCCGGGCCTGCATGCCGCGCGAGAGCGTGCGAACCTTCGCCGAGCGGTCGATCGCGAGCAGCGCCGAGAGTTCCGCGCTCCACGCCGCGTCGAAGCGCGGCTGGAGCGCGGCCACGAAGTCGATCGCCTGCCCCGCCGTCATCCAGTCGTAGGCGGAAAGCGTGTCGGGGACGAACCCGACGCGTGCGAGGAAGTCGATGCGGGCGAGTTTCGGGGTCGAATCCACCGATCCCGCGTCGGGCGATTCGGTGCCGACGACGCAGCGGAAGAGCGTGCTCTTGCCGGCACCGTTGCGGCCGACGATGCCGACCGACTCCCCCGGCGCGAGTTCGAGGTCGAGCCCTGCGAGCGCCTGAGTGCGGCCAAAGCGGAGCGCGAGCCCGCGGCAACGGAGGGCGAGTCCGCGGCTCTCGGTCGGCCACCCAAGGGAATCGAATGGGCTCACTGGACACCTCCTGCCGGCTGACCGGCGGCCGCCGCGCGCTGGGCGCGACGCACGAGTTGATCGAACTTGTCGCCCGCCATTCCCGAAGCCGCCGCGAGACGGGCCGCATCGGCGAGCAACGCGAGCACCGCCTCGTCACCCGACGCCTTTGCGATCGCCCTCGTTCCCGCCCGCACCACCATCCCACGCCCGCGCTCGGCCTCGACGAGACCCTCGCGTTCGAGCTCGGCCACGGCCTTGTGGACCGTGTTGGGGTTCACGGCGAGTTCCTCGGCAATCTGGCGCACGCTCGGAAGCAGGTCGCCGGGAGCGAGGCTCCCCCGCCCGATCGCGGCGCGCAGCCCCTCGGCGATCTGACGGAAGATCGGCACCGAGGTGTTTGGATTGACGAGGAACGGAAGCGGCATAGTGTACTAGTACAGTAGTACACTGTGCCGGCGCGCGAGGCAAGTCAAACTCGAGAATTTCGAGGGTGTCGCCGAGGCGCCTCGGCGTGGCGGTCACACGATGGACACGCATCCGGGTTGCATCGACCGGTCCGCCGAAGTCTCGCACCGATGGTCAGCGGAAGTCGGGAACGCGCAGGATGGATGCCCCGAGGCCGGGTCACCGTGACTGGCGCGTGTGGATGGCTCCCAGCCCGACTGCTGCGACCGCCCCCCCCACAACGCAACCCGCCCGCGCGGGGCGCGGGCGGGTGCGTAGCGGATCTCGCTCAACGATGGGATCGGGCACACGCCGCGCAACGCGACGGACATGCCGAATGTGGACCTGCTGCCGATCCCGATCGGTCAGAACGGGATTTCGTCTTCCTGGATGCCGCTGTGGCTCGCGCCGGCGCGGCTGCCGCCGCCGCTCGAGCGCGACGGGGCGTAGCCGCCCTCGTCGCCGCCACCGCCACCACCGCCGCCGCCGCCACCGCGGCTCTCGACGAACTGGAAGTCCTCGATCATGACGCGCATCTTGGAGCGCTTCTGACCGTCCTTGTCTTCCCAGCTGTCGAGCTTGAGGCGACCCTCGATGAAGATCGGCTTGCCCTTGCTGAAGTACTTCGCGATGACCTCGGCGCGGGGACCCCAGCACTCGCAGTCGACGTAGGTGACTTCCTCGCGCTCGGTGCCGTCCTTGAGCTTGTACTTGCGGTTGACCGCGATCGCGATGTCCGCGACCGACTGGTTGCCGGAGGTGCTCTTCAGCTGCACATCGCGGGTGAGGTTGCCCATCAGGAGGACCTTGTTGTAGCTCGCCATCGTTCTGTCCTTTCTTGCGGCGTTCGCCGCGAGCCTTTCTCGCGACGGTCGCCGCGAGGCGCGCCGCAGTGGGTCACCCACGCGGCGCATGTCTTTTCGTACCCATGCTGTGTCGTTCGCTGTCCGACGCGGCCACGATAGCGCAGCCGCGATGTTCGGATTCTATCAGGGTATCCAGTCGACAGGCCATCCACGACCGTTTTTTCGGGAACATTCTCGGCCTGGCAATTCCGCGCGCGCGCCCGCCCCCATCGCCGACCTCCTCACTCACCCACGCCACGTGCCCGATCCACCGCCCGACGCGCCCAAGCCCTTCCATTTTGCGGCGGTTTCATCCATACTGCGCGACTCGCCACTCGTTGGGCGCCCTCGACCGCGTTGGTCGTCCGCGTCCTAACTCACGGGGCCACAGGCCCCAGGACAGCGATCCATGGCCCGTCCAGTCGAACTCCTTCTGCTCCGCAACGTCGAGAACCTCGGCATCGTTGGCGACATCGTCAAGGTGCGCGCCGGCTACGCCCGCAACTACCTCCTCCCCCACGCGCTCGCCGAGCATCCGACCGATGCCAAGATCGAGGCGCTCAAGGAGGCCCGCGCGAAGGCCCTCGCCGAGATCGCCGCGCAGCGCCAGCTCCGCGAGGAGACCATCGCCAAGCTCACCGGCATCAGCATCAAGCTCGTCCGCAGCTGCAACGACCAGGGCGTCCTCTACGGCTCGATCACGCAGCGTGACATCGCCGACGCGCTCGTCGCGGCCGGCTACGCGGTCGACATGCGCGCCGTGCGCCTCGCCGCGCCGTTCCGCCGCATCGGCTCGTACACCTGCATGATCCAGTTCGAGAAGGAGCTCAAGGCCGACATCACCATCGATGTCGCCGCCGACCGCACCCTCGAGTCGATGGAAGAGCAGAAGAAGGCCGAAGAGGCCGCCGAGGCTGCGATCCAGGCCGCCGAGGCCGAGGACCGCGAGGAGATGGCCGCCAAGGGCCGTCGCAAGTCGAAGGGCTGAGCGACACCTCTCGAGCATGACCCATGAACAGCGCGCTGGCCCTTGGGCCAGCGCGCTGTGTTTTTGAGCAGTGGATTGTCCGGGCCGCGGGACGCTCGAGCGCGGTGTCGCGCGCGTCGCCACACGCGACCGTCAGTGGCCGCGGCCGTACTCGCGGTCGAGGTAGCGGGCCACGTAGTCGAGGATGCTCGAGCACTCGGGGATGTCGCTGTTCGAGGTGCCGCCCATCGGCTCGAAGCGCATGCCCTTGAAGCGGTCGCACGCCTCGGAGAGCGGCAGCCCGTGCTGGAGGCAGAGGCTGAACGCGCGGCAGAAGCCCTGGATCAGGCCCGACAGCGTGGAGCCTTCCTTCGACATCTTGATGAAGATCTCGCC
>JBMOGJ010000181.1:0-4029 GCA_049318425.1 Phycisphaerales bacterium | reverse complement strand
CGAGGTAGCCGCCGGTGCCGCCGCCCTTGGTGAGGAGCTGGGCCTGGTTCATGTAGACCGCGAACGGCGTACCGCCGCAGGTCAGGCTCACCCAGAGGTCGGGCGAGAAGGCCGCATCGAAGGTGAGACCCTCGACGACCTTGAGGGTCGCCGGGTCATCGCCCATGCGGTTGATGCCGTTGAAGTCGACGTCGGGGTTGTTGCCGCGGAGCTGGTTCTGGCCGCCGGCGACGCCGTCGACGAAGATCTCGAGCTTGTTGAAGTTCGACTCGAGGTTGCCAGCGAGCACGAGGTAGAGCACGCCGCCCTCGATGCGCGCGTACATCGCGTCGAGCTCGGAGCCGTTCGCGGTGTCGATGGTGCCGAGGTTCGAGTCGCCGAACTGGGTCTGCGTGTTCTGCACGGCGACCGCGGGGCCGTAGGCGGCATCGGCGACGCCGTCGAGGGTGATCTGGGCCTGGGCAGCGGTCGCGACGCCAAAGGATGCAACTCCAAGGGCGGCGACAAACATCATCGAGGTACGCATCTTTCTGAACTCCTGTGGTGGGATGGCGGATGGCTGGTCAGGAGCGGCTGGCGTGAGAGCGACAGCGTCCCCTGCGATCGAATCGGAACCCTAGAAATCTAACGCGAAACGGCGGGAGGTCGAAACAAATGTCCCGTTTATTCGCGTTCCGCGGACGCAGTGGGGAAGTTACTGGGCGGTCCAGCCCCACTGGCCGAGCAGGATCGCGAGGTCGACGCCGTTCACGGCGCCGTCACGGTTGATGTCGGCGGCGCCCTTGGCGGTGCCCCATGCGTTCAGCACCAGCGCGAGGTCGGCGGCGTCGATGCGGCCGTCGGCGTTGATGTCCGAGGCGTTGGTCGGCGGCGGGACGTCGCCCTGCGAGAAGACGAGGCAGGTGTAGGCGCCGATGTCGAAGATGCCGCTCGCCGGCAGCCCGTCCCACGGCTGCGAGTAGCTCGCGTCGAGGTCGAAGGTGCTGGTGTTCGCGAACGACGCGTCGTAGCCGTTCCAGTCGCTGTTGAAGCGCACCTTCCAGCGGCCGTCGCGGGGGAAGCCGACGCGGTAGCCGTAGCGCGGCGTCGCGGAGAAGTTCATCACGATCACCACGTCGTCCTTCTCGCCGCCGTTCATCCAGCGGTGCAGGCCGATCATCTTCCAGGCGTTGTTCACATGGAAGACGTTGGTGCTCTGCCCGGTGAGGCCGCGGGTGAGTCCGGCGGTGTTCTTGCGGAGCGCGATGAGGTCCTTGTACAGCGCCTTGATGCCACCGAAGGTGGTGGCCTTGGTCCAGTCGACGGGGTCGGTGTCCTGGAACCAGCCGTCCTCGAGGAACTCCTGGCCCTGGAAGAGCATCGGGATGCCCGGCGAGGTCATGACCACCGCCGCGCCGAGGGTCGAGCGCTTCTTCGAATACCAGCTGCTCGCGTTGCCCGGCCAGATGGCCTCGGGCATGCGCGACTGGCCGTTGGCGACCTCATCGTGGCTCTCGGTGTAGATGACGCGCTCGAACGCGTCGGCGTTGTAGTTGGCGAGGATCGCGCCGCGGATCGCGAACATGTCGCGGTCGGCGTCGTTCGGCGTGATCAGGTTGCCGCGCACGGGCCAGTAGAACTGCGCGTCCCACTGGGCGTCGAAGCCCGCGCCGCCGGCGCCGGTGGTCTTGGTCAGCCACGCGTTGTTGTCGAGGTCCTCGCAGATCGAGATCTTGCCGGGATGCGCGGCGTCGACCGAGTCGTTGATCCACTGCAGCAGCGACCAACCCTCGGGGATGTCGGGCCCCGCCTGGTCGACCTTGCGGATGTACTTGGTGCCGTCCATGCGGTGGCCGTCGAGGCGGTACTCGTCGAGCCAGTACAGCACGTTGTCGCGGATGTACGAGCGGACCTCGCCGCGGCCGTAGTCGGGACGGGTGTTGCCCCACGGCGTGACGGAGCGGCCGTCCTGGAAGAAGAAGATGCCGCCGCCGGCGTTCTGGCTCCAGCCGTCGTACTGCCAGAGGTCGACGTCGTTGGGGCCGATGTGGTTGAACACCAGGTCGGAGAGCACCGCGATGCCGCGCGCGTGGGCGGCGTCGACGAACTCCTTGAAGTCGGTCGGGGTGCCGTAGGAGCTCTCGACCGAGTAGGGATGCGCGCCGTTGTAGCCCCACGAGATGTTCTGCGGGAACTCCCAGATCGGCATGACCTGCACCGCGTTCACGCCGAGGTCGGCGAGGTGGTCGAGCTTGAGGCGCGCCTCGTCGAAGTTCGCGGGGAGCACGCCGTCGGGCGTCTGGCCGAAGGTGCCGATGTGGAGCTCGTAGATCACGAGCTCGTTCCAGTTCGCGATCCGGAAGTTCGGCGTCTGCCAGGCGTAGGCGTCGTGGTTGACCACGATCGAGTTGCCGGTCGAGTTGGTGAGCTGGTTCGCGCGCGCGTCGTTCTTCCAGATCGTGCCCGCGGGTCCGGTGATCACGTACTTGTACTGCGTGCCGGCGTAGACGAAGTTGACGTCCGCAGACCAGAAGCCGTTGCCCTCGCTGGTGAGCGGATGGCTGGTGGCGTTCCAGGCGTTGAAGGTTCCGGCGACGCGCACCGCGGTGGCGTTGGGCGCCCAGACGCGGAAGGTCGTGCCCGCGGGCACCCCGAAGAAGGGCGTGGCGCCGACGCCGGGACGCGCGGACTGACCGAGCGCCGAGGGTGCGCCCATCAGCAGGCTGGCGGCGAGGCAGGAGACGGCGGTGAACGTCGAGGTCTTGGTTCGCTGCATGCGTGAAGGTCCCGAAAAGCAAGTCGAGTCTACATCGCGACCGACGCGAGTCGAGTGCGAAATCGGCTTTCCCACGGGACTTTGGAGATGTTCCGCGCTTGCAGGGCGTGCTGCGTCCGCGAAGGACGGCCTTCCGCGGGACTCAGTCGAGACGGATCGCGCCGCCGGTGTTGGTCGGCGGTTCCGACGGATTGCCGACGGCGTCGATGGTGGTGCCGGGCTTCCAGGATCGGACTTGGAAGCCGGTGCCGACCGGCCGCAGCTCGTCGAGCCAGCCGTTCGCCCAGCGGATGCGCAGCGCGCCTCCGGCGATCCACCAGCTGCCGACGCGGAGGTCGTCGATCGACTTCCAGGCCGCATGGCTCGACTGGATCGAGACATGGAACGAGCGCCCGTACTTCGACTCGGCGACCGGAACCTCGTAGACGCCGACCCAGCGCGCGAACGCCTCCGGGGTGCGGACCGCCTGGCCGGTGTTGCTCGGCGCCGCGTCGCGCGGCGCCCGCGGGGCGAAGGACTCCTTGCGGAACTTCCCGCCCGGCGCGCGGATGATCACATCGCTCCATCCGTCGGTGTAGTCGATCACGATGCGGTCGCCGTCGATCTGCCAGCGGCCCGACTCGCCTTGCGCACCCAGCGGGCCCTTCGACCAGTTGCTCCGGGCGGTGCCGCCCGCGACGCCACCCGGGCCCTCGCCCGCGACACCGCCCGCGGCGAGCCGCACATCGAAGGTGGTGTTCTCGTCGTCGGCCAGGCTCCACACGCCGATCGCCTCGTTCGGAGTGATGGCGGGCCCCCGCTGCGGCTGGGCCGCAGAGCACCCGATCGCGACCAGGACGAAGAACATCGATGCGAGACGGAAGAGCGGACGCATGCCCGCTTATCGGCGCGGGCGCTGTGTGTGCATCACTCGGCGGCGCGTCCTACGGCGATCCATCACACGGCGACGCATCGCCTGGCGAGACACCGCCCTGCCACGCATCGCTCGAAGCTCCCTCAGACGCGACCGCCGAGGGCCAGCGTGGCCGCAGCGACCAGCGCCGCGGTGGCCAGCAGCGGGACCGCGAGCGCGAGCAGGCACCCGCGCTGGCTGCGGTACCCGACGCCGGTCCCGGGGATCGACGCCTGCGTGTAGCGCTTCTTGCCCGCGGTCTCGCCGACGCGAAGGCCGCGGCCGCCGACCGACCAGCCGACACCGCGCCGCGACAGATTGAGCCGCAGCGGTCCGAGGTTCAGCGAACGTCGGAAGTACCAGCCCATCCTGTCCTCCTTGC
>JBMOGJ010000180.1:0-4071 GCA_049318425.1 Phycisphaerales bacterium | reverse complement strand
ATCGAGGCCATGAAGATCTTCAACGAGATCAAGGCCGAGACCTCGGGCACCGTCGAGGAAGTGCTCGTCAAGAGCGGCCAGCCCGTCGAGTTCGGCCAGCCCCTGTACCGCATCCGCCCGAGCTGAACCGCGACCGCGGCCACACATCACAGCAGCACATCCATGTTCAAGCGAATCCTGATTGCCAACCGCGGCGAGATCGCGCTGCGCGTCATCCGCGCCGCGAAGAGCCTCGGCATCGAGACCGTGTGCGTGTACTCGACCGCCGACAAGGGCGGCCCCTGGCTCGAGCAGGCCGACCAGGCCGTGTGCATCGGCCCGGGCCCGAGCCCGCAGAGCTACCTCCGCATCGAGCGCATCATCGCCGCCGCCGAGGTCTCGCACGCCGACGCGATCCACCCGGGCTACGGCTTCCTCTCCGAGAACGCGCACTTCGCCGAGGTCTGCCGCGACTCCGGCTTCGAGTTCATCGGCCCGTCGCCCGAGGCGATGGCGCTGCTCGGAGACAAGGTGAGCTGCAAGAAGATGGCCCGCAAGGTCGGCACGCCGGTCTTCCCCGGCACCGAGGACGCGATCGAGGACATCGAGGAGGCCGTCAAGGTCGCCTCCGAGATCGGCTACCCCGTGATCGTCAAGGCGACTGCCGGCGGCGGCGGACGCGGCATGCGCGTCGCCCGCGACGAGGCGCAGCTGCGCGCCGGCATCGAGAGCGCGCGCCAGGAGGCGACCGCCGCGTTCGGCAACGGCGCGGTGTACATCGAGAAGTTCCTCGAGCACGCGCGCCACTTCGAGGTCCAGACCATCGGCGACAAGCATGGCAACGCCGTGCACCTCTTCGAGCGCGACTGCTCGAGCCAGCGCCGCCACCAGAAGCTCATCGAGGAGGCGCCGAGCCCCGGCGTCGACCCCGTGAAGCGACTCAAGGTCTGCGAGAGCGCCGCAGCGCTCATCGCGAGCGCCAAGTACTCGGGCGCCGCGACCGTCGAGTTCCTGATGGACGGCAAGCAGAACTTCTACATGCTCGAGGTGAACACGCGCGTGCAGGTCGAGCACCCGGTCACCGAGATGATCACGGGCATCGACATCGTGCGCGAGCAGATCATGGTCGCCGCGGGCAAGCCGCTGTCGGTCAAGCAGTCCGACATCAAGGTCAGCGGCCACGCCATCGAGTGCCGCATCAACGCCGAGGACCCGGACCGCGGCTTCATGCCGCAGGCCGGACTCATCGAGACCTTCGTCGCCCCGGGCGGCCTCGGCGTGCGCCTCGACAGCCACGCGCGCACGGGCTACCGCATCCCGCCGAACTACGACTCGATGATCGGCAAGCTCATCGTGCACGGCCCCACGCGCGACATCGCGATCGCGCGCATGAAGGTCGCGCTCGGCGAGTTCAAGATCGGCCCGGTCAAGACCACCATCCCGCTCCACCGGAAGCTGATGGACAACCCCGACTTCAACAACGCGACCTTCGACATCCACTACGTCGAGCGCCTGCTGAAGGCGGAGGAGGCCGCGAAGGACGCCGCCAAGCCGTCGAAGGACGCCGCGAAGGAGAGCGTGAAGGCCTAGGCCACGGCCTCGGCCCGCACCGCACGCATGCACGCGAGCACCGGCAACGACGACGTGACGATCGCCGACATCGAGGCCGCGCGCGCCCGCATCGACGGAGGCGTGCTGCGGACCTCGTGCATCGAGGCGCCGTCGCTCTCGCGCATCACCGGCTGCCGCGTGTTCGCGAAGCTCGAGTACCAGCAGCGCACCGGCAGCTTCAAGGAGCGCGGCGCGCGCAACGCGCTGCTGCAGATCCCCGAGGCGGCGCGGCGGCGCGGCGTGGTCGCGGCGAGCGCGGGCAACCACGCGCTCGCGCTCGCGTGGCACGGGCGCGACCTCGGCATCCCGGTCACCGTCGTCATGCCGCGCGTGGCGCCGCTGGTGAAGCAGGCGCGCTGCCGCGAGCTCGGCGCGCGCGTCGAGATCCACGGCGCGAACATCGCCGAGGCGAAGGAACTCGCCGAGAAGTTCGTCGCCGACGAGAGCCTCACCTACATCCACGGCTTCAACGACGCCGCGATCATCGCGGGCGCGGGCACCGTGGGGCTCGAGATCCTCGAGGAGGTCCCCGACCTCGACGCGGTCGTCGTGCCGGTCGGCGGCGCGGGACTGCTCGCGGGCGTGGGCATCGCGCTCAAGGCGCGCCGGCCCGAGGCGCTCGTGGTCGGCGTCGAGCCGCGCCGCGCGGCCAGCTTCGCAGAGGCCCTGCGGCAGGGGGGACCGAAGCGGATCGCCATGGATCCGACGCTCGCCGACGGACTCGCCGTGCCCGAGGTGGGCGCGCGCGCCTTCGCCCTCGCGCGCGGACGCGTCGACCGGCTGGTGACCGTCGACGAGGACCTGATCTCGCTCGCCATCCTGCGGCTCGTCGAGATGCAGCACGGCGTGGTCGAGGGCGCGGGCGCCTCGCCGCTCGCGGCGCTGCTGTCAGGCGAGCTGCCCGAGCTCCGCGGCAAGAAGGTCGTGCTCCTCCTCTGCGGCGGCAACATCGATCCGCTCGTGCTCGCGCGCGTGATCGAGCACTCGCTCGCGGTCGACGGGCGCCTGGTGCAGTTCTCCGCCACCATCAGCGACCGGCCCGGCGGACTCGCCGAGCTCGCCACGACCATCGCCTCGACCGGCGCGAGCGTGCAGGACATCCGGCACGAGCGCATCTTCGGCGGCTCCGATGTCTCGCGCGTGCGCGTCTCCTGCGTGGTCGAGGTGCGCGACGCGCGCCACGCCGACGAGCTGCAGGAGGCGCTGCGCGGCAAGGGCATCCGCGTGCACGAGCGCGTGCGTCCCGTGATGCAGGGCTGATCGGGGCGCGCCATGCCGACCGTCGTCATACCCGCCTACAACGAAGCGAACGGGATCGAGCGCACGCTGCGCGCGGTGCTTTCCGACGCCGATGGGTCGCCGGGCGCGGAGGAGCTCGTCGTGATCGTGGTCGCCAACGCCTGCCGCGACGACACCGCGGCGCGCGCGCGGGCCGTGCCGGTGCCTGCGGGCGCGCGCGTGCTCGTCGCCGAGACGCCCGAGGGCGGCAAGACCAACGCCATGAACCTCGGCGAGCGGCAGCTGCGCGCGGAGGGTCTCGACCTCTTCCCGCGCCTCTACCTCGACGGCGACATCGAGCTCGAGCCCGGCTCGCTGCGCGCGATCCTCGCCGCGGCGGCGCGTGCCGGCGGCGCCGCGCGCGTGCTCGCCGCGCGCCCGCGCTTCGACGCGTCGCGGAGCTCGCTGCCGGTGCGGCTCTTCTACGCGGGCGAGACCTTCAATCCCTACCACCGCGCGGGCGCCCCGAACGGCAGCGGCACCTTCGCCGTCACCGCGGCCGGTCGCGCGCGCTGGGCGGAGTTCCCGACCGGGCTCCTCGCCGACGACAGCTTCGTCGAGCGGCAGTTCGCGCCCTCCGAGCGCGAGACGGTCGCGGGCGCGACGGCGATCGTGCGGGTTCCGCGGACCTTCGCGGCGCTGCGCCGCATCAGCGCCCGCAAGCGGCTGGGCGCGTACGAACTCGACCAGGTCGCGCCGCCGCGCGCCGACGACCGCGGCAGTGCGGGCACCTTCGGCGCGGTCGCGCGCGCGATGCTTCCGAACCCGCTGCGCTGGCCGGCCTTCGTCGTGTGGGCGGGGGTCAAGACGGTCGAACGCCTCGAATCGCGCGCCGTGGCGCGCAAGCAGGGGACCGACCGCTGGCAGCATGACACGAGTTCCCGCGGCTGAACCCGCCGCGCGCCCCGCGCGACCCCTCCAGCCTCCGCGCACAGGTCGGATATCTGTCCGAGAATGGCACAGGCATCGCGATCGGAGCCGTGGGAACAGGCCTGACGAGCCGCAATCTGCTCAACAGCGGCACATTCCGCGCAGTTGTGTGAATTGCCACGGGATCACGGCCGATGGTCAGGGGCATCAGGGGTTCCCGCAGCCAACGGAGGGTTGTCGCGGGTGCGCTACCAACGGAGTACGAAGCCATGCGTGAAGGATTCAATTTCAACGAGAAGGATGTCCTGACCACCGGCGAAGTCGCCCGCATCT
>JBMOGJ010000179.1:0-4088 GCA_049318425.1 Phycisphaerales bacterium | reverse complement strand
GGCGTGGGTGCCCGCAGGCGTGGGTGCCCGCAGGCGCAGCCTGCGGAACGCGGGACGCGCGGATCGAGCGCCGCGGTCCGATTCGGCGCTTCATCCGTTCCGCAGGTTGCGGCTTCGCCTTCATCTGCGGGCACTCACATTCGATCAACCGGGGGCCCGGCGAGCCGTCACCACGCGGACAGCAGCCGCGCCACATCCTGCGGGCCGACGGTGCCGTCGCCGGTGACGTCGTGGTCGGGACGGCCCCAGTTGGCGAGGAGGATCGCGATGTCCTGCGGGCCGACGGCGCCGTCGCGGTTGAGGTCGAGCAGTCGCAGCTCGATCGCCGCGCGGTCGGCGGATGTGACGCGGCAATCGCCGTCGACATCGAACACCGCGCACGCCGCGGTGAACGGCGCGTCGACGCAGCGGTCGCAGGCCGCGAGGTCGGCGGGGTCGACGCGGCCGTCGCCCGCGAGGTCGCCGAGGCGCGAGGTCGGGTAGACCGGGACGACGAAGCCCGCGGGCACATTGCGGAGGACGCGCTCGTCGCGCGGCGCCTTGCCGACGCGCGGCCAGCGCACGGTGACGCGCTCGGCGGCGTCGCTCTCGCCGAGGCCGGCGTGGACGGTGTACGAGCTCTGGCTCTTGTAGCACGAGCCGGCGAGGACCTCGCGGAGCGCCGTCACGCCGCGGACCTCGATGTCGACGAGCGCGCCGACGGCGTGGGTGTTCATGCCCGAGCCGACGATGCGCAGGCGGAGCGCGCGGTGCTGCGCGGGCGCGGCGTTCACGTAGAGGCGCAGGTTCGCGGTGCGGCTCTGCATGAGGAGGTCGATGTCGCCGTCGCCCTCGATGTCGCCGGCGGCGAGGCAGTAGGAGTCCTCGGGGTCGCCGAAGCCGCACTCGGCCTGGCGCTCGGCGAGGGGGAAGCCGCCCTCGTTGAGCCAGAGGTAGTCGGGGGCGGGCATCATCGAGCAGGCGAGGAGGTCCTGGTCGGCGTCGTTGTCGGCGTCGAAGATGAGCGCGGCCCAGCCGGTGGCGGCGCCGCGGACGCCGGCCTCGCCGTCGCGGCGCTGGTAGGTGAGCGAGTCGTCGGAGGCGAGAAGCGCGTGGCCGTTGGGGACGTTCGTGCAGTAGATGTCGACGTGGCCGTTCATGTCGAGGTCGCCGGTCGCGACGCCCATCGAGTCGATCGAGATGCAGGCGCCCGAGTCGAGGTCCTCGGTGAAGAGCCCGCCCTGGTTGCGGAACAGTCGGTTCCACGCGACGCCGGGGAGGCCCTTGTCGGTCGAGCAGTAGAGGTCGCAGTCGCCGTCGCGGTCGAGGTCCTGCAGGAGGCACTGGAAGGTCGCGAAGCCATCGTCGACGCCGAGGCTCGCGGCGACATTCGTGAAGGTGCCGTCGCCGTTGTTGCGGTAGAGGCGGTTGCGCATCAGGTTGCCGACGGAGCCGGTGCGCATGCCGACGGCGAGGTCGAGGTCGCCGTCGGAGTCGTAGTCGCCGAAGGAGCAGCCGGAGCCTGCGCCGGTGATGCCGGTGAGCGCGGCGGCGCCGGTGGCGTTCTCGAAGTGGAGCACGCCGGTCTGCGCGTGTTCGTTCCGGTAGAGGATCGCCGACTGCAGCCAGCGGGTGAGGAAGACATCGAGGTCGCCGTCGCCGTCGTAGTCGCCCGCGACGACGCCCGAGACCTTGGAGAACGCGCCGAGGCCCGACGAGGCGGTGTGGTCGGTGTAGTGTCCGCGGCCGTCGTTCACGAAGAGCGCGACCTGCCCGCCGGCGGCGCCGGTGGCGAGGATGTCGTCGTCGCCGTCGCCGTCGAGGTCGACGAGCGCGACGCCGCAGCCGTACTGGCCGGTGCCGCCGAAGGCGCCGTCGGGCACGACGTACTGCACGCCGCGGGCGAGCGCCTCCTCGGTGAACAACGGCACATCGGCCCCGGCATGGACCGCCGTGGTGAACGCCATCGCGAGGATGAGTGCGCAGTGGCCCGTGCGTGGACCCTCACACGGGCCCGCGCGGAGCTCGCCATTCAACCGAGTGGACATCGCGTCCTCCGATCGGCAGAGACTACGACAGGCTTCCCAGCGTGCAATCGCCGAGTGCGCGGTTTGACGAACTCGTCCGGCGCGCGGCGCGGCGACCGGTCAGGCGACCACCCACCCCGGGGGCGGGCACTCGACGGTGACGCCGTCGACCTCGACCCGCGCGGCGTGGAGCCGGATCGGTCCCTCGGCGCGCGAGCCGTAGAGCGCGTCGCCCACCAGCGGGTGGCCCTCGTAGGCGAAGCCCGCGCGGATCTGGTGGCGGCGGCCGGGGCCGAGGAGCTCGACCTCGACGAGCGTCGTCTCATCCAGCACCGACAGCACCCGCCAGCGGCAGCGGCCGATGGTCTCGGGCTCGCCGCGGGTGTGGACGCTGACCTTCGAGCTCCCCTTGTGCCGGCTGGTGAAGCTGAGCGTGAACGCCCCCGCCATCACGCGGTCGGCGAAGCGGCCCTCGACGCGCGCGAGGTAGATCTTGCGGATGTCGCCGCCGCGCCCGCTGAAGGCGTCGCGCAGGCGCTCGCGCGTGCCCTCGGCCTTGGCGACGATCAGGCAGCCGCTGGTGTCGAAGTCGAGACGGTGGACGAGTCCGCACTCCTCGAGCCCGGCGAGTTCGGGGCGCGCGGCGCGGAGCCACGACTCGACGCTCGGGGCGCCTTCATTGCCGTTCTGCTCGACGGTGTGCATGCCGGCCGGCTTGGCGAGCACGAGCCACGAGGGTTCCTCGCGGAGGATCGAAATCGCGGCGGCGGGGTCTTGCGTGGTCATCGTGGGACGGCGACTGTACCCGACATGCGCGTGATCCTGCTCGCCGCGATCGCCTTGCTTGCCTCGCTGTCGGTCTCCCCGCGGTCGGTGGCCTCGAGGCTGTGCGCCGAGAAGATGCCGTCGCCGCCGTGGCTCCTCCGCCAGGAGCGGTTCGTGGTGGATGTCACGATCCTCTCGATCGAGGAGAAGCCCGGCCCGCACGCGGGCTCGAGCGTGTGGCACCGCGTGCGCATCGACCGCATCGAGCGCGGCGAGGGACTGAAGGTGGGCGACGAGGTGGCGGTCGTGTCGCGCACCTACGACCTTCCGCCGGGCACGGTCGGGACGATCGGTCACCGCGGCTTCGGCGACTGGCGCGGTCCGAACGGCCTGCCGGTGAAGGGCGACCGCGCGCGGCTGTTCGCGACAGGCGATGCGAAGACGCTGCAACCCCACTTCACCAACGGCTGGCAGCCGATCGAGCCGCGCATCGCGTTCGTCGCGGCCGACGACGAGTACCGCAGCGAGGTCACGATGCCGTTTCTCGCCGGGGTCGTCGAGAAGCCGCTCGCGGTGAAGACCACGATCCACCTCGCCTCGGAGGACGGCACCACGCCCAAGGTCGAGGCCAAGACGAACCTGACCGACGCGCGGGCGATCGGCCGCGCAGATCTCGTCGTCGCGTACATGCGCTTCGAGCGACTGGAGCAGGACACGCGCCACAGCTTCCTCGACCCGATCGAGCGCGGCGTGCCGCTGGTCGCCTTCCGCACGACGACGCACGCGTTCGCGTACCCGGCGGGTTCGCCGGACGAATCGCTCAACGCAGGCTTCGGCGAGGGCTTCATCGGCACGCCGTGGCGCCACCACCACGGCCACTCGTCGAGGACGCGCGTGCTGCCGCCGACCGAGGAGGCCGCCAAGCACCCGATCCTCGCGGGCGTCGCGATTCCCGCCGAGGGGATCGTCGTCCCGAGCTGGCTCTACCACGTCGAGCCGCTGCCGGCCGACTGCACGGTGCTCCTCTGGGGCGAGGCGATCGACAGCGAGCGGAAGGACGCGCCGCAGCGGCAGCCGATCCTCTGGGTGCGCGAGCGGCCGCCGGTGGTCTTCCCGATGTCGTCGGTGATTCCGAACCTCCAGCGCATGGCCTACACCTCGCTCGGCCACCCCGGCGACTTCGCCAATGCAGACGTGCGCCTCATCGCCGGGCAGATGATCGCGTGGGCCGCGCACCGGAGCGACATGCTCGACGACGCCGAGCGTGCGGCGATCCGCGCCGCGGCGTTCGACGCGCCGCCGAGTCGCTGACCGCCC
>JBMOGJ010000178.1:0-4098 GCA_049318425.1 Phycisphaerales bacterium | reverse complement strand
CACGCCGAGATGTCGATCGCGTGCCTCGAGGCCGGCAAGCATGTCGCGTGCGAGAAGCCGCTCGCCGGCACGCTCGCCGACGCGAAGAAGATGGTGCTCTCCGCGCGCGCCGCCGCCAAGAAGGGCGTGCGCACCTTCGTCTGGTACAACTATCGCCGCTGCCCCGCGGTGGCGCTCGCGCACCGGCTGGTGAAGGAGGGGCGCCTCGGGCGCATCTTCCATGTGCGCGCCTCGTACCTGCAGGACTGGGGCGGGCCCGACACGCCGCTGCTTTGGCGATTCCAGGGTGATCTTGCGGGTTCGGGCGCGCATGGCGACCTCAACGCGCACATCATCGACATGGCGCGCTTCATCACCGGCGACGAGGTGACCGAGGTCGTGGGCGCGATCGAGGAGACCTTCGTCAAGGAGCGCGCGATCGTCGCGAACGCGGGCGGCGAGATCTCCGGCAAGGGCGCCAAGTCGGGTTCGAGCGGCAAGAAGTCGGGCAAGTCGACCGTCGACGACGCGGTGCTCTTCCTCGCGCGCTTCAAGCAGGGCGCGGTCGCGACCTTCGAGGCCACGCGCCTCGCCACCGGCAACCAGAACCGCAACAACATCGAGATCAACGGCGAGAAGGGCTCGCTCAAGTTCGACTTCGAGCGCATGAACGAGCTCGAGTGGTGGGACCACACCCTCGACCCGAAGTTCCGCGGCTGGAGCCGCATCATGTGCACCGACGGAGCGCACCCCTACGCAGGTCACTACTGGCCCGCTGCGCACCTGATCGGCTACGAGCACGGCTTCATCAGCCAGGCCGCCGACATCTGCGCGATGGTCGCGGGCGGCGCGCCCGTGGTGGCGATGCCCGACTTCGAGGACGCGTTCAAGACGCAGTGCGTGCTCGAGGCGGCGATCCGCAGCGCGCGCGAGCGCCGGCCGGTGCCGATCCGCGAGCTCGACAAGTTCTGAGCGCGCACGCCGCAGAATCACGTCGGAATCGCGCCGGAACCACTGGGGAGACGCTGCGGACACGCCGCGGAACCGCGGGGTACAGTGCGCGGCCCGCCGTACCCGACAGGTTTCCCGATGCGCGAAGTTCCGCACGACTCCCTCCGCCGTTCCGCACCGCAGCCGCGCCCGCTCGCCAACGCCGAGATCGAGCAGCACCTCGGGCGCGCCATCCTCGCGCTCAAGGGCCTCCAGCGCCCCGACGGACACTGGTGCGGCGAGCTCGAGGGCGACTCGATCCTGCAGAGCGAGTACCTGCTGATGAAGTGGATCCTCGGCCAGGAGGCGCAGCCCCTCGCCGACGGGCGCGCGCCGCAGACGCTGCAGAGGATCGTCGGCTACCTGCGCACCCAGCAGCGCGAGGATGGCGGCTGGGGCCAGTACCCGGGCTCCGCGACCGACATCTCCGCCTCGGTGAAGGCGTACTTCTGCCTCAAGCTCTTCGGCGACTCGCCCGAGGCGCCGCACATGAAGAAGGCGCGCGCGCTCATCCGCCACCTCGGCGGCGCGGAGAAGTGCAACTCCTTCACAAACTTCTACCTCGCGGCGCTGGGGCAGGTCTCGTGGAACGCCGTGCCCGCGATCCCGCCCGAGATCGTCTACCTGCCGAAGTGGTCCTACTTCCACCTCGACAAGGTGAGCGCGTGGAGCCGCGTCATGATCCTGCCGCTGTCGATCGTCGCGACGCGGCGTCCGACGCGCGAGCTGCCGGCGACGCTCGGCATCGGCGAGCTCTTCGTCGACCATGACGCGCGGCACACGCTCAAGCCGACCAATCCCGCGCCCGAGCGCTGGCGGAAGTTCTTCCTCGCGGTCGACCGCGGACTGAAGTCGCTCCATGCGCTCGGCGGCACGCCGATGCGGCAGGCGGCGATGCAGCGCGCGTTCGCGTGGATCGAGACCCGTGCGACGAAGGGCGGCGTCGGCGCGATCTTCCCGTCGATGGTGTACTGGCAGCTCGTGCTGCACGCGCTCGGCTTCGAGCGCTCCCATCCGCTGGTGCAGCGCGCCGAGCACGAGCTCGACGCGCTGTTCGTCGAGTCGACCGGCACGCTCGGCGCGCCGATCCGCATCCAGCCGTGCTTCTCGCCGGTGTGGGACACCGGGATCGCGCTCTACGCGCTCGCCGACTGCGGCCTCGGCGTGGGAGACGAGTGCTCCGCTCGCGCCGCCGAGTGGCTGCGCGAGCGCGAGTGCCGCACCGCCGGCGACTGGACGGCGAACCTCGACGCGCCCGTCGCCCCGAGCGGCTGGTGCTTCGAGTACGACAACGCGTTCTACCCGGACTGCGACGACACCGCGATGGTCGCGATGTCGCTGCTGCGCGTCGGCGGCGCGGCGAACCGCGCGGCGGCCGAGCGCGGCATCCGCTGGCTCCTCGCGATGCAGAACGCCGACGGCGGTTGGGCCGCGTTCGACCGCACCGTCGACCGCCCCGTGCTCGAGTACGTGCCGTTCGCCGACCACAACGCGATGCAGGATCCGTCGTGCCCCGACATCACCGGGCGCGTGCTCGAGTGCCTCGCGACCGCCGGCTACACCGCAGGGCATCCCGCGGTCGCGCGCGCGATCGCGTTCATCCGCGCGCGCCAGGAGCCCGAGGGCTGCTTCTTCGGCCGCTGGGGCGTGAACTACCTGTACGGGACCTGGCAGGCGGTGATCGGTCCGATCCGCTGCGGCCTCCCGCGGGACGCCGACTGGATCGAGCGCGCCGGTCGCTGGATCAAGTCGGTGCAGAAGCCCGACGGCAGCTTCGGCGAGAGCGCCGCCAGCTACGACAACCCGGCGCTGAAGGGGCAGGGGCCGTCCACCGCGAGCCAGACCGCGTGGGCCGCGATGGTGCTGCAGGAGATCTACGGCGCCGACGACCCCGACCTGCGCCGCGCCATCGAGTGGCTGTGCCGCACGCAGCTCGATGCCAAGTCCGCCGCCGACCGCGTCGCCAATCCCGACCGCGATCCGGTCGGTGGATGGCGCGAGACCGAGTTCACCGGCACCGGCTTCCCGCGGGTGTTCTACCTGCGCTACCACCTCTACCGGCTCTACTTCCCGACCATGGCGCTTGGGCGATACATGGCCGCCCTCGGCCGCGGAGAGCAGGGGCGCATGCTCGTCGAGCTCGGCGAGCGCGCGGCGCTCGGGCTCTGAATCGCCCGCGGAGGACCGAGGATTCCCGCGTGCGTCGCGGGACCTGAGAAGGTGGCGCGCGGCGACGTGCTCGCATCGCGGCGACGGCGTCCTGCGTGACGCCCCTCACGCGCGCCGCGTACATTGCGCGGATGCTCCCGAACGCCCTCGCCACCGCGCTCGCCATCGCGCTTGCCGCCGCATGGACCCTCGCCTCGGCCGCGGTGGCCGGCCCGCCGGACCTGTCGCTCGACCGCGGCGACACGCGGCTCGCGGTGCCGCCCTCGGTGCTGCGCGAGGGCGACCCATTCCGCCAGCTCGATGAGTCGCTGCCGACGGCGAACGACTTCCGCACCGCGTCGGGCGCGCCGGGTCCGCGGCACTGGCAGCAGAAGGTCGACCACGAGATCGAGGTCACGCTCGATCCCGCGACCGCCGAGCTCGTCGGCAGGCAGCGCATCACCTACCACAACAACTCGCCCGACGAACTGCGCTACCTCTGGCTGCAGCTCGACCAGAACCGCTTCCGCCGCGATTCGCTCGGCGAGCGCGCCGAGCCCGCGCCTGAACTCAAGGGCACGCAGGGCGTCGGCCTGCTGCGCAACCTCGTCGAGCAGCACGCCTTCGACGGCGGCTACCGCGACGTCGTCGCGACCACCCTCGACGGGCAGCCGCTCGCGACCACCATCGTCGACACCATGATGCGCATCGACCTGCCGCAGCCGCTCGCGCCGGGTGCGACCTTCCGCTTCGGCATGTCGTGGCGCTTCAGCGTGGTCAAGAACACCGTGACGCGCGCGCGCTCGAACTACGAGCTGCTCGGCGAGTCGGATCCCGAGCTGAAGGACCCGGACCTCGCGCCGCTCTACGTCATGGCGCAGTTCTTCCCGCGTGCCGCGCCCTACAGCGATGTCCGCGGCTGGCACCACAAGCAGTTCCTCGGCCAGGGCGAGTTCGCGCTCGAGTTCGGCGACTACACGC
>JBMOGJ010000177.1:0-4181 GCA_049318425.1 Phycisphaerales bacterium | reverse complement strand
TCATGCGCCTCGAGCGCGGCGCGCAGCGCATCCTCAAGAAGCTCCAGCACAAGCGAAAGGTCGAGCTCAACGAGTGGCGTCCCCGCGCGGGCCGCGAGTGGCTCGTCCGCGCCCGCTGCACGCGTCTCGTGCGCGTCGCCGCCGGCCAGTCGTTCACCCTCCAGGTGACGCCGCAGCTTGCCAAGGACATCGCCAGCGTCGCCGATCACCTCGACTTCAAGAAGGTCAAGTGATCGCGACCCGGCCGACGACGCGTCTGCGTCGCCGGGCCGCGTGTCCAGGTTCCGCGCGAGTCCCGCGCGAAGCCCGCGCAACACGGGTTTGAAGAGTCCCGATCGCGCGTGATCCATCTGTATTCGGCCGATCTGCGCCGTCCTCCTCGTGAGGGCGGCGCGATCGTTTTTCCGACATCGCGCAGGCGCAGCCTCAGCCGCAGGCGCGGGCGTCGGCGCATGCGTGCGCGCGTGCTCACGCCGTGCCGCGCGGCGACGCGCTCGCTCACTTCTTCGGCGGCGCCTGCATGCCCTTCGTGATGGCCTGCGCGCTCACGAGCAGCCGCCGGCCGTCGGAGTCGAGCAGCACCGACGAGCGCACGCCGGGAAGCGCGCGCATCGCGCAGCTGTGCGTCGTCTTCGCCGCCGCGCCGTCCGCGGCGGCGATCGTCTGCCGCACCTTGACCGCGAACGATCGGCTCGCCTTGCCGGCGACGGGCTCGATGCGCACGATGGTCTCGCCGTAGAGACCGCCGATGCGCAGCTCCGCGGGCTCGCCCGCCACCGTCTTCAGCTGCGGGGCGGTCACGACGCGCGCTTGGCCCGCCTGCACGAGGGCGTCGACGCCCTCCGTGCCGGCGACGGCCGCGTCCACCTGCGCCTCGCTCGCCGCGGCGTCGATCTCGAGGAGCGAGATCACCCAGGTGAGCGTGTCGGCCGGCAGCGACTCCTCGAGCTGCGCGAGCCTCCGGCGGATCTCGAGGTGCATGCTCGGCGGCGCGTCGATGGTCGCGACCGAGCCGGTCCAGGTGAGCGACGCGAGCTCGCCGCCCGCGTCCTGCCATGCCGAGGGATCGGTGAGCATCACGAAGTCCGCGAGCTCCCGCCGCGAGAGTTCGAGCGAGGCGCCGTCGCGGCCGTCGTCCTGGCGGCCGCCCAGCTTCGCGACCATCGACTCGAGCGGATACTGCGCCTGGCAGCGCAGCTTCGCGAGCCCGCGCTCGTCCGTGATCACGAGGATGCCGGCAGCGACATCGACCTCGTAGCGCTCGAACTCAGGCGCCATCGCGCGCAGCATCGCCTTCATCGCGTCGCGCGCGGTGAGCGGCTCGCAGCTCACGCGGTGGAGTTCCCATCCGCCCGACTCGCCGACCGCGTTGGTGTCGACCTCGATCGTCGACTTCGTCGCGGCGCGGATGGCGGTGAGCACCTCGCCCACGGTCGCGTCCTTGAACACGGTTCCCTTCGGCATCGCGACATCCAGGCGCTGCAGCAGCCCGAGGTCGTGGTTGAGCGCCGCGTTCGCGGTCTGCGCGACGAAGGCGGCCTGCTTCTGCTCGGCGGGCGTCTTCGGCGCCACCGCGGGAGGCGCCTGCGGCGCGGGCGCGCCGAGGGCAACGCTCGAAAGGGCGAGGCTCGAGACGGCGATGCTCGAGACGGCGAGGCTTGAAGCCGCGAGGCCCGCGCGCGCGCGCCGTGCAATCGCAGGAAGTGGCATGTTCGTCATGGTGCGTGGCCTGGGGGAGCGGGGGGATGCGGTCATTCAGCCGCGCGACTGCAGGGTTTCATGGATCGGTGCCACGAGGTGCGGGATCACCCGCTGTTCGGCCAGCATCTCGGCGTGCCCGACCACCGCGCCGAACGCGCTCTTGAGGTCGTCGAGCGAGCCCAGCGGCCCGAACTTCCGCACCGTGAGGAACACGGAGATCGGGTCGCCGCCGCGGTCGCCGGCGACGGGGGCCCGCGGCCGGGTGCGGACCTCGAACACCGCCTGCATGTCGCCGCGCTCGCCCAGGCTGATCGCGATGCCGGGCTGCGCCTCGGTCACGCGCTCGAAGCCGTGGTCGACCAGCCCCGCGAGCGGCGACTGCGCGAGCAGCGCGTCGAACACCACCGCGTCCTTGTCGTGCTCGGTGTCGAAGTCGAAGCCGAAGACGACCTCGAGCATGTCGATGTCGAGCGGCGAGATCGAGAGGAAGTACGGCGCGACCTCGAGGATCGCCTTGTGGAAGTGGTACGCGTCGGTCAGCGACGCCGGGTTCACATGGCCGGAGCGGATCGAGGTCTGCCGCAGCGCGACCCACTGCCAGTCGGGATCCGCGCCGCTCGACTCGAGCGCGACCTCGCCCTCGTAGCGCTGGAACTGCGTCAGCCGGGGAAAGGTCTTCCGCACGCGGTCGAACAGGTCGAGCACGGTCTCGCGGCGCTCGGGGAGATCGAGCTTGAGCCCGAGCTTCTGGTTGATGTAGAAGTCGCTGCAGAGCGCGGAGAAGGTCGACATGCCGTCGCCCATTGTGCCTCAGGCACGCAGGCGATGCAGCGGGGAAACGGAGAAAGTCCGGTTGTCCACAGCGGGTCCGCGCGTCGGTGCGGCCCGGCCGCTCAGCCGAGGATCCAGCGCGCGAGCGCCTCGGTCTCGGCGAGGTTCGCGACCGCGAGGTCCGCGCCGGCGGCCTGCAGGGTGTCCACCGAGTACGGCCCGGTCGCGACGCCGATCGCGCGGCAGCCGTGGGCCTTGGCGCAGTCGATGTCGAGCGGCGTGTCGCCGATGATCGTGACGCGCTGCGGCGCGAACGCGCGTCCGTGGTGGGCGCGCGCGCGCTCCATCGCGACCGGCGTCAGGTGGCGGCGGCTCGGGCCATCGGTCCCGAACGCGCCGAAGGGAAACGGCGCCGCGTCGATGCCTGCGGCGCGGATCTTGATCATCGCCGTCTCGGCGTAGTTGCCGGTCAGCAGGCCGGTCGCCGCGCCGTCGCCGGCCAGCCGCTGCGCGAGCTCGGCCGCACCAGGCATGCGCCGGACGCGGTCGGGCGTGAGCGTGCGCGCGAGCTCGTCGCGGTAGGCGCGCTGGAACCGCTCGTGCGCCTCCTCGTGCGCGGGCAGTCCGTGCCGGTCCATGAGGCGCGCGAACAGCAGCCCGTCGAGCGCGCCCGCGATCTCCATGCCCTCGAAGCTGAAGCCGAGGTCCCCGTGCAGCTCGGTGAAGGCGCGCAGCATCGCCTTCACGCCGACGCCCTCGGTGCGCAGCAGCGTGCCGTCGATGTCGAACAGCACGAGGTGCGCGCCTGCGCCGCCGTCGGTGCCTGGCTCGGGGTGTGGCATCGGTCAGCCGGCCTTGCGGACCGCGGCCACGATGCGGCTCGCGGCGTCGGTGAGGTCGGTCGCGGCCTGCATCGCGGGGATCTCCGCCTGCGCGTCGGCCAGGATCTGGCGCGCCGCGGCGACGTTGGTGCCCTCGAGGCGCACGACGAGCGGCACCTTGAAGCCGACGTTCTTCGCGCTGGTCACGATCGCGCGCGCGATCTTGTCGCACTGCATGATGCCGCCGAAGATGTTGACCATGATGCCCTTGACGTTCGGGTCGCTCAGGATGATGCGGAACGCCTCGGTCACGGCCTCCTCGGTGGCGCTGCCGCCGACGTCGAGGAAGTTGGCCGGCTCGCCGCCGTGGAGCTTGACGATGTCCATCGTGGCCATCGCGAGGCCGGCGCCATTCACCAGGCAGCCGATGTTGCCGTCGAGCGCGACGTAGGACAGGCCGAACTCGTGCGCGCGCAGCTCGGCGGGGTTCTCCTCGGTCGGATCGAACAGCGCCTGCAGGTCCGGGTGGCGGAACAGCGCGTTGTCATCGAACTGGAACTTGGCGTCGAGCGCGAGCACGCGGCCGTCGGGGTTCTTCTCGTCGGCGGGGGTCACGACCAGCGGGTTGATCTCGACGAGGCTGGCGTCGGTCTCGCGGAAGACCTTGCCGACCTTCATCATGATGTCGGCGGCCTGGCCGACCTGCTTGCCCTTGAAGCCGAGCTGGAACGCGAGCTCGCGCGCCTGGAACGCCTGCAGCCCCATGATCGGGTGCAGCGGCACCTTGATGATCGCGGCCGGGTTCTTCTCGGCGACGACCTCGATCTCGACGCCACCCTCGGCGCTCGCGATCAGGGTCGCGGTGCGGCGGCTGCGGTCGATGGTGAT
>JBMOGJ010000176.1:0-4220 GCA_049318425.1 Phycisphaerales bacterium | reverse complement strand
GCCTCGAACGAGGCCCACATCGCCTCGCGCGTCGGGCTGAACCAGGTGCCGTTGTAGATGATCTTCGCGAAGTCGAGCGCGAGCTTCTCGCGGAAGTGCAGCGTCTCGCGGTCGAGGACGAGCTGCTCGAGCCCGCGCACGGCCTCCATGAGGATCGTGCCGCCCGGGGTCTCGTAGACGCCGCGGCTCTTCATGCCGACGAGGCGGTTCTCGCAGATGTCGACGCGGCCGACGCCGTTGCGTCCGCCGATCTTGTTGAGCTCGGCGAGGAGCGCGACGGGATCCATCTGCTTCCCGTTCAGATGCGTCGGGCGGCCCTTCGAGAACGAGAGCATGACGTCCTCGTACTGGTCGGGCGCGTCCTTCGGGCTGACGGAGATCATCCACACGTCCTCCGGCGGCGCGTTCCACGGATCCTCGAGCTCGCCGCCCTCGTGCGAGATGTGCCACATGTTGGCGTCGCGCGAGTAGATCTTCTCGGCGCTGGCGGCGCAGGGGATGTTGCGCTCCTTGAGGTAGCCGAGCATCTGCTCGCGGCTCTTGAGATCCCAGATGCGCCAGGGCGAGATGACCGCGAGCTGCGGTGCGAGCGCGGCGTAGGTCGACTCGAAGCGGACCTGGTCGTTGCCCTTGCCGGTGCATCCGTGGCAGAACGCGTCGCAGCCCGTGCGCAGCGCGATCTCGACCTGCGCGCGCGCGATGATCGGGCGCGCGATCGAGGTGCCCATCAGGTAGCGGCCCTCGTAGACCGAGCCCGAGATGCACATGGGGAACACGAACTCCTCCATGAACTGCTTCTTGAGGTCGACGACGTGGCACTCCTTGGCGCCGGTGCGGATCGCCTTCTCCTCGATGCCCTCGAGCTCGCGCGCGCCCTGGCCGACGTCGGCGACGCAGGCGATGACTTCGCAGCCGTAGGTCTCGACGAGCCACGGGATGATGCAGGAGGTGTCGAGGCCGCCGGAGTAGGCGACGCACACGCGGGTGGGCTTCTTCATGGTGGACATTGCTTCGTGCTTTCCTTCTCTGAATTGCTGGCGGATGTCAGCGGTTGTGCGTGAGGATCTCGACGGAGGGCGCGTGGACCGCGCGTGAGTTCGGAAGCGCGCCGAGCAGCGCGAGCATGAGCGCGTTCTGCGCGTGCATGCGGTTCTCGGCTTCGTCGTAGACGATGGACTGCGGGCCGTCGATGACGGCGTCGACGACCTCTTCGCCGCGGTGGGCGGGGAGGCAGTGCATGAACTTGGCCTGCGGGCCGGCGATCTTCATGATCTCGGGGGTCACCGTGAGCTTGCGCAGCGCGGCGACCTTCTCGGGGCAGTCCTTCTGGCCCATCGAGATCCAGGCGTCGGTGTAGACGGCGTGCGCGCCCTTGATGGCGGCGGGGTCGTCGGTGAGCGTGATGGTCGCGCCGGTCCGGGCGGCGATCGCGCGGATTTCGGCGGTGAGCGTCGCGCAGGGCGCGTGCGTGGCGGGCGTGACGACCGTCATGCGGCCGCCCATGATCGCCATGAGCTCCATGAGCGAGAGGCACACGTTGTTGCCGTCGCCGAGCCAGGCGAGGTGGCACGACTCGAGCTTGACGCCATGCTCCACGAGCGCCTGCGCGTCGGCGAGCGCCTGGCAGGGGTGCGCGATCTCGCTGAGGGCGTTGATGATCGGCACGCGGCAGTTGTCGCGCAGGCCGGTGAGCGTCTCGTGCTTGAAGACGCGCGCGACGATGACATCGCACCAGCGCTCGAGGTTGCGGCCGTAGTCGCCGACCGGCTCGCGTGCGCCGATGAGCTCGTTGCGGTGGTCGAGGAAGGTGACGCAGCCGCCGAGCTTCTGGAAGCCGATCTCGAACGAGACGCGGGTGCGCAGCGAGGGCTTCTCGAAGAGCATGACCAGCGCGCGCTGCGCGAGCGCGCCGCGGAACGCCGCGTAGTCGGCCTTGAGCGTGCGGGCGAGCGCGAGGAGCGCGGTGATCTCGGCCGCCGAGAGGTCGGTCAGCCGCAGGATCGAGCGGCCGCGCAGTGCGTCGAGAATGGAAACGTCGATGTTGCGTGCCATCGGGGAGTCTTCTTTCTGCTGAGCCCTTCAGGCAAGCGCGGGTTCGTTGGTGCGGGCGAGGACGCGCGTGCCGGTCGAGCCGGTCGCGATCGCGGCGGGGTCGCGCCACGACGCGATGGTCGCGGGGCAGCCCGCCTGGTTCGCGGCGTCGAGCGCGTTGCGCACCTTCGGGATCATGCCGCCGGAGATGGTGCCGTTGGCGATGAGCTCGTCGATGCGGGCGGCGTCGAGTTCGGCGATGAGCGCCTTGGTCTGGTCGAGCACGCCGGGCACATCGGTGAGGAGCACGATGCCCGCCGCGCCGACGACGCGCGCGATGGCGCAGGCGGCCTCGTCGGCGTTCACATTGAGCGGCTCGCCCTTCGCGGAGAGGCCGATGGAGTTGACGACCGGCATGAAGCCCGCCGCGAGCAGGGCGTGGGCGACTGCGCCGTCGCCGCCGGTGATCTCGCCGACTTCGCCCGCGTCGAACGCGAACTTCGTGGTGTGGCGGCAGGTGCAGAGTCCACCGTCGGAGAGGCCGAGACCGACCACGCGCGCGCCCTGCGACTGGAGGATGCCGAGGAGCCGCACGTGCGCGCTGCCCGCGAGGACGCCGACGACCTGGTCGATCGCCTCGCGCGTGGTCACGCGGATGCCCTCGATGCGCGGCGTCTCGATGCCGACGAGCTTGAGCTGCCTGTCGACCTGCGCGCCGCCGCCGTGGACGAGCACGATGCCGCCGCCGCCCTGGTCGCGGTGCGCGCGGTGGAGCGCGATGAGGCCTGCGAAGGCCTCGAGGTGCTGGTCGGCCTGCTCGAGCAGGGCGCCGCCGATCTTGACGACGAGGGGAGCGGACTTGGTCACGCGAAACCTCCGGCGACGGCGTGGTGCGCGGCGTGGTGCGCGGACTGGCTGCCGGCGAACGGGTTCGAGAAGCCCGCGGTCTCGTCGAAGCCGAAGCGGAGGTTCATGCACTGCACGGCCTGGCCCGCGGCGCCCTTGACGAGGTTGTCGATCGCACTCTCGACGATGAGGTGCGTGCCGTGCGCCGAGGTCTCGAGCGCGAAGCCGATGTCGCAGAAGTTGGTGCGCTCGACGGCGGAGATGCTCGGCCAGCGGCCGGACTTGAGGACGCGCACGAACGGTCGGCCGGCGTACGCGGCGTCGAACGCGGCGCGCACGGCGGCCTCGGTGGTGCCGGGCGTCAGCTCGAGGTGCACGGTCGCGAGGATGCCGCGGTCGTAGCAGCCGAGGTGCGGCGTGAAGATCGTGGCGAGGCCGGCGTGCTCGGTGATCTCGGGGCGGTGGCGGTGCTTGAACACGCCGTACGCCTGCATCGAGACCTCGCAGAAGAGGCTCTTGACCTCGGCCTTGCGGCCGGCGCCGGAGACGCCGCTGACGGCGTCGACGATCGCGGGGCGGCTCGTGTCGACGAGGCCCGCCTCGACGAGCGGGCGGATCGCGAGGATCGACGCGGTCGGGTAGCAGCCGGGGACGGCGACGACGCGCGCCGTGGCGACCGCGTCGGCGTTGAACTCGGCGAGTCCGTAGACCGCCTCGGCGAGCAGCGCGGGGTGCTGGTGGGCGAAGCCGTAGTTCTTCTCGAACACCGCGCGGTCCGACAGGCGGAATGCGGCGGAGAGGTCGAGCACGACGATGCCCGCGTCGACGAGCGCCTGCGCGACTTCGTGCGAGAGCTCATGCGGGGTGGCGAGGAAGATCGCGTCGAGCCCAAGCGCGGCCGCGGCCGCGACCTCGAAGGCCTGCACCTTGAGCGCGCCGATCGCGGTGCCCTCGAAGCGGGGGAAGAGGTCCGCCGCGGTGGGCGTGCCCTCCTCGGCCTTGCGCGAGGAGCCGAACAGGCCGACGACGCGCGCCATCGGGTGGTTCGCGAGGATCGCGAGCAGCTCGGCGCCCGCGTAGCCGCTGGCGCCAACGACGGCGACGCGGATCGGAGAGTGGAGATCGGACTGGGCCAATGCGGTGACTCCGGCTGAAGGGGACGCTTCAGCGACAGGCGTGCTGGATCAGGCGAGCTGCGCGAGGGCGCGCAGTTCCTTGACGATGCGGCGGGCGGTGAGCGGGGTGCTGGCGGCGAGGAACACGGTGTCGTCGCCGGCGATGGTGCCGAGGACGCCCTGCATGCGCATGCGGTCGAGCTCGATGGCGAGCGCGTTGCCGTGGCC
>JBMOGJ010000175.1:0-4233 GCA_049318425.1 Phycisphaerales bacterium | reverse complement strand
CCTTGGTTTGAGCCCTGACTCGATTCCTGACTCGGCTGTTGCCTCGGCTCCTGCTTCGCGTCCTGCCGCGACTCCGGCCGCGCGCCCTGCGCGCCGTCCGCGCGTGGGTCGTTCCTGCGCTCGGGCTCGAGCAGCACCGTCGGCAGTTCGATCGGCTCGCCGCCAAGGCGCTCCGCCACCGAGCGGTCCCACGGCCGGTGGTAGCGCGCGATCCGCAGCGACCAGTAGACGGCGCCGCAGCCGTAGCACACGAGTTGCCGCCGCGCGAGGAGGAGCGTGAGGACATCGACCACGAGGAGCGCCGCGAGCAGCGCCACCACCACGGGATTGGTCGCGTAGCCGAGCAGCGCCACCGTGGCGCCCGACAGCGCGAGCACCACGATGAACGGCGTCACCTGCGGCAGGTTCTTGCGGGTGTAGAGGTCGCTGCAGCTGCAGACCACGCACTTGCGGAGGGCCATCGCGTCGTCGAGCGCGCCGTCCCAGCGGAGGAAGAGGTCCTGCGTCGCGCCGTCGCCGGTGCCGGGACCGCCGCCGCCCGCGGCCGCGGCGCCACCTCCGGGGAGCGGGATCTGCACGCGCGCCGGCCTCGCCCGCTCGTCGATCTCGACGCGGGAAAGTCGCCGTCCGTTCGAGTCGCGGAGCTCCATGCGCATGGCTCGCGGATGATACGTTGCGCGCGAGGTCCGAACCGTGAGTCCGACGATGCTCCAGCCGCCCGACGACACCATCCCGCCCGAGACCCCGACCGAGGCCATGCGCGCCTTCCTGGGCGGGCGGTTCGTCGTGTTCGACGGACCCGACGGCAGCGGCAAGAGCACGCAGTTCCGCCGCTTCGCCGACTGGGCGATGGCGCAGGGCGTGGTGGTCACCGAGGTCCGCGAGCCCGGCGGCACCGAGATCGGCGAGCAGATCCGCGCGATCCTCCTCGATCCGCGCAACAAGGCGATGACGGTGCGCGCCGAGATGCTGCTCTACATGGCCAGCCGCGCGCAGCTGCTCGAGCAGCGCATCCGGCCGGCGCTCGAGCGGGGCGAGCTCGTGCTCGCCGACCGTTTCGTGAGCTCGACGCTCGCCTACCAGGGCACCGCCGGCGGCATCACGACCGACGACATCATGCGCGTGGCCCGCATCGCCGTCGGCGACCTGTGGCCCGACGAGATCGTGATCTTCGACGTCGATGTCGAGACCGCGTGGCGCCGCATGGCCGCCGGCCGCGCGAACTCCGCGCCCGACCGCATGGAGCTCAAGAGCGACGAGTTCCACGAGCGCGTGCGCCAGGGCTACCTGCAGCAGTGCCGCGAGGATCCCGCCCGCTACCTCGCCATCGACGCGCGGCAGAATCCCGAGACCGTGTTCGCGCGCCTCGTCGAGGCGTTCGTCGCCCGCATGAAGGCCGGCATCGGCCCGCGCCGGCGGAGCTGACGCCGCGGCGTGAGCACCGGACTGCAATCGATGTGAGTGCCCGCAGGCGCAGCCTGCGGTACGGGTGACGCGCAACGTCGACATCCCACCTCATCCGCTCCGCAGACTCCGGCTCCGCCTGCATCTGCGGGCACTCGCGCCTGCGCCACCGTGCTCACGCGTGCACGCGGCGCGCGCGCACGAGGTCGCACACCTCGTCGATCGCCATCTCGAGGTCGTCGTTCACCACGAACGCGTCGTAGACGCCGCTCGTCTTCGCGAACTCGATCTCGGTCTTGGCCTCGGCGAAGCGGCGCAGGATCGCGGCCTCGTCCTCGCGGCCGCGGGCGTGGAGGCGCTTGAGCAGCGTCTCCTCGTCGGGCGGCAGCACGAAGATGGCGAACGCGCCAGGCATGCGGAGCTTCACGTTCCGCGCGCCCTGCACGTCGATGTCGAGCACGATGAGCTTGCCCTCGCCGAGCGCGTGCTCGACCTGGTCCTGCAGCGTGCCGTACCACGAGCGGCCGAACACCTGCGCGAACTCGAGGAAGCGGCCGTCGTCGATCCACCGCTGGAACTGCGCCTGGTCGACGAAGTGGTAGTCGACGCCATCACGCTCGCGCTCGGTGCGCGCGCGCGTGGTCGCGCTCACGCTGAACTCGCCGCCGAGCCGGCGGATCACCTCGTGGACGATGGTCGTCTTGCCCACGCCCGACGGACCGGACACGGCGAGCAGCAGGCCCTTCTGGGGCCGGGCGTTCGGGGCATCGTTGTTGGACGCGGCGGTGGTCACGGGTTCCTTCAGCAGCATGGCGTTCAGTTCGCGAGCGGGACCACGTCGTCGGTGTCGATCTCGAGCGCGACGCGCTCGCCGGCCGCGGGCGGATTCTTCGGGTTGAGCTCTGCGACGCGGAGCAGCGCATCGCAGCCATCGAGGCCGATCTCGTGCTGCGCGATGTCGCCGAGGTAGATCGTCGAGCGGACCGTGCCGGAGAGCGCGTTCGCGCCTCCCCCGCCGCCGCGCACCATGCGCAGCGCCTCGGGGCGCAGCGAGAGCGAGAGCTCGGTCTCGCGCGGGAACGGCGCGACCGTCGAGCGCAGGTTGCCGGCGGCGGTCTTGTAGAGCGCCTCGCTCGCGTCGCTGCGCACGAGGATCGCGGGCAGGAAGTTGGTGTCGCCGAGGAAGTCGGCCACGAACTGACAGTTCGGCCGGCGGTACATCGCGCGCGGCGCGCCGGCCTGGACGACCTTGCCGCCCTTGAGCACCGCCATGCCGTCGGCGAGCGAGAGCGCCTCCTCCTGGTCGTGCGTGACGTAGACCGTGGTGATGCGCAGCGTGTCGACGATGCGGCGGATCTCGAGGCGCATCTCGAGGCGCAGCTTCGCGTCGAGGTTCGAGAGCGGCTCGTCGAGCAGCAGCACGCTCGGCTCGAAGACGACGGCGCGCGCGAGCGCCACCCGCTGCTGCTGGCCGCCCGAGAGCTCGGCCGGCTTGCGCTTCGCGTACGGCCCCATGCGGACGAGCTCGAGCGCCTGGCGGACCTTGTCGTCGATCACCGGCTTCGGCAGCTTGCGGACCTCGAGCCCGAAGGCCACGTTCTCGGCGACGGTCATGTGCGGCCAGAGCGCGTAGTTCTGGAAAACCATGCCGGTGTTCCGCTCGTTCGCGGGCACGCGGGCGACATCGCGGTCGCCGAACAGGATCCGCCCGGCGGTCGGCTCGGTGAAGCCCGCGATCATGCGGAGCAGCGTCGTCTTGCCGCAGCCGGACGGCCCAAGCAGGAAGAACAGGCTGCCGCTCGGGATGTCGAGGTCGACATCGCTCACTGCGGCGGTCTCGCCGAACTTCTTGACCAGGCCTTCGATGCGGATCGCGGACATGGCGCGCACGTTAACGGAGGAGTCGCGGCCGCGCGCGCTACCATGGCGCCGTGTTCAAGCGCACCACGATCCGAGCCACGCCGTCCGACCCCGCACCGCCCGCGGCGGCGGCGGCGCCCGCAGACCGGCGCCTCGCGTGGCTGGAACGCATGCGGCCCTTCCGCGCGCGCCATGACCGCGATGTCTCGATGGAGGGTGCGCTGCAATCGCTTGAGCGGCAGCTGCGCGAGCAGCAGAACGCCGTCGGCGACATCATCGACGTCTGGAACGAGCTCGCGCCGCCGGCCGTGCGCGGCCTGGCCACCATCGGCGGCGTGTCGCAGGGCACGCTCACGCTGGTGACGGCGAGTTCGGGCGCGTCGTACGAGCTCTCGCGGGTGCTGCGCGACGGGCTCGAGCGCGCGCTCATGCGGCGCCTCCCCTCGCGCGTGAAGCGCATCAAGGTGCGCGTCGGCTCCGGCGACGCGTGAACGGTTCCGGTCGCACGTGCCCGTGACCGTGAGTACCCGTGGTCGTGAGTGCCCGCAGACGCAGTCTGCGGAACGGATGACACCCAACCGCCACTCCAGTTCACGCCATGACAGCGCGGAAAAAGACAACTCGCCGGCGCTGGGCCGGCGAGCTGGGATGGTTTCGATGCGGGGTCTGCGCTGCGGTCGACTCGACGCGCCGCGCCGCGCGAAGTCAGGGCGCTTCCTCGATGCCCTTGCGGACCTGCCAGTACTCGAGCTCGATCGGGGCCTGGCGGCCGAAGATCGTGACGAGCACGCGGACGAGGCCCTTCTCGGGGAGCACTTCGTCGATCTCGCCCTGGTAGTTCTGGAACGGGCCGTCGGCGATGGTGACCTTGTCGCCCTTGGCGAACTCCATCTTGACCTGCGGCGCCTCCTCGGGCTTGCGCGAGTCGAAGAGCATCTTCTCGACCTCGTGCTGCGCCATCGGGGTCGG
>JBMOGJ010000174.1:0-4278 GCA_049318425.1 Phycisphaerales bacterium | reverse complement strand
CCTGGTCGTCGGGACGCGGCACCGTCACTTCACCTCGAACGACACGCGGCCGTGCTTCTCGGTGCGGGAGATGCGCTCGGTCGCCCAGAGTCCGGCGAGCACGAACTCGACGCAGCTCGCGCGCACGGCGGCGTTCTCGGAGGCGTTCACCTCGAAGGCCTTGCTCCAGGCGGCGGGCACGCTGCGCAGCGCGTCGGCGTACTTCCCGGAGGGCAGCATGTCGCCGACCTCGACGCGGGTGCCCTTGGCGAACACATCGGCGATGTCGCCGAGGCCGTGGGCGTCGACATACTCGCCGAAGACCTGCCCGATCGCCTCGGCGACGATGGCGTCGAGCGCCTGCTGCTCGGTCATCTGGTGCGTGCCCATGAGGTCGAGCTCGAGCTTGCCGAGCGCGCTCGAGCGGAGGTGCGCGAGGTCGCTCACCCGCGGGACGGCGGGACGCTCGCCGAGCGCGATGCCGCGCCGCCGCGCGTTGGCGACCATGGTGCGGAAGTTCGCGATGGCGAAGCGCGCGCTCACGCCGCTCGCGTGGTCGACGAAGCGCGATCCACGCGCGACGCGGGCGATCTCCTCGACGATCTCCTCCATGAACGGCGGCACCAGCACGGGATACTCGCCGCCGAGGTCGATGCCCGCCTCGCGGCGCGTGATCTCGATGCCGGTCTCGCGCGCGCGGGGATAGTGGGTGACGATCGTCGAGCCGATGCGGTCCTTGAGCTGCGGGATCACCTTGCCCGAGCGGTTGTAGGTGCCCGGGTTCGCGCTGAAGAGGACGAGCAGGTCGAGGTCGAACCGCACGGGATAGCCGCGGATCTGGACATCGCGCTCCTCGAGGATGTTGAAGAGGCCGACCTGCACGAGCTCGTCGAGGTCGGGCAGCTCGTTCATCGCGAAGATGCCGCGGTGCTGGCGCGGGATGAGTCCGAAGTGGAGCGCGTCCTCGGCCGACATGCTGGTGCCGCCGATGAGCTTCGCGGGGTCGATCTCGCCGATCACGTCGGCGAACTTGGTTCCCGGCGCGAGGCGCTCGGCGTAGCGGCCGCTGCGGTGCCACCACGCGATGCGGACCTGCTCGGGCGACCGGCCCGCGATCGCGGCGCGGCCGGCGGAGGTGATCGGGCGCTCGGGATCCTCGTGCACGGGGCACTCATGCACGGGCATGCCCTGCTGCCCCGAGAGGTCGAGGTACGGAACCCACTCGTCGAGGAACGCCGGCAGCAGGCGCATGAGGCGGCTCTTCCCCTGCCCCTTCTCGCCGAGGAAGAGCATGTCGTGCCCGGCGAGCAGCGCGTTGGCGACCTCGGGCAGCACCGTGTCGTCGTAGCCGACGATCCCGGGGAAGAGCGGCTCGCCCGACGCGAGCGCGCGGGTGAAGTTGGCGCGGAGCTCCTCCTTCACGCTGCGCGAGCGCCAGCCCGAGGCGCGGAGTTCGGCGAGCGTGGTGATCGCGGGTGCGGGCGTCTGGGGCGATGCGGGGAGTCCGGCCATGGGACGGCATCTTCGCAGCCGCGCGGCGTCGGGAGTCAGGATCCGGCGGAAGTCGCGCGGGATTCCCCTGCCGATCAGGGCAACTCACCCCCGACCGCCGGCGGGGCCGCAGGGAAGGATGAGCCCGATGAACCGGAATCGGACCAGTGCCGTGCGTCGCCTCATGGACCACCTGCAGCCGCGCACGGCGGCGGTGGCGTTCTCGGTGGGACTGCTGTCGGCGGCGCTGGTGATGGCGACCTCGACCGCGCGCGGCGGGATGACGGGGGTTGGGGCGGAGGCGGAGGTCGCGCGCGAGGCGGACGAGGCGTCGGATGTGCATGGGGTGCCTGATGCGCCAGAGACACTCGCCGTGCCCGATGCGCCCCGTGAGGAGGCGCGCGACCCCGGCTGGCCGAGGGAGTTCGAGGTGCCGCCCGTGCGCGCGGGTGACACGGGTGACCTCGGTGACCGTGGGCGCGGCGGTGGGCGCGATGGTGGGCGCAGAGTCGAGCGCGGCGTCGGAGCCGAGGCGGGCGATGGAGTGGGCGACGGCGCCAGCGACGGCCACATCGTGCGCATCTTCGAGCCGCAGATCGAGACCTGGAAGGACTTCGACCGCCTCGTGTTCCGCAGCGCGGTGTCGGTCGCGCCGAAGTCCGATCCCGAGGCGGTGGCGTTCGGCGCGATGCAGGTCAGCGCGGCGACCGAGGTCTCGCTGCGCGACCGGCTGGTGGTGCTCACCGATCGCCGCATCGAGTCGATCTCGTTCACCGATGTGCCGGACGACGAGGCTGCGGTGCTCGCGCGCGCGGTCGCCGACGCGATGCCGCACGGGACGCAGCAGACGATCGCGCTCGACCGCGTGGTCGCCGCGCTGCACGCCGGCGACGTGGCCGTGCGCACCGAACCGGTCGGGCTCGCGCCGCCGCGCATCCTCTGGAGCGACCGCGACGCGATCCTGGTCAACTTCATCGGCAAGCCTCGGTTCGTGCCGGTGGTCGCCGACCGACCGCAGCTGCTGTTCGCGGTCAACACGAACTGGGATGTGTTCCTCGAGCCGGCGACCGGGCGGCACTACCTGCTGGTCGGCGACTCGTGGCTCACCACCACCGACCTCGAGCGCGGACCGTGGACCGGCGCGAACCGCCTGCCCGCGGAGCTCTCGCGCCTGCCGCGCGACGACAACTGGACCGACGTGCTCGCCGCGATCCCGGGCACGCCCGCGGCAAGGGTGCCGCTCGTGCACGTGACCACGACGCCGACCGAGCTCATCGTGACCGACGGCCAACCCGTGCTCGAGGAGATCCCGTCGACGAGCCTGATGCTGGTCACCAACACCGACAGCGACCTCGTGTACGACGGCTTCGGCGAGCGGTGGTACCTGCTGGCCGCCGGCCGGTGGTTCCGCGCGGCGTCGCTCGGCGGGCCGTGGTCGGAGGCGAGTGCGTCGCTGCCCGCGGATTTCCAGCGGATTCCCGAGGACTCGGCGGCGGGCGAGCTGCTCGCGTCGGTACCCGGCACCGATCGCGCGCGCGAGGCGGCGATCCTCGCGTCGATCCCGCAGAAGGCCGAGGTCGACCGCGCGGCGATGTCGCTCGAGGTGACCTACGACGGCACGCCGGAGTTCCGGCCGATCGAGGGCACGATCGTGCTCTTCGCGGCGAACACCGGGTTCGATGTGTTCGCGGTCGGAAGCACCTACTACTGCTGCCACGAGGCGGTGTGGTTCGTGGCGGCGACGCCGACCGGGCCGTGGAGCGTCGCCGACACGGTGCCCGAGGCGATCTACGAGATCCCGGTCGACTTCCCGCGGCACCATGTGACCGCGGTGCGCATCTACGACTCGACGCCGTCGACGGTCGTCATCGGCTACACCGCGGGCTACTCGGGCGCGACGGTCGCGAGCACCGGCGTGGTGATGTTCGGCCTCGGCGTCGTGCTCGGATACGCGATCGCGGACCGCGACTGGTACTGGCCCACCTACTACTGGCCGGCGTTCTACTCGCCGTACTACATCTCCTACGGATGCGGCGCGGTCTGGCATCACGGCTGCGGCAGCTTCGTGTCGCGCGGCTGGCGGCACGGGCCGCATGGCGGCGCGGGGCACTGCGCGTCCTACCACGCGACCAACGGGCGGTACACGCGGGGCGAGGCGCGGCATGGTCCGCGGCACGCGGAGGGACTGCGGCCGGCGTTCGATCCGACGAGCGCGACGGGCCGGGCCGCGACGCCGGGCACGGGACCGTATCACCGCGCGACCAGCGCCGTTGTCCCGCTCGGCGATCGGTGGGTGCGGAGCGCCGGTTCGTCGGGAATGGTCGACCCGCAGGCCCCCGCGCCGATCCGCGTGGTGCAGCCGAGGCTTGAGAACGGTCGCGTCGCCGCGCACATGAAGGACGGCGACATGTACGCAGGGCGCGACGGCACGCTGTACCGCAAGCGCGACTCGAGCTGGCAGCGTGTGGGCGACCGGCCTCAGGATGCGAAGGTGGCTCCGCCTGGGAGAGCGCGGACGGAGGCGCGGACGGAGGAGCGCACGCGCGCGCGGACGGAGGATGCAGCGCGTACGCGCCCTGAGGATGCAGCGCGCACGCGCGCGGGGGATGCGGCGCGATCACGCGCGGGGGACGCCGCGCAACGCGGAGGCACGACTGGCGCGCGACGCACGCCACCGGTCGCGCGGCATGTGACCGCGCCGCCGCCCTCGGTCGCGCGCGACGCGACCGCGCGGGCGCGCGCCCAGACCAGCGTGCGCGAGCGGCAGGACTTCGACGCGCGCGGCGGCTGGCAGAGCGGCGACGCGCG
>JBMOGJ010000173.1:0-4316 GCA_049318425.1 Phycisphaerales bacterium | reverse complement strand
TTCGCTTCCCTCCGCCGGTGCGAGCCGGATCAGGTTCAACGGGTGCTTCTCAGCGTCCTGCGTGTGCGGGACGCGCCCCGAGCGAGTCGAGAGTGTAGCGCAGGCGGGTCAGTCGACCCACTGCTCGCGGGCCATGACGATCAAGTCGTTGGGGCCAAGGGCCTTGCCGAGCTGCCGCAGCATGTTCGAAATCTGCGCCGCGTGATAGTGCTGGTGCGTGCAGACATGCAGGAAGATGTCGTGCGCGTTGGTCGTGTAGGTCTTGCCGTCGCGCACGCGGCGCATCGGCCTGGCGAGGAACGCCGGATCCGCGGCACGGGCGAGAAGTTGCGCCCAGCGCGCGTCGAGCGGCTTCCAGGCGTCCTCGAGCGACGCGAGCGTCGGAAATGCGTCGGCGCCCGGAATGGTGAACGCGGGATCGCCCTCCTCGAGGACATTCGCCCAGACGGTTTCGGCGCCCCAGAGATGGACGATCGTGCCGAGGAGCGTGCCGACGCCCATGTCGAAGGGCCGGCGCAGTTCGGCGTCCGAGCAGGTGCGCGCTGCGGCGAGGATCTTGGCGCGGGTCCACAGGCGGTGATGGTGCAGGCGGAGGATGGTGGCGGCGGGCATGCGCAGAGCCTATCAAACGACGGTGGCGGGCAGTACCCGGCTGTGCACGGCACGGGGCCTGAGGCGGAGTCACGGGGTCAGTGCGCGGCGTTCCGCGCCAGGATCGAGGCCGCCGCGCAGGCCACATGACGCTCGCCGCGCACGCATTCGTCGACGATCGCGTCGCGGAACGCCGCCGCGACCGGGCGGTTCGGCGCGAAGCGATCGACCCGCGCGATCGCGAACGGCTCCCGGGCGTGGAGCTCCCGCAGGCACTCGGCGTGCATCGCCGCCAGCAGCCGCGTCTCGTTGCCGCCGTGGGCGCGCAGCGCCGCCTCGCGCGCGTCGTTCGCCACCCGCCGCACCGCGTGCGGGAGGCGCGGCGCGATCCAGCGCGCGAGGTCCGCGATCTCGGCCGCGCCGCATGACTTCGAGTCGCGCACGCCGCGCGCCAGCGCGTCGGCCTCGAGGGCGACGGGCACCGCGACGGCGGCCACCACGAGCGCGCGGTCCCGCTCGCCCTTGCCGGCCTCGTCACTGCCCGCGACCACATCCACGCGCTCGGGCGGATCGCCGCCGTCCGGGATGTCGCGGTCGGACGGCAACGCGCACCGGTGCGCCCCGTCGAACTCCGCCGCGCGCGCGCCGTCGGCGCACTCGACGAGCAGGATGCCGCGCGCGTAGCGGACGCGGGTGCCGCGGTCGTCGCCGTACTCCCACTCGGCCATCGCGTCGGGCGGCGTCACCGCGTGGAAGTCGTGACGCTCGAGCCGCTCCCGCAGCGGATCGAAGCGCATCGACACGCGCCGGTACACGAGGATGGCGGGCGAGCGCTCGGTGGCCATGCGGGTAGGCTACCTGCATGACCACGACCGTCCCCACGGAGTACGCCGCGAATCTCGACGCGATCCGCGCGGCGCAGCGCCGCATCGATCCGTTCATCCGCCGCACGCCGGTCCTCACCAGCGCGACCCTCGACGCGGTCGCGGGCCGCCGGCTGTGGTTCAAGTGCGAGCTGTTCCAGAAGACGGGGTCGTTCAAGTTCCGCGGGGCGACCAACGCGGTGCGCATGCTCGACGACGCGGCGGCGGCGCGGGGCGTGGTCACGCACTCGTCCGGCAACCACGCGCAGGCGCTCGCGCTCGCGGCGCGGATGCGCGGCGTCCCCGCGCACGTGGTCATGCCGTCGAACTCGGCCGAGATCAAGAAGGCCGCCGTGCGCGGCTACGGCGCGACCATCGTCGAGTGCGAGCCGACGCTCGAGGCGCGCGAGTGGACCGCGTCGCGCGTGATCGCCGAGACGGGCGGCTCGATGGTGCCGCCCTTCAACCACCCCGATGTGATCGCGGGCCAGGGCACGATCGCGCTCGAGCTGCTCGACGAGTGCCCGCAGCTCGATGCGATCGTCGTGCCGCTCGGCGGAGGCGGCCTCATCTCCGGCATCGCGATCGCCGCCAAGGCGCTCAAGCCGTCGATCCGCATCATCGGCGCCGAGCCGGAACTCGCGGGCGACGCCGCAGCGTCGAAGCGCGACGGGTCGATCCAGCCGGCGATGAAGCCGGTCACGATCGCCGACGGGCTGCGCACCTCGCTCGGGCCGATGACCTTCCCGGTGGTGCGCGACCTCGTCGACGAGATCGTGCTGGTGAGCGAGGCCGACATCGCCGCGCACATGCGCCTGGTGTGGGAGCGCATGAAGATCACCATCGAGCCGAGCGCCGCGGTCGGCGTCGCCGTCGCGTGCAGCGCGTGGATGCGCCGGAAGGACAACGCCGACATGCAGGATGTCGGCGTCGTGCTCTGCGGTGGGAATGTGGATCTCGCGGCGCTGCCGTGGATGGAATGATCCCTGGATGGGATGACGCGCGCGCTCAGGCGCCGTTCGGGCGCGGGCCCGGGCGTCCGTCCTTCTCGGCGCGCTCCCGCTCGAGCTCGCGCATGAGCTGCTCGAGGCGCTCCTCGAGACGGCGCATGCGGTCGTCGTTGTCGCGCGGACGCGCGTTGCGCGGGCCGGGCACGGGAGCACCCTCGACGAACTCCTCGCCGTCGATGCCCTGCTCGCGCGCCGAGCGCTCCATCTGGCGGGCCCACTGCTCCATGCGCTGGTTCATCTGCTCCATCGCGCGGTTGAACTCCTCCATCTGGGCGGGGTCGAAGCCGCCGCCGCCCGGACCGCCGCCGAGGCCGGGCATCGCCGGCATCGCGGGCAAGACCGGCATGCGGACCTCGCGGCGCTTGCCGTCCGGGCCGACGAAGAACATCACGTTCCCGCCGCTGCCGTCGAGGATCTCGACGTCCATCGCCTCGGCGGCCTCGCCGAAGTTCATCCCCTCGGGAAGCGCGAAGCCCTCGACATCCATGGTGGCGCTGTCGAGCTGCTCGGCGTCGAACTCGACGGCGGTGACCTCGATCTTGCGCGTCTCGGTGCCGCGCAGGACGTCGAGCGCGATCTTCGCACCCGGCTCGGCCTCGCGCAGCACCTTGTAGAGGTTGGCGGTGGACGCGTCGGTGCCGCCGTTCACGCCGACGATGATGTCGTAGCGCTCGAGACCCGCCGCCTGCGCGGGCAGTCCCTCGACCACGCTCTGCACCATGGTCGACTTCTTCGCGTCGAACTTGAGGTGGTGCGCCAGCGCGCCGTCCGGCGAGCCGAGCCCGACGCCGATCATCGACTTGGGCGCCTCGGCGGCCTCGGTCGTCCCGATCGCGGTGCGGGGCGCGATGGTGCGCGGGCCGCGGTCGCCGCGGATCACGACGCGGCGATTCTCGCGGCCACCGGGGCCGACCGACGGTCGCGCACCCTCGACCGCGCGGTCGAGGACGACATCGTCCTCAATCATCTCCTGCTCCCTGCGCAGCTCATCGAGCCGGCTCCGGGTCTCGGCGTTGGCGCGGGCGCTCGCGCGGCCGTTGCCCGACGTCGATGTCGACGTGCCGGCCATTGCCCCGCCCGACGAGCCGCCGGACGAACCACCGGAAGAGCCGCCCTGCGAACGCGCGACCTCGACATGCTGCAGCACGCGGCCCTCGGCGTCGACGATGTCGTAGCCGCCGTTGACCTTCTTGACGCGGTCGGCGGGGATGGACTGGCCGTTCACCTTCGCCACCACGACGCGGCCGTTCTCGACGCGCAGCTCGACCGACTTCCCTTCGCCCTCGCTGCGCTGGTACGAGAACGTCTGCTTGCTGCCACCGGAGGCCGACGGCGTGTCTTCCTGCGCCATCGCGCACGAGGTCAGGGACATGCCGATCAGGACGGCGGGGAGGACGGCGGTCAGTCGGAACGGAAGCGGAGCGTGGCGCATGCTGGACCTCGAGTGGAGTGGTTCGGCGACGGAAGGGTCGGCCGAAGTGGTGGGCGACGTGGCGGGCGACGTGGTGGGCGACGTGGTGGGCGACGTGATGACCGATGCGGTCGTGCGGGCTGAGCGTGAAGACAGGATGTGGGGAGCGGTGTCGGCGCGCGTCGGATGCGTCACTGCACCAGATCCGTCCGAGGGCGGATGACGACCGGCCGCAGCCGCCCCGTCTCCCCCATCGGCGCAACGCGGTACATCTCGGGAGCAATGCGACGCTCGATGACCTGGCGGATGATGACGACCTCGAAGCCCTGACCGTTGCCGAGCTCGCGCGAGCCGAGCAGTGTCGGCGGCGCGACCTCGCCCTGGACGAGACCTTCCTCGCGGGCCTTGGCGAGGTAGGCGTCGAACGCGTCGTCGGCGCTC
>JBMOGJ010000172.1:0-4335 GCA_049318425.1 Phycisphaerales bacterium | reverse complement strand
GCTTACGCGGCGCGGGGTCCGTCCGCGCCGTCATCCTCGAGCGCGGCGCGCAGCGCGTTGAACGAGAAGTTCATGCGGTCGAGCGCGGCGAGCGCGTCCTGGCCCGCCTTGCTGTGGCCCGAGGCGCGGCGCGGCAGGTTGCGGACGCACGAGGGAAAGGGAAGCGGCTTCGGAAAGTCGTCGTTCGGGCATTCTTCCATGCCGTCGAGAGGCGGGGTTCCGACAAGCCTGAGTCGTGCGGTTCCATGCATGGCGGCTTCCCTTTCCAGTGCCGGTCCGTGGCACTTGCGTGCAGACGGGATCGGCGCGTTCGGACCGCGACTTCGCCGATGCCACGCGATTCGGGCGGGAAAGAAAGACCCGCGCAGGATCTGCGCGGGTCGAGTGGATAAGAACGTGGATGGTCGCGACGCGCGCGCGGCGCGGCGGCCGCGTCAGTCGTGCGCGATCGACGGCTCCGCAGGCTTCGCGGGGCGGCGCGCGAGCATCATGAAGATGCCCACGATGCCCGCGGAGAGCAGGATGGTTCCGCCCAGCATCGCGCCGGCGCGGCCGTAGCGCTGCGGGTCGGGCATGATCTCGGCGGTCGAGAACACGGTGCGTCCGACCTCCTGCTTCGCGTTGGCGATGCCGACCTTGAGGAAGTCGCTGCGGCGCGCGGCGTCGCGGTTCGCCTCGGCGACCGCGGTGGTCGCGATGGCGTCGAGCGTGGTGCGCGTGGCGGCCTCGCCCTCGCCGCGCAGGGCGATGTGGACGGTCGAGCCCTCGGAGCTCACGATCACGCGCTCGCCGAGGTTCTGGACGAGCGCCTCGCTGTCGGCGCGGCTGCGGCCGCGCTCGGAGAGGCGGGTGGCGACGAGTCCGCCCCAGACGGGATCGGCGATGCGCTCCTTCACGAGCGCCGCGATCGGCGCGGCGTCGACGGGCGTGTCGGGGCCGGTCTCGCTGCGGCCGTCGTTCATGCGGCTCGCGACATCGAGCTCGACGGTCGCAAGGACCGGCGTGGGCATGATGACGCCCGAGACGTGCCAGGCGCAGAGCGCGGCGAGGCCGATCATGGCCGAGCCGAGCGTGGCGGCGGTGATGAAGCGGGTGCCGGCGACGCGGCGCGCGACCGACTCCTCGCTGGCGTGCAGCATGACGCGGAGATCCATGATCTCCTGGCGCTCGCGCGCGAGCTCCTGGCGCTGCGCCTCGATCTCGGCGACCGGCGCGCTGGCGCCGCCGCCGGTGGCGGACGCGCCGGCCGGGGCCGCGCGCATCGCGGCGGACTGCGCCTTGAGCATCTTCGCCTTGCGCTTGAGCCCGAGGCGGAGCGCGGTCAGGCGCTCGCGGCGGGTGCGGAGGAACGACGCGACCTGCGAGAGCTGCTCGAGCTTGGGCTGGAGCATCTCGGTGACGCGGGTCTCTGCGAGCGCCTCGATCTCCGCGAGCGACGGACCGTCGCCGGTGTTGGCGTTGGCGTGGGCGCGGATCTCGTCGAGCGCGGCGCGCGTGTCGGAGAGCTGCTGCTCGAGCGCGAGGATCTGCTCGGCCTGCGTGTCGGCGAGCGCGGTGATGCTCGCGAGGCGGGCCTCGACCGCGGATGCGGACTCGCGCGCGGCGTCGCGCTCGCGTTCGAGCGAGGCGAGGCGGGCGCGCTCCTGCTCGAGCGCCTCGCGGGCGGCGGACTGCTGGGTCGCGAGGGCGGCCTCGACCGCGCGACGCTGGCCCTCGTCGGAGCCGCTGCGGATCGCGCTCGACTCCGAGCGCACGCGGGCAAGCTCGCCGTCGAGGCGCTGGCACTCGGACTCGAGCCGGCCGCACTCGCTCTCGAGCCGCTGGCACTCGGTCTCGAAGCGGCGGCACTCCTGTTCGGACAGACGCGCGAGTTCCTCGGCGTCGTTGCGCTCGCCCTCGACCTTGCGGAGCGCCTCCTCGAAGCGCACCGTGGTGTCGCGCGCGGCCTCGAGCTGGTGCTGGAGCTGGTCGGCGGCCTTGCGCGCGGCCGCGACCTCGCCCTCGAGCGTGGCGACGGACTGGCGGGTGGCACGGAGCTCGCCGTCGCCGCTGCTGGCCTGCGTGCGCGCCGCCTGCACGGCGGCCGCGAGTTCGGAGCTGGCCTTCGCTGCGGCGCCCTTCGCGTCGGTGAGCTCGCGCTCGAGCTTCTCGATCGAGGTCTTCGCGGAGGAGCGCGCCGCGGCGAGCTCCTGCTCGAGCTTCTGCGCGGCGCTCTTCGCGGTGGTGAGTTCGCCGGCGAACTGGCTGGAGAACGCCTCGGCGTCTGCGAGCTCGGCCTCGAGCGTGGCGCGGGTCGAGTTCGCGGCGGCGAGTTCGGCGTTCGCCGCGGCGAGGCGCGCGTTCGCGTCGGTGAGTTCGGCGGTGGTCCGGCGGAGCTCGGCGCCGGCGGCGTTGAGCTGGCCGTGCGCGGTGGTGAGCTCGGCGCTCGCCTTGTTGAGGGCGGCGCTCGCCTTGCTGAGGTCGGCGCTGGTGCGCGCGAGATCGCTGTTCGACTTGCCGAGCTCGGACTTGGCCTTGTTGAGCTCGGCGCTCACCTTGCCGAGCTCCGCGCCCGTGCGCGCGAGCTCCGACTTGGCGCCGGAGAGCTCGGAGTTCGCCTTCGCGAGCTCGCTGCCCGACTGCGCGAGATCCGCGCCGGACTTGCCGAGGTCGGCGGTCGCCTTCGCGAGCTCCGACTTCGCCTGGGCGAGCGCTCCCGTCGAGCGGTCGAGCTCGGACTTGAGCCGCGTGGCCTCGGCGCCGGCCTTGGCGAGCGCGTCCTCGAGGGACTTCTGCGCGCGGGCGGCGGCGGACTTGCTGTCGTTGAGCTCGTTGCGGAGCTTCTCCGACGCGGCGTTCGAATCGGTGAGCTGGCGCTCGAGCTGCTGGCCGGCGGTGCGCGCCTCGGCGAGCTGCGTCTCCAGCGCGCGGACGGCGTCGCGGGCGGTGTTCCACTGCGACTCGAACTGCGCGGCGGAGGTGCGCGCCGCGGCGAGCTCGGTCTCGAGCCGGGTGCCCGCGGCGCGGGCCTCGGTGAGTTCGCCCGCGCCCTTCGCGACGGCCTTGCGGGTCTCGGCGAGCTGGGCCTCGAGCTTGCTCGCGTTCTTGCGGCTCTCGGCGAGCTCGGCCTCGGCGCGCTGCGAGCCCTTGCGGCTGTCGGTGAGTTCGGACTCGAGCCGCTGCGAGCCGCGGCGTGCGTCGGTGAGCTGCGACTCGAGCGTGGCGGCCTTGGCGCGGAGATCCTTGACCTCCGCGGCGAGCGCGCCGGCGTTCTTGTTGGTGCGCGCGAGCTCGGCCTCGAGCTGCTTGGCCTTGTCGCGCGCGGTGTTGAACTGCGACTCGAGGCGGCTGTTCGCGGCACGCGACTCGCCGAGCTGGTGCTCGAAGCTGCCGGCGCTCACGCGCGAATCCGCGAGCTGCGACTCGAACGACGCGGCCGCGGCGCGCGCCTGCGCGAGCTGCGATTCGAGCGCGACATGCCGCTCGAGCAGGGTGGCGCGCTCGTCCTCGAGCGACTTCATCTCGCGCGAGAGGCGTGCGGCCTCCTCGGCGCGCTCGACGTCGTCGCCGGCGCGTTCACGGAGCTTGGCGAGCGACTTCTCGACCTCCGTGAGGAGTGCGAGGGTGTCGCTCGTGCCGAGCTTGCTGGGGTCGAGTGAAGAGAGATCCACCATCTGAAGCTTGAGCCTCCGTCGGTGGAAATCGACGCTTTTCGGGCGTCGCTGAAATGGGGTTGGCGCTTTCACCCGATGCCGCCGGGGCGCGCGCGGGCGATATCGGAACGCGTTATCCGCGCGCGGCGCGCCGCAGGAACGGCAGCCGGCGACCCGCCGCCCAGTCGAGTTCGTCCATCCGGAGGAGCGCCGCGACCAGGAGATACGCGCCCGCGCCCACGCCGACCTTCGCGACCAGCGCGATCGCCATCTCGGCGGGACGCGCACCCGTCGGCACGACGAGCCCCACCCCCGCCACCGCGGCTCCCATCGCCGCCACGGCGACCAGCGAGCGCCCGACGCCCGCGACCACGTCGGGGGTGAGCAGCACGCGCGCGAGCGGCGCACGCCCCCCGCCCTGCGCACCGCCGGCGGGCGCGTGCACGCCGAGCGCGCGGCCCTCGCGCGCGAGCGCCCGCGCGAGGACGGCCGCCTGGATCACCGCGCAGACCGAGGTCGACCAGGCGAGCCCCGCCTCGCGCAGCGGCGTGAAGATGAGCGCGATGTTGAGGCAGAGGTTGAGCACGACCATCGCGACGGCGATGCGCACCGGCGTCATCGGCTTCTTGAGCGCGTAGAAGGCGCGCGTGAGGATGTGGATCGACTGGTACGCCCAGATGGCCGGCGCGAAGCCGAGCAGCAC
>JBMOGJ010000171.1:0-4408 GCA_049318425.1 Phycisphaerales bacterium | reverse complement strand
GCAGGGTGCGCGCGTAGTCGAGGCCGCCCTCGCGCACGTAGCCCTGCGCCATCGCGAGCGAGTAGAACTCGCTGATGACCTCCTGCCCGAGCTCGGTCGGCACGTCGCCGAGGGCCGCGAGCGCGCGCGTGACCTCCTCGACGACCTCGGTCGGCAGCTCCTTGAGGAGCTTGCCGGCGCTGTCGGCGTCGAGCAGCAGGAGCAGGATGGCGCTCTTCAGCACGCCGTCGAGTTCATCGGCGGACTTCGGGAGCTTCATGCCGGGGCGGTAGGCCATGGTCGGAATCCTTCGTGCGTCCCCCGCGCGCCGGCGCGGAGGGCGGTGTCGGTCGTGCCCTTCGGTTCAGGCGGTGGTGCGCATCCAGCGCCGCAGGATGCCCGCGATCTCGGCGGGCTCGCGGTCGGCGAGCTCGTTGAGCTGCTCGAGCATCTGCGCGCGGCGCAGGCTCTCGTCGTCGAGCTCCATGCCCTCGAGCGCGGGCGTCGCCTCGTCGGCCTCGCCCACGATCTCGGCGTCGTCGGACTCGAGCTTGGGCGGCACGCCGGCGAGCTCCTCCGCGGTGGGGAGCTCCTCGCGCGCCGAGGCCTTCTTCGCGATGTTGAACATGAAGAGGAGGCTCACGACCGCGAGCAGGCCGAGGCCGATCGGCTTGATCAGCCCGCTGCCCCCGAAGGTGCCGCCGCCCCCGCCGCCGAGGACGAGCTCGCCGAGACCGGCCGTCATCGAGGCCTCGGCGGCCGTGGGCGCGTCGTCGGGGAACCAGGTGACCGCGACCGCGCCCTTCTTGGCGCCCTCGAAGGCGTCGGTGGCGATCTGCGGCTCGATGAGCGCGCGGATGCGCGCGATCTCCTCGACCTGGATCGCGTCGAGCGCCGCCATGTCGGGCTCCTTCTGCTCGCCGTCGGCGGGCTGCGGGTTGCGCATGCGCCAGACCTTGACGAAGTAGCTCCACGGCACCGCGATGCTCACGTCGATCTTGGTCGGGTAGCCCGTCTGGTCGTGCTCGGTGCGGCTCGTGCTCGGGAACTTGGGCGCGTACTTGTTCTCGCTGCGCTCGGTGGCGCTCTGCGAGCCGCCGCCCGAGGAGGATCCGAGCGAGAGGCCGGTGTTCGGCACCACGCCGGGCTCGCGCGCGGCGGTCGCGCCCTTTGTCTCGGTGGTCGAGCTCACCTCGCTGATCGGGGCGACGATCGCCTCCTTGACCTCGGTGGTGATGTCGGTGCGCTCGGTGGTGAGCACCTGCGCGTTCACCGCGATGCGCACGCCCGACAGCCACGACAGGACGGTGGCGATGCGGCCCTGGACCGCGTCGGCGACCTTGAGCGAGTGCTCGAGGTTCTCGCCGCTCGCCGCGCCCTTGCCGAAGCTGGTGCGGTACGCCTGCGAGCCGTCGGTGACGGACACGTTCTCCGGCTTCATGCCCGCCTGCGTGCCCGCGACCATCGCGGCGATCGCGTCGACCTGCTCGGGCGCGAGCTGCCCGGTGCGCATCGCGACGGTGACGCTCGCCGACTGCGCGTTGCGCGCCGAACCGAGCGGCCCCGCGACCTTCGGCGCGATGATGACGGTCGCGCTCTTCACGTTGCGGAAGCCGGCGATGACCTTGCCGAGCACCGACTGCGTGACGAGCAGCAGGCGCTGCTTGCGCTCACCCTCGGTCGCGAAGGGATCGGCGGGCACCAGCTCGTTCCAGTCGATCTCGCCGCCGCCGCCCTGCTGGGCGAAGCCCGACAGCAGGTCGGCGTGGTTCTCGACGGGCACCATGAGCTTGCCGTTCTTCTCCTCGTAGGCGACGCCGCGGGTGACGAGGAACTGGCGGGCCTCCTCGTAGGCCGTGGGGACGACGGCGAAGGGCACGCTGTCGGTCTTGGCGCTCCACTGCGCGACCAGGAACAGGCCGAGCGCCACGATGACCACCAGGCTGAAGGCGAGCAGTTTCGCCGACGCCGGCAGCCCCGCCATGCGGGTACGGACGAGCTCGAGGGTGTTTCGGATTGCCTGCACGCGATGGCCTCCATGCCGTTGCGTAGGAACGCCATCCTGGCGTCACGCGGTCAGAGAATGCTCATCGGCAGGAATGTGTTTCAGGCAGCAAGGATTGCGCCTCGCAGCGCGCTTTGCGCCTCGTGCGCGCGGTTCCTGCGCGCGGTCGGCGCGGGCCGGGCGGGCCCGGCGAGACGACCGCCGGAGTCAGACGCGGATGTTCTTGACCTCGTCGTAGGCGCCGACGACCTTGTTCTGCAGGGCGACGAGCATCCGGAACGCCGAATCGGCCTTCTGGGTGGCGATGAGCACGCCCTCGATGTCGTCCCGCTGGCCGGTGAGCAGGTCGTTGGTCGCGTTGGACGCGTCCTGCTGCATCTCGTTGACCTTGCGGAGCTCGTCGAGCAGTTCCTGCTTGAAGTCGGCACCCGACGCCTGCTGCGGCCGCGCGATGGCGGGCTGCTGGGCGTTGACGCGTGTGACGATGCCGAGTGGATCGATCATGGCCTGTCTCCTCGTCGGTCATTCAGCATACGGCGTGCCAACTTTGGCCGCGGCGGGGCCGGAAGCCCCCGGACGGCTCAGGCGATGATCCGCAGCGAGGCGTCGAACATCGCCTTGGTCGCCTCGACGGCGGCGAGGTTCGCATCGTAGGCGCGCGCGGCCATCATGCCGTTGGCCTGCTGGGCCACCGGGTCGATGTTCGGGTACCAGACGTAGCCGTTCTCGTCGCGGGCCGGGTCGTTGGGGGCGTAGACCGAGCGGAAGTCGCGCCGCGGCGTGATGCCCGCGACATGCACCCCGTTCGGGTCGCCGCTGACCGGGTCGCCGGGGGCGAACTCCACCACCCGCTCCGAGAAGGCGGTCGGCGACTTCGGGTTGACCTTGACCTCCGCGTTCGCGAGGTTCGCCGAGATGGCGTCGAGGCGCGTCCGCTGGGCGACCAGGGCGGATGTGGAGATGTCGAGCATTCCGAACATGGGTCAGGGTCCTGGAGGAAGGGCTCGGGCAGCGATCACGGTCGCTCGCGGATCGCCGTGTTGATCAACTCGAACTGGTTCCGCAGCAGCTGGGAGGTGGCCCGGAAGGCGTACACGTTCTCCGTGACCCTCTGCAGAAGCCGTTCCACGCTGCGGTCGTTGCCGTCGTGGAAGAGGATGTTGTCGGCCAGCACCTCGGGCTTGAGCTCGACGCCCGACTCGCCGAAGCGCACCGGGGCCGCGTCGTCGAAGGCGAGGCTCCCCTGCTCGGTGAGCTGCCCGGACTCGAGCGAGTCGCGGAGCGCCGCCTGGAACTCGCGCGGATCGACGTCGGTCGGGCGGAAGCCCGGCGTGTCGGCGTTCGCGAGGTTGCCGACGAGCAGCCGCTGCCGCGCCGACATGAACTGCAGCGAGCGCTCGAGGGCGGGAAGCGAGGATGAACCGAGGAATCCGTCGATCATGGTGCGTGCTCCGACGCGGGCCGGGGTGCGGGCCGGGCTTCGGGACCCGGCTTCGGGACCCGGCTTCAGGACCCTGGCGCCGCGCGCTCAGAGTTCCTGCGGGACCAGCGACTCTTCCTTCCACTTCTTGAGCTTGAGTCCGAGGGTGCGGACGCCGATGCCGAGCGCCTTCGCGCTCTTCTGCCGGTGCCCGCGGTTGCGCTCGAGCGTCGCGACGATCGAGCGCCGCTCGATCTCGTCGAGGGTCAGCGCGCCGTCGCAGACGAGGCTCGGGATGCCGGTGCCGTCGCCCGCGGGAGCGGCGGCGTGCTGCCCGTTCGAACCGGCGGCGCCATGCCCGGCGAGGGACGCGGCCGCGGTCGACGCGAAGGTCTCGATCATCGGCGCCTCCGCCATCGCGGCCGCGCGCGCGAGGCGCACGCCGACGCCGCCCGACGCGGGGATCGCCGCCGACGGCGCGACCGGCACGTCGTTCGCCACCAGCCAGGGCTCGACGAGGTCGGGCCCGATCACGTCGCCCGAGGCGAGCACCGCGGCGCGCTCGCAGAGGTTCTGCAGTTCGCGCACGTTGCCCGGCCAGGCGTACTCCTCGAAGAGCGCGAGCGCGTCCTTCGCGAGCTTCTTGCGCTTGCCGCCCTCGCGGTCGGCGACGAGCGCGAGGAAGTGCTCGGAGAGCTCGGCGACGTCGCTCACGCGGTCGCGCAGCGCGGGCATGCGGATCGGCAGGACGTTGAGTCGGAAGTAGAGGTCGCCGCGGAAGCGCCCGGCGTCGACCTCGCGGGCGAGGTCGCGGTTGGTGGTCGCGATGATGCGGACATCGGCCTTCTGCGCCACGCTCGAGCCGACGCGCTCGAAGCTCTTCTCCTGGAGGACGCGCAGGAGCTTCGCCTGCAGGTCCGGCGGGATCTCGCTGATCTCGTCGAGCAGCAGCGTGCCGCCGTCGGCGAGCTCGAAGCGGCCCTTGCGCAGGCGGTCGGCGCCGG
>JBMOGJ010000170.1:0-4452 GCA_049318425.1 Phycisphaerales bacterium | reverse complement strand
CACAAGCAGTTCCTCGGCCAGGGCGAGTTCGCGCTCGAGTTCGGCGACTACACGCTCGCCGTGACCGTGCCCGACACCTGGACCGTCGCGGCCACCGGCGAGCTGCAGAACGAGCGCGACGTCCTCACCGAGGCGCAGCGCGAGCGCCTCGCCGCGGCGCGCGCAGACGAGGCGCCGCGCTTCATCACGACCCCCGAGGAGGCCGCCGCCAACCGCGCCGCCGCGCCGAAGGGCACCAAGACCTGGCGCTTCTCGGCGACGAACGTGCGCGACGTGGCCTTCGCGGCGAGCGCGGCGTTCCTCTGGGACGCGGCGAAGGCGCCCGTTCCCGGCACCGACCGCGCCGCGCTCGCGATGAGCTACTTCCCGATCGAGGCCGAGCCGCTGTGGAGCCGCTTCTCGACGCACGCCGTCGCGCACACCATCGACTCGTACTCGCGCCACGCGTATCCGTATCCGTACCCCGTCGCGATCAGCGTGAACGGCCCGGTCGGCGGCATGGAGTACCCGATGATCTCCTTCAACGGCCCGCGGCCGGAGAAGGACGGCACGTATTCGGCCGGGACCAAGTGGGGCCTGGTGGGCGTCGTGATCCACGAGGTCGGGCACAACTGGTTCCCGATGATCATCAACTCCGACGAGCGGCAGTGGACCTGGATGGACGAGGGCCTCAACACCTTCTGCCAGTACCTCGCCGAGCAGGAGTGGCAGCGCAAGTACCCGTCCGGCCGCGGCGAGCCGGAGAAGATCATCGACTACATGACGAGCGACGCGCAGGAGCCGATCATGACGAACTCCGAGAGCGTCCGGCGGCTCGGACCGAACGCCTACGCGAAGCCCGCGACGGCGCTCAACGTGCTGCGCGAGACCGTCCTCGGGCGCGAGCTGTTCGACTTCGCGTTCCGCGAGTACTGCCGCCGCTGGGCGTTCCGGCGCCCGGAGCCGGCGGACTTCTTCCGCTCGATGGAGGACGCGTCCGGCGTCGACCTCGACTGGTTCTGGCGCGGCTGGTTCTACTCGACGCGCTCCGTCGACGTCTCGATCGAGAAGGTGACGCGCTACACGCTCGACACCCGCGCTCCCGAGGTCTCGAAGGGTGCGAAGAAGGCCGAGCGCGACGCTCGTCCCCGGACGCTCAGCGAGGAGCGCAACGAGTCGCTCGCCGTGCGCGCCGACCGGTTCCCCGAGCTCCTCGACTTCTACGCGACCTTCGACGAGCTCGACGTGACGCAGGACGACCGCGAGCGCTTCCGCCGGCTGGTCGCGCGCCTCGGCGAGCGCGACGCGGAGCTGCTCAAGACGACGCTGTCGTTCACGATCGTGCGCTTCCGCAACAACGAGGGCGTCCCGACGCCGATGCCGCTGACGCTGACCTTCGGCGACGGCACGACGGAGGATGTGACCCTTCCCGCCGAGGTCTGGCGCTACGCCGGCGGCGCCGAGGCCTCGAAGCTGTTCGTGACCGAGCGGGAGATCGTGCGCGTCGAGCTCGACCGCCGGCGGCAGACCGCGGATCGCGATCCGTCCGACAACGCGTATCCGCAGGAGATCCAGCGCGACACCTTCGAGGTCGAGCCGTCCGACCGCGGTGACAACCCGATGCGCGCCGCGCAGAACGCCGAGAAGCGCGCCACCACGCGCGCCGCGGCCGAGACGCTCGCCCGCCGCGTGGCCGAGGCGGTGAAGGCCGGCCGAAGCGCGGGCAGCGTGCTCGGTGCGGGCGAGCCGGTGCTCGACGGCTGGGGCAAGCCGCTGGTCGTGCTCGACGGCGCCGAGCAGGGTTCGGGCGGCATCGCGCAGATCGTGTCGGGCGGTCCCGATGCGTCGGTGGGTGGCGACGACGATCTCTCGTATGTCGTCACCGGCGACGGTGAGCTGAAGGACCGGCCGCGCGCCCGCCGTGGCGGCGCGGGCGGCGGCGGGGGACGCAGACGATGACACCTCGGGGGATCGAACTGATCGGCGCGCGGCTTGGCCTCGGTGGCCGCTGCCGCGGCACCGCGCGCGGACCGGTCGCGATCCGCGATGCGGGTCTCGCGCGGCGGCTCGGTGTCGCGCGCGATGCCGATGGGTTGCGCGATCTCGGCGACCTCGTCGCGCGCGAGGTCGAGCGGACGCCCGGTCGCGATCCCGGCGTCGCGCTGTGCGCGGAGGTCGAGCGCTTCTCGCTCGAGCTGCGCAGCGCGGTCGAGGCGGCGCTCGCGCGGGGTGCGCTGCCGTGCGTCCTCGGCGGCGACCACTCGCTCGGCGCGGCCACGCAGGCGGCGGTCGGTCGGCACGCGCGGCGGCTCGGCTGGGAGCCGCCCGGGATCATCTGGATCGACGCGCACACCGACTCGAACACGATGGAGACCACGCCCTCGGGCAACCTCCACGGCATGATGCTCGCGGCCGTGCACGGGCTCGATGTTCCGCCGTTCCGCCAGGTCGTCGAGGGCGGGCTGCGCGATCCGGCGCGCACGGTCTTCGTGGGCGCGCGCGACATCGACGAGGGCGAGCACGAGATCGTCCGCCGCCTCGGCTGCCGCGTGATCACGCCGGACGAGATCCGGCGCCGCGGGTCGCTTGCCGTCGCCGAGGAGGCGCTCGCGATCGCCGGCGGGCGTGACGGGCGCGTGAGCGTGAGCTTCGACCTCGACAGCCTCGACCCGAGCGTCGCGCCCGGCGTCGATTGCCTCGTCGATGGTGGACTCGCGTGGGCCGAGGCGGAGTCGCTGCTCCGCCGCATCGGTCGCCACGCGGGCGTGACCGCGATCGAGGTGGTCGAGGTCAACCCCGAGGCCGACCGCGATGGTCAGACCGCGCGCCTTGCGGTCGAGGCCGCCGCACTCCTCGCCGGCCGCTGACGCCATAGCGCCCAAACCGTGCCATGACCGTGCCAGGACGGTGCCTGGTTCGTGCCTGGCACCTGCTCTATGGGCGTGCCTGGTTGGTGCCAGGTTGGTGCCAGGCACCGGTCAGAACGGGCAGGGCGCGGTGAAGGCGAGTCGCGCGCCCGTGCGCGGGTGGTCGAACGCCAGCGTGTGCGCGTGCAGGCAGAGCCGCGTGCGGGCCTCGCGTGCCGCACCCTCGGCGTAGAGATCGTCGCCGAGGATCGCGTGACCGAGCGCCAGCATGTGCACCCGCAGCTGGTGGCTGCGACCGGTGCGCGGCGTCAGCCGCACGCGGGTCCACGCGAAGCCGTCGCGCCCAGCGCCGCCTTCGCAAGAGGTGCCGCCTTCGAAGGCCGCGCCGCCTTCGCAAGCCGTGCTGCCTCCAGCCAAGCCGGTGCCTTCGCCACCCGAGCCTCCATCGCGACCGCGTTCGAGCACCTCGTACTCCGTCAGGCTCGGCTTGCCCTCGGTCGGATGCACGATCTGCCGCGCGCTGCCCAGCGCCTCCTTGCGGAGCGGCAGGTCGACCACGCCGCGATCGCGCGCGACATGTCCGGCCACCAGCGCCTCGTAGGTCTTGTCGACGCGCCGCGCCTCGAACGACATGGACAGCGTCCGGTGCGTCTCCGCATCCCGCGCCAGCACGATCACGCCCGACGTGTCGCGGTCGAGCCGGTGGACGATGCGCGCACCCGCGAAATCACGCTGCAGGCGCGCCACGAGGCAGTCGGCCTTCTCCGGTCCGATGCCCGGCACCGACAGCAGCCCCGAGCCCTTGTCGCACACGACGAGGAACGGGTCGAAGAACAGGACCGAGTAGCCGAGATCCGTCACGGGGACGGCTACACTAACCGCCCCATGTCGATTCGGAACGCCAGCGTCGTCGCCATCCTGCTCGCCACCGCCCCGATCGCCGCCCCGTGTGCACTTCTGGGTCTGGCCCTCTCGGGTTGCGCCGAGCCGAAGTCGACCGAGGCCGCGCCGGCGGAACCACCCGCGGTCGTCACGATCGAGAACCCCGCTTCCGAACCCGGCGTGACCGGTGCGCGGCAGCTGACCTTCTCCGACCGGTTCATCAAGGCCGGCGAGGCGTACTTCTCGCCCGACGCGCGCCGCATCATCTTCCAGGCGGTCGAGCGGCCGACCGACGGCAGCGACCCCGAGGATTTCTATGCGATGTATGTCTGCGACGTCGTCTCCGACGGCGCGGGCGACATCACCGGCGTGACGAACATCCGCCGCATCTCGCCCAAGGGCAGCGCCAACACCTGCGGCTGGTTCCATCCCACGAAGCCGAACGTCGCACTCTTCGCATCGACGATCGGCGCGCCGACCGCCGAGAACACGCCGGGCTACCAGCGCGGCACCTCGCGCTACCGGTGGGCGTTCCCGCCCGAGACCCGCATCGTCGAGGTCGACCTCGCCAAGGCCGACGGCAGCACGGAGTCGCTGCGCGTCCTCGAGGGCGACGGCAAGGCGTACGTCGCCGAGGGCAGCGTCTCGCCCGACGGCCGCTTCCTCCTGTTCTGCTCGCTCGAGTCGGGCGACGGCGACCTGTACATCCGCGACCTCAAGACCG
>JBMOGJ010000169.1:0-4570 GCA_049318425.1 Phycisphaerales bacterium | reverse complement strand
CGAGCGCCTGCTCAACCTGCGCCGCAAGCTCGAGCGCGAGCTCTCGTCTCGCCTCGAGGTCACGCAGGTCAACGGCCATCTCGAGCGCCGCGTGCCGCACATCCTCAACATCAGCTTCGGCTTCGTCGAGGGCGAGTCGCTGCTCATGGGCATCAAGGACATCGCCTGCTCGTCGGGCTCGGCGTGCACCAGCGCCAGCCTCGAGCCGAGCTACGTGCTCAAGAGCCTCGGCGTCGGCGACGAGCTCGCGCACTCGAGCCTCCGCCTCTCGCTCGGCCGCTGGTCGACCGAGGAGGAGGTCGATTACGCGATCGAGGGCATCGTCAAGGCCGTCAACCACCTGCGCACGATGAGCCCGCTGTGGGACCTCCACAAGGAAGGCATCGACGTCAGCAAGATCGAGTGGCAAACGCATTGATTGGCGGCAAGGCCGCCAATCAATGCCGGTGATTTCACGGATTCGGAGAAGGACTCTCCGAATCCTGAGGCGAGCTTCACGGATCCGGCGAAGTACTCGCCGGATCCTGAATGGTGAGCAAACTCAGTAACCCCGCGCGGAAGACGCGCTTTGAAGAGGACACACGACCATGGCCTACAGCGACAAGGTCATCGACCACTACCAGCATCCCCGCAACGTCGGCAGCTTCGGCACCTCCAAGGAAGTGGCGGTCCGCAAGGACGTCGGCGTCGGCATCGTCGGCGCGCCCGAGTGCGGCGACGTCATGCAGCTCCAGATCAAGGTGAACGAGCAGGGCGTCATCGAGGACGCCAAGTTCAAGTGCTTCGGCTGCGGCTCGGCCATCGCGTCGAGCTCGCTCGCCACCGAGTGGATCAAGGGCAAGTCGATCGACGACGCGCTCGCGATCAAGAACACCCAGATCGTCGAGGAGCTCAGCCTCCCGCCGGTGAAGATCCACTGCTCGGTCCTCGCCGAGGACTCGATCCGCAGCGCCATCGCCGACTACAAGAAGAAGAACGGTGTCGCCGCCGGAACCGCGGCCGAAGCCACCGCCCACTGAACGGACGAACCACCATGCCTGTCACCGTCACCGAACTCGCGGCCCGCCGCATCGACCAGATCATCCAGGAACACGGCTTCGAAGCCTCGACCATGAAGCTCCGCGTGGGCGTCAAGGGCGGCGGCTGCTCCGGCTTCAACTACACCCTCGACCTCACCGAGGTCCAGAAGGACTCCGACGAGGCCTGGAGCTTCACCTACAACCGCACGCCGGCGGTCTCGACCGCGGCGCTCGGCGAGTCGTCGAACGGCGGAGGCACCGCCACGGCGACCGCCAGCGGCGGCGAGACCTTCACGGTCACCGTCGTCTGCGACCCGAAGAGCTACCTCTACCTCAACGGCACCGTGATCGACTACAAGGATGAGATCATGGGCTCGGGCTTCGTGTTCAACAACCCGAACTCGACGTCGACCTGCGGTTGCGGAAGCAGCTTCAGCGCGTAATCACGCGCTCTGCCATCACGCGCTCTGCCGCGCGACGCGCGCACGCATCGCACTCGCGACCAGACGCGCCCAGCCGCCGCGCAGGGCCGTGGCCGCGTGGGCCAGGCGCGCGTCGGCCTCGCGTTCGGTCCGCGACACCAGCAGCCGGCCCCGGTAGACGATCGAGCTCGCCTCCAGCACCGCGATCGAGGTCGCCGCAAGCTCGCGCTCGGCGGCGGTGCCGGTCGCCGACATCGCCTCGCAGGCGGCCAGCGCCAGCAGGTAGTCCTCGCGCTCGGCGTATCCAAGGCAGAACAGCTCGACCGCATCGCCCGCCTCGGACAGCGGACCAGCCTCCAGCGCCGCCTTCGAGGGCAGCAGGCCGTCACCGCGCCGCGCCCGATCCACCACCTGGACGAGGACGGGATCCGTCTCGTCTCCGAGGGCGGCGAGCAGCCGCAGGCTTGAGGATGGGTCGGCGAGGGAGGTCATGATCGATCGGGAGTCGGTGGGGTCGGAAGTTCTGGTCGTTCGTCGTCGGAAAGTGTTCTTCGCTGGCGGGGGCTTCAGCCACCCGGCCGAAGCGCCCGCATGAGTCGCCCGATCTCGTCGTCGAGCTCGTCTTCGGTCGCGCCGTCCTTGAGGAGCAGGTCGACGACCGCCTGTCTGAATCGGATGCTCGCGGTCCGCACCATGCTCGCCGCTTGCCCGCCTGTCACCGAGAAGCTCTCCGCGATGTCGGCGTACGAGGCGCCGCCGACGAAGTGCTTCTCGAACATGTCCCAATGCGTCTCGAATCCCTCCTGGACGCATCGATCTCGGGCGGAGCTTGCGGCGCTCCGCACCATCGAGGCGGCCCAGACCCGGTCGAACTCGTCACCGGCGCTCGTCGCGTCGGCCACAGGCTCCACCGAGGACTCGCCCGAGAGGGTGTCGATCCTCTCGGCCTTCCTCCGACGGGCCTCTTCCTGAAGGAAGAAGAGGAACCCGTTGATCAACCAGCGGCGCAAGGGCAGGCCGCTGTCGATCCATTTCTCGAAATACGCCGACTGAGCGAGTCGCGAGGCGAAGAAGCCTGAAACCAGGTCCTTCGGTGTGCCCAGCGACCGGAAGCTCGACCCCGCGACATAGTTGCCGAGGGGCTCGGTGTAGGTCTCCATGACGTACGCGTTGATTCGGGAAATCCCTTGGCTACCTTGGCCCAACTGGGCAACGAGCCACCCGCGCTGCGTCGCTGGAAACGAGTCGCGCTTCTGGGCGGGCTGTTTTGATGCCTGGGAGTTCACTTCTCGATCGCGCATCGCAGGTTGCGATATCGGCAGACGACCGCCCTAGGGTCGCCTCCTCTCACCGAGAAGAGACGAAACGCCCCGACTCTTTGCGCAAGAAGAACGGACTCAGCAGTGGGTTACGCAAGTCGCTGAAGGCCCTCGGCGGCGTCCTGGGCCAACGGGGCGGGTGAAACCGGCGCTCCCACGGCCTTCCGCATCCACAGGTCGGGGGTCAGGCACCCGAGCGAGGTGATGCGCTTGGTCTCGGCGGCGAGGTGCTTCCCACGCATGTAGGAGCGGATCTGGTGGCTCATCATGTGGCCGAGCGTGTAGTCGGGTAGGTAGAGCGGGTGGGCGATCATGTGCTGGTACGCCGCCAGGATGTGGTAGTTATCGGGGCCGAAGTCGCGCTCGTAGAAGCGCGTCCACAGGTCGGCGGCGATCCGCAGGACCTCCTCGCGGAGGGCGGCCGGGGTCGCATCGGGGTGGGCGTAGAGCCAACGCCAGGTGCGGAGCTCGAGCAGCGACGGCCCGGCGATCTGACACGCCGAGAGCATGGTCGCGACCGAGTCGATGGCGAACTGGCGCTCCGCGGCCGCGGCGTCCTCGAGCCCGAGGACGCGCTTGGCCAGCGACTGGTAGAGGAACGCGAATGCCTCGGTGCACGCCGTGTTCGGCACGCCCCGCAGCGCCGGTCGGCTCACGAAGTAGGTCGAGCAGAGCTGCTCGAGGTTGTGCCCGAGCTCGTGCATCGCGGTGTCGAAGCCATCCCAGCCGAGCTCGTGGTCGAGGCTCGAGGTGCGCAGCCAGGCGCCGTAGCCCTCGAGGTAGGGGCGCATCGCGTGACCGGCGCCCTTGCACACCTCGACGCGGATGTGGGTGCCCAGGAAGTCCGCGTCCTGATCGCTGAACCCGAGCTCGCGGAGCACGGTCGGCAGCTTCGCCTCCAGCTCCTTCACGTGGGCGAAGCGCGACTTCACCGCCGCGTTCATCTCGGTCGCCGGCTTGGCCTCGGCGATGTCGTCGAAGTAGATGTCGAATGGCTCCAGCGCGCGGCCGAGGCGCTTCGACATGAACGCCGCGAGGTCCTTGCGGACGGGCGCGTCGAGCAGGTCGGTCATCAGCTTCTCGACCTCGGCCTCGGGCATCTCGCGCTCGAGCGCGAACTTGCGGGCGATCGCGCTCGGCTCGTCGGGGTAGAGCGGGTCGAACTCGCGCGCCATGCGGAAGTTCGCGATCCAGTGCTCGTAGCGCTCGAGGCCGAGCAGTTCGCCCGGATCGCCGCCGGCGACCGTGTTCTTCGCGGGATTCCAGTCGCGCTTCTCCTCGCCCGACATCACCCGCTTCGGGATGGTGCCGTCGATGTGGCGCGCCATGACCCACGACAGCGCGCGCTGCTTGTGGAGGCCGTCCTGGTCGCCGTAGCCCGCCTTGATCTCCTCGCGCACCAGCCAGTGCGCGATGAGCTTGCGGTCGGCCTCGAACCAGCGCTTGCCGTTCGCATCGACCATGCCGCCCACGGGCACATGGAAGTGGCTCACGAACTTGCCCGACTCGAACGAGGTCTTGCGCGCGCGGTCGGCGAGTTCGACGGGAATGCGCGGCCCGAAGTTGAGCGCGACGCGCGCCGCGGCCCAGCCGGCGTCATCCCACGCGGGGCCTTCCCGGAGCATCGTCGCCAGCGTCGGCCGCGCGAAGTTCAGCAGGCAGAGGTGCGCGATCTTCTGCTTGTACAGCTGCTCCGAGAGATCGGGCGACGGATCGAACTGCGCGAGGATGTCGTCGACCCCGGGGAACTCGTCCCCGCGCAGGTCGTGGTGGCGGCGCAGCGTGCGGCGCATCTCGTAGAGGTGGCCGT
>JBMOGJ010000168.1:0-4678 GCA_049318425.1 Phycisphaerales bacterium | reverse complement strand
GAGTCGAAGGCCGGCCAGCGCCACATCATCATCATCTCCGACGGCGACCCCGCGCCGCCGACCAAGGCGACGCTCGACCGCTGCATCGCGTCGAGGATCACGATCACCACCGTGATGGTCTCCGGCCACGGCACGCAGCAGGACTACGTGAACATGAAGTACGCCGCCGAGACGACCGGCGGGCGCTTCTACGAGGTCACCAACCCGAAGCAGCTGCCGAAGATCTTCACCAAGGAGGCCGCGGTCGTGTCGCGCTCGCTGCTGGTCGAGGGCGACTTCGCGCCGCGCATCACGGCGTCGACCGCCGGCCCGCTGCGCGGGTTCGACGGCGTGCCCGGGCTCTCGGGCTACATCCTCACGGTGCCGCGCGAGGGCCTGGCGCAGGTGCAGATCGCGAACCCGACCGAGGAGGGCGTCGACCCGATCTACGCCTGGTGGAACCACGGCCTTGGCCGTTCGATCGCGTTCACCTCCGACGCGGGCGCGCGCTGGACGAGCGCGTGGGCGAGCTGGGGCGAGTACCGCGCCTTCTGGGAGCAGTCGATCCGCTGGCTGCTGCGCCCCGCGGTGCCGAGCAACGCGAGCGTGCGCACGCGCGTCGAGGGCGAGACCGCGATCGCGGAGCTCGAGGCGACCGACAAGGGCGGCGGCTTCGCGAACAACCTCGATCCCGAGGGCGCGTCGATCGGTCCCGACGGCGAGGTCACGCCCCTCAATGTGGTGCAGACCGGTCCCGGGCGCTGGCGCGCGGAGTTCCCCGTCGCCGAGGCGGGTGCGTACCTCGTGAACTTCAGCCTCGGCCGCGCCGAGGATGGTCGCCGCGCGACCGTGCAGGCGTCGGTGAGCGTGCCGTATCCCAAGGAGTTCCGCACCGTGCGCGACAACCGCGCGCTGCTCGAGCAGATCGCCGACAAGACCGGTGGCCGCATCCTCGCGCTCTCCGCGCCGCAGGGGATCGACGCGTTCGAGCGCGCCGGGCTGCCCGTGCCCGAGAGCCAGCGGCGCATGTGGGACCTCTTCGCCATCATCGCGGCGGTGCTCTTCCTCCTCGATGTCGCGGTGCGGCGCATCGCGATCGACTGGCAGGGCGCGCGCAGCGAGGTGAGCGCCGCCATGCAGGTTCGCCAGGCCGGCGACGGCACGGTGGCCGCGTGGAAGAAGGCGCGCCAGAGCCGCGGCGCGCGCGAGGCGGCGCCCGAGCAGACCGCGGCCATGCGCCGCACCCTCGAGGAAGGGCCTGCGCTCGATGTCCGCGCCGAGGCGAAGGATGGCGGCGCCGCCGCGGAGGCCGCCGCCAAGCGCGCCCAGCAGCAGGCGAAGCGGGGCGGCGCGGCCGGCGACACGCCCGGCGCGGGCGCCGACGCAGAGCCGCAGGACACCACCTCGCGCCTGCTGCGTGCGAAGCGCCGCGCGACCGGTGACGACGGATCGGCGAACGGTGAGGGCGGCTCCGACCGCGGAGGCCCGCGTGCCTGAACCCGCTCCCGCGACCAACTTCGGCGCCGACGCGCGCGACCTCGACGGCGCCGGCCTCGACGATGTCGCCGAGGCCCGCCGGCGCTGCGAGGCGTTCCGCAAGATCTTCGTCCGCCTGCGGAGCGAGGTCGGCAAGTCCCTCGTTGGCCAGCGCGAGGTCGTCGACCTCGCGCTCGTCACGCTCTTCGCCGACGGCCACCTGCTGCTCGAGGGCGTGCCCGGACTCGGCAAGACGCTGCTGGTGCGCTCGCTCGCCGCGGCGACCGGGCTCGGCTTCTCCCGCATCCAGTTCACGCCCGACGTGATGCCCGCCGACATCACCGGCACCAGCATCCTCGTGGAGGACGAGTCGACCGGCCAGCGCGCGGTGCAGTTCCGCCCCGGCCCGCTGTTCGCGCAGCTGGTGCTCGCCGACGAGGTGAACCGCGCGAGCCCGAAGACGCAGTCCGCGCTGCTCGAGGCGATGCAGGAGCGCTCGGTCACCAGCGGCGGCGAGACCCGTTCGCTCGGCCGCCCGTTCTTCGTGATGGCCACCCAGAACCCGATCGAGCAGGAGGGCACCTTCCCGCTGCCCGAGGCGCAGCTCGACCGCTTCCTGCTCAAGGTCGACGTGCCGCCGCCCGACCGCGAGACGCTCCGCGAGGTGCTCGAGCGCACGACGCGCAACGAGTTCGCGCTGCCGTCCCAGGTGGTCGACGCGCGCACCATCGTCGCCGCGCAGAAGCTCGCGCGCCGCATCCCGATGGCCCCCGAGGTCCAGGACTGGATCGTGCGCCTCGTGCTCGGGACCCATCCCGACGGCGAGTTCTGCGCCGACGACCACCGCCGCCTCATCCGGATCGGCGCGAGCCCGCGCGCCGCGCAGTCGATCGCGAGCTGCGCGCGCGTCGTCGCGCTGATGGCCGGCCGCTACGCGGTGAGCTTCGACGACGCGCGCAAGGTCGCGCGCGCCGCGCTCCGCCACCGCATCCACCGCTCGTTCGAGGCCGAGAGCGAGGGCCTCACCAGCGACGAGATCGCGCGCCGCGTCGTCGCGGCGACGCCGACGGAGCTCCCGCGCGCGGTCGCGGTGTCGGCGTCCACCTCCGCACGCGGAGGCGCCGCATGACCGCCGTGAAGCCCCTCCGCAAGCTCGACGACCTCATCGACGGCGCCCTCATGTCGCGCCTCGACGCGATCGACGTCGTGAGCCGCAAGATCTTCTCGGGCAAGCTGCAGGGCGAGCGCCGCTCGCGTCGCCGCGGCCAGTCGATCGAGTTCGCAGACTTCCGCCCGTATGTCCACGGCGACGACCTCCGCTTCGTGGACTGGAACATCTTCGGCCGCCTCGACCGCCTCTTCCTCAAGATGTTCCTCGAGGAGGAGGACCTCTCGCTCATCATCGCGGTCGACACCAGTGCCTCGATGCGCACCGGCGATCCCGACGCGTTCGACTACGCGCGCAAGGTCGCGATGGCGCTGTCCTATGTCGGCCTCGTGAACCAGCACCGCGTGTCGCTCGTCGGCTTCTCGGCCGGTCATGTCGAGCGCGCGTCGAACCTGCGCGGGCGCCGCAAGGCCGCCGATGTCGCGTCCTGGCTCCTGCGGCGCGAGCCTGAGGGCGGCTCCGGGTTCGAGGAGGCGATGCGCCTCGTCGGCACCAGCCGCGTCGGCCGCGGCGTGATGGTGGTGCTGTCCGACTTCCTCTTCCCCGAGGGCTTCGAGAAGGGTCTCGCGATGGTCGCCGGCCGCGGCTTCGACCTCTACGCGCTGCAGGTGCTCGCGCCGCAGGTGGTCGACCCGACCCGCGAGGGCGGCGTGACCGGCGACCTGCTGCTCGTCGACAGCGAGACCGGCGCCGAGACCGAGGTCACCGTCACCCCCGAGCTGCTGCGGATCTACAAGGACCGCCTCGACCGGCTCTGCGGATCGCTGCGGAACTACTGCGCGCGGCGCGACATCGTCCACATGGTCGTCGAGACCTCGACGCCGGTCGAGACGCTGCTGCTCGAGTACCTGCGCCGACGGGGGCTGCTGCGATGACGGCGTCCACGATGGTCCTCGACACGATGGTCCTCGACACGGTGCTCTCCGACACGGTCCTCGCCGTCACCTGGGTCACGCCGCTCGCGGGCGCCGTGCTCGGCGCCGCCGTGCTCGCGCCGCTCCTCGCGCTGTGGTTCCTCAAGCTGCGCCGCAAGCGCCGCGTGGTGTCGAGCACGCTGCTGTGGACGCGCTCGCTCGCCGACCTCCGCGCCAACGCGCCGTTCCAGCGCATCCGCTTCAACCTGCTGCTGCTCCTGCAGGTGCTCGCGGTGCTCGCCTTCGCCTTCGCGCTCGCGCAGCCGGAGGCCGAGGGCCTCGGCAGCGCGGGCGGCCGCCACGTGCTCGTCATCGACCGCTCGGCGAGCATGGGCGCGCTCGAGACCGTCGACGACGACGGCGCCGCGCTCGACGAGCCCGTCGCCCGCCTCGCGCTCGCGAAGGCCGCCGCCAAGGACCGCGCCCGCGCGCTGCTCGGCGGCGGCTGGTTCTCGCTCAACGCGAGCGATGTGATGGTGGTCGCGTTTGGCGCGCGCGCCGAGATCCGCGCGCCGTTCACCGATTCGATCGCCGCGATCGAGAGCGCGATCGACGGCATCGAGCCGACCGACGAGTCGACCCGCATCGCCGAGGCGATCGAGCTCGCGCGCGCCTTCACCAGCAACCAGAACCGCGCCGACGCGCGCGGCGAGCAGACCGAGGTCGACAGCGGCGACCTGCCCACCATCGAGCTCTACTCCGACGGCCGCATCGCCGACCTCGGCAAGCTCTCGCTCCGTCCCGGCGAGTCGGTCATCTACCACCGCGTCGGCAGCGCCTCCAACAACGCGGCCGTGGTCGCGATCAGCGCCGAGCGCCCGCCCGAGGCGCCCGACCGCGTGCAGGTCTTCGCGTCGGTCGCCAACCCCGCGCCCGAGCCGCGCCGCGTGACACTGCAGCTCGCGGTCAACGGCACGGTGCGCGCGATCACGCCCGATCCGATCGAGATCCCCGCGGCGAAGAGCGCGGCCGCCGACGGTGGAGCGGCCGCGGCCGACGCCGTCGCCGACGCGTCCGGCTCCGGATTCGTGCCGGGCCGCGCGCAGGTCACCTTCCGCCCCATCGAGCAACCCGCCGACGCGTCGATCGAGGTCGCGATCGTCGAGGACGACGCGCTGCGCGCCGACGACGCCGCGCTCGC
>JBMOGJ010000167.1:0-4762 GCA_049318425.1 Phycisphaerales bacterium | reverse complement strand
AGCCGCCTACCGGAATCGAACCGGCAACCTCCAGATTACAAATCAGGTGCTCTGCCAATTGAGCTAAGGCGGCGGAGGACGCGGAGTGTAGCCGAGCGTCGACTACCATTGCGCCCCCGCTGGAAACCGCATGCTTCGCGCCTCCGACCAGTCTTCAGGCAGCGACCGCTACGACGTCGTCGTGATCGGCGGCGGCCATGCAGGCACCGAGGCCGCCCGCGCGGCGGCGGCGGCGCTCGGAGATGGCGGGCGCGTGGCGCTCGTCTCGATGGAGCCCGCGCGGCTCGGGCAGATGAGCTGCAATCCCGCGATCGGCGGGCTTGCGAAGGGCCAGATGGTGCGCGAGATCGACGCGCTCGGCGGGATCATGGGTCTCGCGGCCGACGCGTCGGGCATCCAGTTCAAGGTGCTGAACGCGAGCAAGGGTCCCGCCGTGCGCGGCCCGCGCGCGCAGTGCGACAAGTACGCGTACCGCGCCGATGTGCAGCGGCAGATCGCGGCCGTCGCGAACATCGATGTCTTCGCGGGCACGGTCGACGAGATCCTCGTCGACGCCGACGGCGCGGCGTGCGGCGTGCGCATGCCGCCGGGCGCGCACCGCGTGGGCGCCGACGCGCGCGCGATCGAGGCGAACGCGCACGGCGACGCGATCGCGCAGTGCGTGCACACGGTGCCGCTCGAGGCGCCGGCATCGGATCCGCGCGCGCTGGCGGCGCGCGCTGTGGTGTTGACGACAGGCACCTTCATGCGCGCGCTCATGCACACGGGCGAGGAGCGCCACGAGGGCGGACGCGTGGGCGAGGGCAGCGCGCGCGGCATCAGTTCCGCGCTGAAGTCGCTGGGTTTCGAGCTCGGACGGCTCAAGACGGGCACGCCGCCGCGCGTCGCGCGCGGCTCGATTGACTGGGACTCGCTCAAACCCGCGCTCGGCGATGCGCAGCCGTTCGCGTTCAGCGACCGTTCGCCGGACGCGCTTCCGGCCGCGCGCTTCCCGCATCTTTCGCAGACCGATTGCCGCGAGACGGCGACGACGCCCGAGATCCACGCCCTCATCCGCGACAACCTCGCGCGCGCGCCGATGTACTCGGGGCAGATCGACGCGGAGTGCGGCCCCCGCTACTGCCCGTCGATCGAGGACAAGATCGTGCGCTTCGCCGACCGCGACGCGCACCATGTGTTCCTCGAGCCGGAGTCGCTCTTCACCGACGAGATCTACCTGAACGGCGTGTCGACCTCGCTGCCGGCCGACGTGCAGCTGCCGCTCGTGCGCGGCCTGCGAGGCCTCGAGCGCGCCGAGATCCAGAAGTTCGGGTACGCCGTCGAGTACGACATGGTCTGGCCGCACCAGATCGACGCGACGGCGGAAACCAAGCGCGTCCCGCGGCTCTTCCTCGCCGGGCAGATCAACGGCACGAGCGGCTACGAGGAGGCGGGCGCGCAGGGACTGCTCGCGGGCCTGAACGCCGCCCGCCGCGCGCGCGGGCTCGATCCCGTGCGGCTCTCGCGCAGCGACGCGTACACGGGCGTGATGTTCGACGACCTCGTCACGCGCACGCCGCGCGAGCCCTACCGCATGTTCACGTCGCGCGCGGAGCACCGGCTGCTCCTGCGCATGGACAACGCCGACGAGCGGCTCACGCGGCTCGGCGCGGAGTGGGGCATCGTCGATACCGCGCAGCTCGCGGCGTTCGAGGCGCGCATGCGCGCGAAGGACGAGCTCGTCCGTGCGCTTTCCGAGATGCGCGAAGGCGGCACGCGGCTGCTTGATCTGGCGAAGCGGCCGGATGTCGAGCTCGCGTGGCTCGCAGCGCGCGTCGAGCCCGTGCTCGGCGCGGTCTCGCCGTCGCTCATCGACCGCGTGGTGACCGATGTCCGCTACGAGGGCTACGTCGTGCGCCAGAACGCGGAAGTGCGCCGCCAGGCCGACTACGACTCGGTGTCGATCCCGGAGTCGCTGAATCCGCACGAAATCCGCGGCCTCCGCCGCGAGGCGGTCGAGACGCTCGCGCGCTTCAGGCCGCGCACGCTCGGCCAGGCGAGCCGTCTCGCGGGCATCTCGCCGGCGGATGTGACGGTCGTCGCAATGTGGGTGCGGCGGCAGCGCGGATGAGCGCCGATCCTCGCTGCCGAGGCCATTCGTGAGTTTCCTGCCTGCAAGCCGGCTCTCCCGAAGCGCCGAACCACCACGCGGCCCCGCGCCTGAAAGCCGAGTGCGGGCTGGGGGTGCGAGCGGCGTGCGCCGCCGCAAGCGGCCTACACCGCAGGGGCGTCTCCGAGCCAGCGGACGACCGATTCCACGCGAGACTTCATCGGTCCTTCGGCGAGGACCCACGGCGATCCGATGGCTGCGATGCCCGCGAGATACCAGTCATGCTGCTGCTGGCGAAACTCCGGACCTCGCCGAGTTCCGTCCTGCACGAAATCGAAGTCGGGTGCGCAGAGGACGAGTCGGTCGTAGCGACGGCGCGCGATCGACTCAAGCCTGGGATCCGCGCGGCCGAACATCCACTGGGCGTAACCGAGGGTCGTCCAGGGAGTGGTGTCGCAGACGAGCCAGCCTCGCGCGCGAGTAAGCGCGGTTTCCTCGCGACGAACCTGCTCTTCGGCTATCTCGAGGAGATCTGCTTCGGAGAGGCTACCACCCTGGGCTTCCCAGCGCTCTCGCCCATACTCGTGGACCCAGGTGGTGCCCATCCGCTCCGCGAGCGCACAGGCAAGCGATGTTTTGCCGCTGGACTCGCCTCCGACGAGCGCCACGCGCCGCACGAATGTCGACGCCACTTCATGAGACAAAAATTGTCCGTTCCCGATCGGATCTCGCCGGACCTCGGTCGCTCGGATCGGAACCTGGACTCGCTCGAGATCGACGATCACAGGCTCGACATGGCAGCCGCCGACCACTCCGATGAGTGCCGCGCATGAGTGCACGTAGTGCTCGCTACCGAACATCGCATCTGGATGGCAGCCGATCACTTCGCTCAGCAGCCACGCCAGGTACGCCTGATGCACCCTTCCATCAGGCTCATCATCGCGCGGCATCTCGCGAGGCGTGACCCCACGCGCCGAGCACTCCACGGCAACCTGCTCCTCGTCAAGAACGCGAACATCGAATCTACTGCGATCGGTGAATCGCGCGTTGAACCACGCGCGCCTCTGCGCGACCCCGCATCCCTCTGGCGCCGGCTTCGCGTAGCTCAGCACCAGCACACGCTCGCAGCAATCCCCCGCGCGAGCCAGGAGCAATTCATGTCCAAGGTGGAGCGGTGCGAACTTTCCAACCACGAGACCGAGACGGAACCGCGGGACTGTCATTGCGGACGCGCCTCGCCAGGCACTGCGGCAGGACTTGTACCGATCCGGCTCATCGATGCGCGCCAGCGCGACCAGCCATACCACGCGTTGAACCAATATGCCGAGTAAAGCACCGCGGTAAGCCAAAGCCCGCGTGATGCGAAGAGCGGTACGGAGAGCGTGTTCACGATCAACCAAGCAGGCCATGTTTGAATCTGACGCCGCATGAGCAGGCACTGCGCAACGACGCTGAACGCCAGCACCGCGGCATCCAGATAGGGCATGTACGCGTCCGTGTAGCGGTGAAGCAGATATCCGTAGCCAGCGGTCACCACAGCGGCCGCTGCCACCATGACGAGGACCGCCTTCGCGCTCGCATGGGTAACGGGTTGCTCGGCCGCCGCACTGCCCTTTCCCGCGCTCCGCCAGTGCCACCACCCCGCCACACTCGTCGCGATGAAGAAGCCCTGCAGCGTGACATCTGCATAGAGCTGGACCAGATAGAACTGAACGGCGAAGAGCGCGCAGCCGGCGATTCCCGTGGTCCACGTGTGCCTGCTGTTCCGCGCTGCGAGCCAGATCGAGAGAGCGGTCACGGCATTGGCTGCGAGCTCAAGCGAGGTCATTCAGGTCTTCCGATCCAAGGATCCAAGCGCCGGACTCGGGCCGCGTGCTGGAAAGACGCCTTGAAGATTTCCCGGTGCGCATCGTCACATCATGCGCCCGGTCAGCACATCCCCTCGGCCACATCGATCAGCATCCGCACGCCGTAGCCCGTCGGGCCCGCGACGCACAGGTCGCTCGCGCTCTCGCTGTTGCCGACGCCCGCGATGTCGATGTGCGCGAAGGGCACGCTCTTGTCGACGAAGAAGTCGAGGAACGCGGCGCCCTGGATCGGGTGCGCGAGGCGCGACGGGTTCGAGTTGATGATGTCGGCGTGCTGGCTCTTCATGTGGTCCTTGTGCTCCTTCCAGAGCGGCAGGCGCCACACCTTCTCGCCGGTCCGGTCGGCGGCGGACTCGATCGCGTCGCGCAGCCGCGCGTCGTCGCAGAAGTAGCCCGCGCTCCAGCAGCCGAGCGCGGTGACCACGCCGCCCGTGAGGGTCGAGAGCTCGATCATCGTGGTCGGCTTGTACTTCTCGCAGGCGTACGAGATCGCGTCGGCGAGCACGAGCCGACCCTCCGCGTCGGTGTTCGTCACCTCGACGGTCGTGCCGTTGTACATCGTGATGATGTCGTCGGGGCGGTAGGCGTTCGAGCTCACCATGTTCTCGGCGGCCGGGAACAGCGCGACGACGTGCAGCGGCAGCTTCGCGTGCGCGATCGCGTGCATCGCGCCGAACACGGCGGCGCCGCCGCACTTGTCGTACTTCATGCCCTTCATGCCGTTGTTCACCTTGAGCGAGTAGCCGCCGGTGTCGTAGGTGAGCGTCTTGCCGACGAGCGCGAGCGTCTTGCCGCGCGCCTTCGC
>JBMOGJ010000166.1:0-4884 GCA_049318425.1 Phycisphaerales bacterium | reverse complement strand
CGCGAACATCGCGCGCTCGTGCAGCGCGTGCTGGTCGACGATCACGACGCCGTCGGCGTCCTCGGTCACCAGGAATCCGTTGAGCAGCTGGATGTAGGGGAACTCGGCGCGCAGCGCGGGATCCGGCTGCCCGGCGCCACGGCCGTCCGTCGCGGCGTCGTGCTCCCCCGCCTCGCCCGCGCGCTCCAGCACCGCCGACGAGGCAAGCGCGGCGAACGCGCCGAAGTCGCTGCCCGGCAGGCGCTGCGAGCCCGCGAAGCCCGCGCCACCACCCCCGCCAACACCCCCGCTCGAGGCGAGCCCACTCCCGAAGAGCGGCGCGCGCGGACCCGCGGGCTCCGCCGGCATCGCGCGGAACGCATCGGGCACGAAATGCGGCACGAGGTTCGCCGCCCGCAGCGCGCGCTCGATCGACTTGCGCACCGCGCTGTGGATCGCCGACTGCGCGCGGAAGCGCACCTCGCTCTTCTGCGGATGGACGTTGACGTCGACCTCGTGCGGATCGAGCTCGAGGATGAGCGCGACCGTGGGCGTGCGCGCGGGGTCGACGAGCCCGCGGTAGGCCTCGCGCACCGCGTGGAGCACGGTGCGGTCGGCGATCGGGCGGCCGTTCAGGTGGATGCGGATCGCGCGCGCGGTCGGGCGCGCGATCGACGGCCTGCCCGCGAAGCCGCGCACGACGAGTCCGCCGAGCTCGGGGAAGCGCTCCTCGAACTCGAGCAGCTCGGGCTCGAGCTCCTTGCCGAGCACATCGAGCGTGCGCTTGGCCGGCTCGTCGGTCGCGACGAGGTCGAGCAGGCGGCGGCCGTTCGAGCGAAGTTCGAACGCGACATGCGGATGCGCGAGCGCGACGGCCTCGATGGTCTCGCTCACGCGCGCGGTCTCGGCGGCGTCGCTCTTCAGGAACTTGCGCCGCGCGGGCACGTTGTGGAACAGCGTGCGCACCTCGATCATGGTGCCCGGGCGCGCGGGCGCCGGACGCGGTCCGCGCAGCGCGCCGCCCTCGACCTCGATCTCGGCGCCCGCGTCGGCGCCGGGCAGGCACGAGACCATGCGGAAGCGCGACACGCTCGCGATCGAGGCCAGCGCCTCGCCGCGGAAGCCGAAGGTGTGGATCGCCGCGAGGTCGTCGCTGGTCGAGACCTTGCTGGTCGCGTGCGCGGCGACCGCGAGCGGCAGCTCCGCGGCCGGGATGCCGCCGCCGTCGTCGGTCACGCGCACGAGCTCGGCGCCGCCGCACTCGATCTCGACGAGGATCCGGCGCGCGCCCGCGTCGAGCGAGTTCTCGACGAGCTCCTTCACCACGCTCGCGGGGCGCTCGACCACCTCGCCGGCGGCGATCTGGTTGATGAGCTCGGTCGGGAGCACGCGGATCGGCATCAGCGGCTCCAGTCCCAGCGCTGCGCGATCGGATAGCGGCGTCCGCGGCCGAACGCGCGCGGCGCGAGCTTGAGGATCACCGCGGCCTGGTCGCGCTTGAACTGCGCGCGGTCGAGCATGCGCGCGATGCGCCCGACGAGCTCGCGCGGCGCGCCCGAGGCGGCGACGGCCTCGTCGACCGAGCCCTCGGCGTCGATGAGCACGCGCAGCACCGCGTCGAGCAGGTCGTACGGCGGGAGCGAGTCCTGGTCGGTCTGGTTCGGACGCAGCTCGGCGCTCGGCGCCTTGTCGATGCTCGCCGCGGGGATCGGCGGCCGCGCGAAGCCGAACTCGGCGAAGCGCGCGTTGAGCATGCGCGCCATCGCGTAGACCTCGGTCTTGTAGAGGTCGCCGATCGGCGCGAGGCCGCCGTTCATGTCGCCGTACAGCGTGGCGTATCCGGCCGCGTACTCGCTCTTGTTGCCGGTGGTGAGGACGAGGGCGCCGGTCGCGTTCGACGCGAGCATCACGAGCAGCCCGCGCGCGCGCGATTGGAGGTTCTCGCCTGCGAGCCCGTCGGTGGAGAAGGCGCCTGCGGCCGTCGACTCGACCGCGCGGTGGATGGCGTCGATCGCGAGCGTCTCGATGCGGCCGAGTCCGAGCAGGCGCGCGGTCTCGCGCGCGTCGGTGAGCGAACCGTCGGACGAGTAGCGCGACGGCATCAGGATGCCCGTCACGTTCGCGGGACCGATCGCCGCGGCCGCGATCGCCGCGACGAGCGCCGAGTCGATGCCGCCCGAGAGTCCGAGCAGGACGGCGCGATGGCCCGTCTTCGCGAGGTAGTCGCGCGTGCCGAGGACGATGGCGTGGAAGCGCTCGGCGTCGAGGTCGCCTGAGCTGGCGAAGCCGGCGTCGAGGTCACATGAGCCGGCGAAGCCGGCGTCGAGACCAGACGTGCCGGCGTCAAGCCCGCGCAACGCCGCCGGCGCCGCGGTGTCGACCACGAGGAGATCCTCCGCGAAGCGCGCACACCGCCCGAGCGTCGCGCCCGTCGCGGAAAGGACGCGCGAACCGCCGTCGAACACGAGGTCGTCCTGTCCGCCGACCGCGTTCACACTCGCGACCACCGCGCCTGCAGCGCGGGCGCGGTCGGCGAGCAGCGCGCCGTGGGTCGCGTCCTTGCCCGCCACGAACGGACTCGCACTCGCGACGGCGATCACGGTGGCGCCGCGCGCACGCGCCTCGGCGACCGGGTCGTGCGCGTAGTGGCGCGCGCTGCGCGCGTCGCCCGCCTGCCAGAGGTCCTCGCAGAGGAGCGCGGCGATGCGCTCGCCCGCATGCTCGACCACGGTGGTGGAGGCGCCCGGCGCGTAGTGGCGGTCCTCGTCGAAGACGTCGTAGCTCGGCAGCAGCTGCTTGGTCGCGAAGCCCTCGATCCGACCGCCGCGCAGCAGCGCCAGCGCGTTCGCGAACGGTCGCCCGCCGCGCGCGATCGGCGCGACCTGCGACGCGACCGGAAGCCCGACCAGCACGAGCGCGCCCGCCGGCACCGACGCCGCGAGGCGCTCGGCCGCGGCGAGGCACGCCTCGGCGACGCCCCGTCGCTCGACCAGATCGCGCGGCGGGTAGCCGAGCAGCGACATCTCGGGAAAGACCACCAGCGCGGCGCCCGACTCCAGCGCGCGGGCGATCGCCGCGGCGTGCTTCGCCTCGTTGCCGGCGATGTCGCCGACCGTGGAGTTGATCTGGGCAAGGGCGATCTTCAACGCGTGGTTCCGGGCAGGGTTCCTGCGGGTCGCGCAGGATAGCCGCCCGAGAGGCGCATGCCGAGCAGCGCGGCCAAGGGGCAGAGCACGACCGTGGCCACCGCGATCCACGCCGCATCCGCGACCGCGGCCGCGATGAAGCCCGAGTAGCTGGTGAATCCGCCGCAGAAACCGACGAGCAGGAAGGCGTCGATCGCGTCGCCGGTTGCATTGGTCGCTGCGCGGTCCGAATCGCGGGGCGATTCGCCGGCCGTTTCGCGGACGGCCTCGCCGTCCGCCTCACCATCCGCCTCGCCGCGCGCCGCCTCCCCGCGCGCCGCTACGGCGTGCTACTCGCGCTCGAGCAGGCCGCGCAGGAATCCGGCAAGCAGCGATCCCGAGAGGTTGACGGCGAGCAGCGCGATCGGCTCCCAGTGCGTGGCGTCGGCGTCGGCGGCCGTGGGCACGAGCACGGTCGCGAACATCCGCGCCACGCCGCCGCAGGCGCCACCGAGCGCGACGAGGGACATGCGCCGCGCGGCCGTCATGCGGCACCTCCCGCGAGCGCGCGCGCCGCGAGGTAGGCCGCGAGCGCGAGCGCACCCGCGCCGGGCACGTGCAGCGCCACCAGCGACCAGCGCCGCGCGCGCAGGGCACCCGCGACCTCGACCGCGAGGGTGCTCCAGGTCGAGAGTCCGCCCGCGAGGCCGAGGACGAGGAGATCGCGGAGGAGATTGCGGAGGAGATCGCCAAGAAGTTGATCGCGGAGATCGCCGCGCACGCCGCCGAGTTGCGACGCAAGGCCCACCACCACGCACGCCGCGAGGTTCACCGCGAGCACCCCGAGATCCGCCCGCCCCGCGCGCACGCGGAACGCGTGCACCACGCGGTCTCGGACGACCGACCCGACCGCGCAGCCGACGGCGCACAGCGCGATCGACGCGAGCAGCGCGAGGTCGAGGGTGATGGTGTCGCCTGCGGCGAGCGGCATGCCCGCATTGTGGCGGCGAATCGCCGCGCGTGCGCCCGACCCGCGCAACGCGACATCACGCACGCGAAAAAGCACAGCGCTCCATGCCTCATGGAGCGCTGCGCTTCGGCTGGGACCGTCGAGGGGACTCTTCGGCCGCCAGCGCGTGTGCGTGGTCCGGACACGCCGCGTGTGCCGCGGCGGACCGGGATGTGTCTCGGTCGCTTACGCCACGAGCGCGTGGGCGTGCTCGATCGACTCGATCACCTGACGGACGGTGAACGGCTTGCGGAGCACGCTGTCGTAGCCGCGGCCCACGAGCTGGGCGATCTGGCCCTCGGTGAGGCGGTTCGACATGCCGATGATCTTGGTCATCTGCAGCTCGTCCGAGCCGCGGACGAACGCGCAGAACGCGCCGCTCTCGGCCTCGGGCATGTGCACGTCGAGGAGCATGACGTGCGGGCGGAACTTCTCGCACTCGGCGCCCGCGGCGAACGCGCCCGACGCGACATGCACGTCGTAGCGGGTCTGCTCGGCGAGGACCTTGCGGAGCGTCTCGGCGGTGGCCGGGTCGCTGTCGACGATGAGCACGCGCGGCGCGCCGCTGCGGAGCCCATCCATCGGGATGTTGTGCTTCTTCATGAACGCCATCAGGTTCGACACCGGGATCCGGCGGTCCTTCGAGCCCGGGATGCGGTAACCGGCGAGCTGGCCGGAGTCGAACCACTTGCTGACCGTGCGGCTCGCCACATTGCAGATGCGGGCGACTTCGCCGGTGGTCAGGACATCCTTCTCGTTGAAATTGAATCC
>JBMOGJ010000165.1:0-4921 GCA_049318425.1 Phycisphaerales bacterium | reverse complement strand
CCCCAGTACTGCTTCTGGTTGATGATCGCGTCGAGGCAGACGGCGGTCTTGCCGGTCTTGCGGTCGCCGATCACGAGCTCGCGCTGGCCGCGGCCGACGGGAACCATCGAGTCGACGGCCTTGATGCCGAACTGGAGCGGCTCCTTGACGGGCTGGCGCGCGGCGATGCCGGGGGCGACGATGTCGACCTTCTGGCGGCCCGAGGCGTTGATCGCCGGACCACCGTCGATCGCGTTGCCCAGCGGGTCGACCACGCGGCCGAGCATCTCGGGGCCGACGGGCACCTCGAGGAGGTTGCCGGTCGCGCGCGCGGTGTCGCCTTCGCGGATCGAGGTCGCGTCGCCGTAGAGCACGCAGCCGACGGTGTCGAGCTCGAGGTTCATGACCTGGCCCATGACCTTGCCCGCCGAGCCCTGGAACTCGATGAGCTCGCCGGCCATCGCCTTGGAGAGGCCGTACACGCGGGCGATGCCGTCGCCGACCTCGACCACCTGGCCGACCTCGGAGATCTCGAGCTTGCCCGAGTACTGCTCGATTTCCTGGCGAATGACTGTCGTGATCTCGTCGCTCTTGATCTTCACGGATGTGTCCTCGTGGGTGCTGGGCGGATGCCCTGCGGAAGCTGAAGTGGTTCGTTGGGTCTGGTCTGGTTCATCAGGCGAGGAAGTCGCCGACGCGGGAGCGGATCTTGCCGGTTCCGCGGCTGGAGACGGTCTCGCGCATGTTGCGGAGCTGGGTCGCGACCGAGCCGTCGATGAGCTGGTCGCCGATGCGGAGCTTGACGCCGCCGATCATGGAGGGGTCGCTGTACTGGTGGAGCACGGCGTCCTTCGCGAAGGCGTCCTTCACGCGCGCCTTGACGGTGGCGATGACCTCGTCGGAGGCCTTGCCGTCGACGGTGAACATGTCGACCTCGATGCGGCCGAGGCGCTCCTGGAGCAGCGCGTCGAACGCATCGGCGACGTCGGCGATGCGGCCGGCGCGGCCGTGGTTCGCAAGCACCATGACGAAGCGGAAGACCAGGTCGCTCACGCGGCCCTTGACGATCTTCTCGAGCGCCGACTTGCGCTTGTCGTTGCCGACGATCGGGGTCTTGAGGAACTCCGCGAACTTGCGGTCGCCGCGGATGATCTCGGCGAGGTCGCGGAGCTCGCTCGCGCACGCCTCGGCGACGGCGTTGCCGCCCATCTTGTCGCAGACCTCGAGGAGGCTCTGCGCGTAGACGCTGGCGATTTCGTCGATGTTCTTGGTGGCTGCCATCTGGATAGGCCTCGATCGAGATCAGTTGCGGGCGCGCGAAAGTTCAGCGAGGCTCTCGGAGACGAGGCGCGACTGGTCGGCGGCGCTCACCTCGCGGCGGAGGATCTTCGACGCCATGGTCGCGGCGAGCGCGACGGCGTGGTCGTTGAGCTCCTTGACGGCGCCTTCCTTGGCAGCCTGGATGTCGGCGACCATCTTGGCCTTCATGTCGGCGATCTCGGCGTCGTTCTTGGCGCGGAGCTCGTCGGCGACCTTGCGGGCGGTGGCCTGCGCGTCGGCGATGGTGCGGGTCGCCTCCTCCTGGGCCTGGCGGAGCTTCTCCTCGAACTTGCGCTGCGCGGCCTCGGCCTCGTGGCGCGCCTTCTCGGCGGCGTCGATCTCGCTCTTGATCTTCGCGTAGCGCTCGTCGAGGCCGGCGATGATCTTCGGCCACACGAGGGTCGCGAGCAGCGTGAAGAGACCGAGGGTCACGACGATCGCGGTGCCGTACGAGAGCAGCTTGAACGCGAGCGGGTTGACGCCTTCGGCGAGCGTGACGGGGACGAGATGGAGAGCGTCGGTCATGGTGTTTGCTCAGGAAGCCGTGGTCTGAAGGACCGCGGGGAGGATTCTGTCGAAGCGGTTCGGACGGGTTTCCCCGTCCGAACCGGGATGTGGTTCAACGCACGCGCGCCCGGATCAACCGAGGACGGCGAGGAGGCCGACGACGACCGCGAACAGCGCGACGCCTTCGATGAGCGCGGCGGTGAGGATCATCTGGGTCTGGATGGTCGACGCAGCCTCGGGCTGACGGGCGGTCGCCTCGACGGCCGAACCGCCGATGCGGCCGATGCCGAGACCAGCGCCGACGGCGCCGAGCGACGCGCCGATGGCGGCGAGGCCCTTGGTCATGCCGGCGCCAGCGGCGGCGGCGGTCTCACCGTCGGCACCGAAGGCCGGGGCGGCGATGAAGGCGGCGAGGGCGGCGAACGGGACGATCTTGCTGATCTTGCTCATTGCTGACTGTGCTCCAAAGAAGTGGTTCGGTCTCGGACGCCGTGGGACGCGCCGGTTGAAGGATGGGAATCATTCAGCCGGGCCTCCCACGGGCCCGGGTTTGGTCCTGTCTTGCTCAGTGCGCGTGGGCGTGGCCGTGGCCGTGTCCATGCGCGTGGTCGTGATCGTGGTCGTGGCCGTGCTCATGCCCGTGGTCGCCGTGGTGGCTCATCATGCCGATGAACACCGCGGTGAGGAACATGAACACGAACGCCTGGAGGAAGGCGACGAAGAGCTCCATCACGGAGATCAGCACCGCGGCGATGATCGACACCGCCGAGATCGGCACCGCGAGACCCCAGCCCTGCTTGAGCGCCATCGCGCCGAAGCCGAGCAGCGTGGCGAGCAGCGTGTGGCCCGCGACCATGTTCGCGAAGAGACGGATGGCGAGCGCGGCCGGCTTGATGAAGAGGCCGAGGATCTCGACCACCAGCATGATCGGCACGACGGCCTTCAGCATGAGCGGACCGTAGAGCAGCTCCTTGCCGCCGGCCATGTGCTCGAAGAAGCCCTTGGGGCCGAGGTCGCGGAAGCCCTGGTAGAGGATCGCGAAGAAGCTCAGCGTCGCGAGGCCGGCGGTGACGGCGATGCTCGCGGTCGCGGTGCCGCCGAACTTCACCGGGGTCTCGCCGCTGCCGACGGTGTGCTCATGGCCCATGAGCGCGTGGACGAACTCCTGGATGTCCATGAACGGGATCATGCCGAAGAGGTTCAGCGTGAGCACGAAGAAGAACAGGGTGAGCAGGAACGGCAGGAAGCGACGGGTCGTCTCCTTGCCGAGGAGCGGCTCGATGACGCCGTCGCGCAGGCCCTGCACGATCACCTCGATGAGCTGCGCGAGGCGGCCCTTGGTGATGTAGCGGTCGGTGCCCATGCCGGCGGGGCCGGTCTGGATCTGCTTCGACGCGAGGAAGAGGACGAAGAAGACCACCACGGCGCCGACGATGAGTGAGATCGCGCTGAGCGCGACCTTCATGCCGCCGAGCTCGAGGCCGTGGACGTCCTTGTCGACGACATGGTCGATCGGGTTGCCGCCGGCGGCGAGCACGGCGGTCATCGCGTCGGTGATCGAGGGAAGGCTGAGTGAAAGGCTCATGTGTGCTCTTCTGCTGCGCTTCGTGAAAACCTTCACGAAGTCGCCTGTCGGGTCTCGACAGCCTCACCGGAGTGAAGCCGTCGTGGGGTTCATCGCTGGAACTGCGTCGCGGTCACGCCGACGCGGATCCTGATCGCTGCTGCATCGCCTTGAGCATGGTTCCGATGTCGGCGACCAGGATCAGGAGATACCCCGCTGCAGCACCCACCAGGACGGGTTGGGGCTTCACGGGGAGGAGAAAGTATAACGAAACCGCCAAGGCAGGAGTGAGCATGAAGCGCACGACCGTCGAGGCGAGGTAGGCCGCCATCGAGCCCTTGGCAGGTGCGAGCGCAGCACCGACCATGGTGCCGCCGAGGTGGGCGGCGGTGGCGGCGATAAGCCCGATAACGCCGCCGCGATACACCTGTATATCTAGGTCCCCGACGAAGAGCACCGCGGTCCAGAGGCCGACGAGGGCGAGTGCGCTCAGGCCGATGGTGCCGAGCAGCCGACCGGTCGGGTACGGCGGCAGCACGGGCGCGGGCTTGGCGGGCGATCCGCCGCGGGATGGCGAGGCGTCAGGGGCGGGGTTCACGAGGGTTCTCCGTTGGAGCGGCTCGGCGGGGCGGGCTTCTGGCCAGGCGCCTGGCGCCGCGGGGTCTGCGGTCGCAGCGCGATGCGGAAGACGGTGACCATCGCGACCACGACCCCTGCGATCGATCCCACCACGATCCAGCGGTTGCGGGTCCCGAGCATGTAGTCGATGCCGTAGCCGAGGATCACTCCGGCGACGACCTCGCTCAGCATCTGCGACCCGAGGCCGAGCATCGAGGCGTCGACGCTCGAGAAGAAGGCGCGCGAGCGCGGCGCGCGGTCCGATGCGGGGGCGGGGACGCGGGAGGGCGCGCCCGTCTCGGACGCGCGATCGGAGGTTGGTCGGCTTTCGTCCGTCACGGCTACACCGTACCATCCCGACCCCATGGCGACCCGAGACGAAGAAGTCATCGATGTGACCCCCACCCGCCTCACCCGAGGCGAGAGCCTGCTGCTGCCGTCGATCTTCAAGGGTCTCGGCACCACGCTGCGTCACTGCTTCGAGAACATCGGCCGTGGCGGCAGCAACAAGAAGAACATCTGGGTGCTGCAGTACCCCGAGCAGAAGCGCGACGACCGGCCGGTCGAGGAGGGTGGCCAGTACCGCCCCTACTTCCGCGGCGTGCATCGCCTGAACAAGGATGAGGACGGTCGCGTCCGCTGCGTGGCGTGCTTCATGTGCGCCACCGCGTGCCCGGCGAACTGCATCCACATCGTGGCCGACGAGTCGCCGTGGTCGGACCGCGAGAAGTACCCGAAGCAGTTCGACATCGACGAGCTGCGCTGCATCTACTGCGGCATGTGCGAGGAAGCCTGCCCGGTCGACGCGATCGAGCTGACGCCGCACTACGAGGTCACGGGTCTGTCGCGCCAGGAGCTGATCTTCGACAAGACCAAGCTGCTGCAGGTGTACGACGAGACGGTGGGCGAAAAGCCGATGTGAGTAGGCGTTTG
>JBMOGJ010000164.1:0-4958 GCA_049318425.1 Phycisphaerales bacterium | reverse complement strand
CGCGGATGTCGTAGACGATCGTGAGGGTCTTCTTGCGGAGCTGGTCCGGGCTGCTCACGACGACGACGCCGTCCTCGATCGCGTAGTCGGGGCGCTCGCTCTCGTCACCGAGCTGGTCGATGACGCGCTTGAGCGCGACCTCCGCGGGAACGTTGTCGAGCGTCAGGGTGACGGTGTCCTCGGGGCTGATGCCGATGCCCTCGAGCGCCTTCCAGTCGGGGAGGAACTCGACGTCGCTGACCTGCTTCATGTAGCTGAAGACCTGATCGAGGCCGTTCGAGTTGAAGTTGACCGAGACGGCCTTCTGCATGGCGGCCATCGCCTGGCGGTTGGCGGCGCTCTCGACGTAGCCGCTCGCGCGGTTCATGAGGCGCATCTCGCTCAGGGCCGGCCAATCCTCGGGGTACTCGAGGAGGCTGGAGACCGACTTCGGGCCGGGGCCGGTGACATTCGGAGTCGGCGGGACCGTGCGGTCGAGCGCCTCCTTCGAGAAGTTCGCGTAGGCCTCGCCGCGGCGGACCTCGATGGCCGAGTACTCGCGGTAGAGCTGGCTCGCCTTGAGCATCTGGCGGAGCGTCTGCGCCGCGGGATTGTTCGGATCGAGGAAGAGGATCTCGTCGACGACCTGGATCGCCTCCTCGTACTTGAGCTCGAGCTGGAGCTGGCGGACGCGGAGCAGGCGCTCGTTGATCGCCTTGGTGCGCGACTCGGCGTCGGAGCGCTGCTTCTCACGGGCGGCGTCGGCGGCCTCGCGGCGCGCGGTCTCGGCCTTCATGAGCGCGGCGTTCGCCTCGCCGACCTCGATCTGCTCGAGGAGCGCGTCGAGCTTGGCGGCGAGATCGGAGTACTCGGCGCCGGGGAACACGCCCTTCTCGCGCTCGAGGCGGATCTTGGCGCCGAGCGCGGTGCGCTTCGCGCCGGTGTAGTCGCCCGAGGCGACGGCCTGGTTCGCGTTGGCGAGGGCCGAGGTGACCTCGACTTCGGTCTTCTGCTTGCGGAGCGAGAGGTCCGAGCCGACGTCGTTGATCAGCGAGCCCTGGTCGAGCGCGGCCTGCGCGCGGGCCATGCCCTTCGCGGCCTCGGCGTCGCCGGGGGCGGCGGTCAGGACGGCCGACCAGAGATCGATCGACTTCTTCCACTCGCTGCGGCTCATCGCCTCGCGCGCGGCGGTGCGGCTCGCCTCGATGGCGGCGGCCTTCGCAGCGGCCTCGGCGGCAGCCTGCTCAGCGGCGGCCTTCGCGGCAGCCTCGGCGGCGGCCTGCTCTGCAGCGGCCTGCTCGGCGGCGGCCTTCGCGGCGGCGTCGTCCGTCTGCGGAGCGGGTTCGGTGGCGGGCGCGTCCTGCGCGAGCGTGCTGTTCGACACCATCCAGGGCGTCGTTCCAACGAGAGCGACTGCGACAAAGCTCGCCACCGTGCGGATCGCCCGCTGGCCAGCGCTGGTCGTGATGAAGGTCGCCTCGGTCGTGGTGCTGCGCTGCATTCGGTACTCCTGAATCACCGCTCGAAATGAGGGCAAATGTGACTCTCTCTTTACGCACGCTCGGCAACGTCGCACGCGGCTTTCTCTCAAAGGCGCGGCGTCGTTCCGGTTCCCGTCCGCGCACGCGCCCTCCGGTGGGCGCAAGCGCAGCGAGTACGGCAAGGTACTAAGCAGGTCGCCTTCCCGCAAGCAGCCGCCCCAAAACGAACGCCGTCGGAGGAGCTTCGGAAGGCCGTCGGACACGCAGCGGACGCCACGCGTCCCGCAGCGAACCTGCATGAATATCCACACCGTCTCTCGGGACGCGACACCAATCGCGGACCGCAGGCCAGCGGTTCCCGGCTGGGCGCGGAAATCCCGAAAAAGGACGGCAAACACCGCGATACGGCGCAGTCACGCGCGGCGTGCGTCAGACGGCGGCGAGCGCGGCCTGGGCGCGTTCCATCTCCACGGCCCCCACCGGCATGCGCGTCGTCATCATCTCGATGAACACATCGAAGAGGTACGCCGAGTCGTGCGGACCGGGGCTCGCCTCGGGGTGGTACTGCACGCTGAAGATGGGCTTGGCCGTGTGACGGAAACCCGCGAGCGTGCCGTCGTTGAGATGCACGTGGGTCGGCTCGCCGCCGGCCGCGCGCAGGCTCGCCTCGTCGACGCAGAACCCGTGGTTCTGGCTCGTGATCTCGATCCGGCCAGTCAACAGGTTACGCACAGGCTGGTTGGCGCCCCGGTGGCCGAACTTGAGCTTCCACGTGGTCGCGCCGAGCGCGAGCGCCAGCAGCTGGTGGCCCAAACAGATGCCGAAAGTCGGCACCTCGCCCGCGACCTCGCGCAGGGTCTCGATGACCGACTTCACCACCGCCGGGTCGCCAGGGCCGTTCGAGACGAACAGGCCGTCGGGCCGGAGGGCGCGGATCTCGGCCGCCGTCGCCGTGTGCGGGAGGAAGTGCACGTCGCAGTTCCGCTCGACCAGGTGGCGGTAGATGTTCCGCTTGGCGCCGCAGTCGATCGCCACGACCTGGAACCGCGAGCCGGGGGCGCGGCCCTTCGGCGTCGGCTTGGTCTCGACGAACATGCCGCCGCGGGGCGCCCACTCGCCGAGCGCCTCCTCGTACGTGCCGCCGCAGCGCGGCGAGACCTTCGCGGCGAGGTTCGCACCCGCCATCGAGGGGATGGCGCGGGCGCGCGCCACCAGGTCGAGATCGCTCGCATCCGCGAGGGACACCGAGGAAATCACGCCGCGCATGGCGCCGCCCATGCGGAGCCGGCGCACGAGGGCCCGGGTGTCGATGCCCTCGATCGCGGGGATGCCCGCGTCGGCGAGCCAGTCGGACAGGCTGCGGGTCGCGCGCTGGTTCGACACGATGGCGGAGAGCTCGCGCACCACGAAGCCGGCGACGCACGGCGCCGCGCTCTCGATGTCCTCGGGCGCCACGCCGTAGTTGCCCATCTCGGTGGCGGTCATGGTCAGGATCTGCCCGGTGTAGGACAGGTCCGTGAGCGCCTCCTGGTAGCCGCACATGGCGGTGTTGAACACCACCTCGCCGGCCCCCTCGAAGTCCTTCAGGGAGCCACCGAACGCGCGACCGTGGAAGACCGTCCCGTCCTCAAGGGCGAGGCGAGCCAATTTCGTCGTGGGCATAGTCCCGCAGTGTAGCGGAAGGTAGATTGGGCAGACCGTGCACGGTCCCGCGATTCCGCTCCTCGCGCTGACGACCACCCTCGCGGCGGCGCTGCTCGCCGCGGGGCCGACTGAGTCGGCGGCGGGAACGCGCGCGCCGCGCACCGACGCGACGGCCGCGGCGACCTCCGCGATCTCACCGACCTCACCGATCGCCGCCTCCGCGCCGCCGCTCGACTTCAATCGCGACGTCCGCCCGATCCTGTCGGACCGCTGCTTCGGCTGCCACGGACCCGACGCCGCCAAGCAGAAGGCGGGGCTTCGGCTCGACACCCCGGAGGGCGCGTATGCCCTGCTCCGCTCGGGGCATCGGGCGATCGTGCCGGGCGATCTCGAGGCGAGCGAGGCCGCCGCGCGCCTGCGTTCGGTCGATCCGGACGAGATGATGCCGCCGCCCGAGCTCAAGCGGCCGCTCAACGAGCGGGAGCGCGAGATCCTGCTCCGCTGGATCGCCGAGGGCGCCGAGTACCGGCCGCACTGGGCGTTCGTGGCGCCCGCGGTGCCGCCGGCGGTCCGCGACCCGATCCAGCAGCCGAGCCTGCAGCCGATCCCGCAGCCGAGCGCCGCACGCGGCAACCCCGCGTGGCTGCGGGATCCGCTCGATGCGCTCATCCTGGATCGGCTCGAGACCGAGGGTCTCGCGCCCGAACCCGAGGCCGACCGCGCGACGCTGCTCCGCCGCGCCGCGCTGGCGCTGACCGGGCTCCCGCCCACGCCCGAGGAGGTCGACGCGTTCGTCGCCGACACCGCGGCCGACGCGTATGAACGCCGGGTCGACGCGCTGCTCGCCTCGCCGCGCGCCGCCGAGCACCGCGCGACCGTCTGGCTCGACCTCGCCCGCTTCGCCGACACCTTCGGCTACCAGTCCGACGGCGACTCGTTCACCTGGCCGTGGCGCGACTGGCTGCTCGACGCGCTCGCGTCGAACATGCCGTACGACCGCTTCGCGACGGCGATGCTCGCGGGCGACCTCGTGCAGGGCGCCTCGCGCGCCGAGACGCAGGCGAACCAAGTCGCGAGCGCGTTCAACCGACTGCACCGCATGACCGAGGAAGGCGGCTCGATTTCCGAGGAGTTCCGCCAGGAGGGGATCGCCGACCGCGTGTCGACCTTCGGCACCGCGTTCCTCGGGCTCACGCTCGAGTGCGCGCGCTGCCACGACCACAAGTACGACCCGATCCCCACGCGCGAGTTCTACGGGCTCGCGGCGATGTTCGGATCGATCGACGAGAACGGGCTCAAGAGCTACGCGCACCAATTCAGCGCGCCGCCGCCGTTCATCCGGCTCATGAACGACGAGCAGGCGGAGCGCGAGGCCGAGGTCCGCAGGACTCGGTCGCTCGCGTTGCTCAAGATGATGAACGCGGGGATGGCCGCGATGAAGGCGTCGGCCGCGACGCTGCCGACAACTCCGCCCGCGCCGACCGAAGTGCCCGCGCCCGCGGCGCGCTACGCCTTCGACGAACTCGCCGACGGCAGGACGCCGAACGCGATCGACGCCGCGAAGCCGGCGACCACCGACCGCGGGCGGCCAGAGCAGCTCGGCGACGTCGCGCTCGCCGACGATGGAAAGCTCGGGAAATCCCTGCGTTTCGACGGTGACGGCGGCGTGTCGCTCGCGGGGCTCGCGGGCTTCACGCGGCATGATCCGGTGAGCGTCGCCTTCTGGATCAAGCCCGGCGAGCGCAACGCGCGCGCGGCGGTCCTGCACACGTCGGGCTTCTACACCAACGATGCGGACGGCTCGGGGCTCGAGCTGCTCATCGCCGACGGCAAGCTGCGCTGGAGCGTGATCCA
>JBMOGJ010000163.1:0-5038 GCA_049318425.1 Phycisphaerales bacterium | reverse complement strand
TTCTGCTCGCTCGAGTCGGGCGACGGCGACCTGTACATCCGCGACCTCAAGACCGGCCGCCGCACCTGCATCGTGGGCGTGCCCGGCTACGACGGCGGTCCCTTCTTCTCGCCCGACGCGAAGCGCATCTGCTACCGCTCCGACCGCAACAAGGACAACCTCCTGCAGGTCTTCGTCGCCGACCTCGTGTTCGGCGCGGACGGCGCGATCACCGGCATCGCCAACGAGATCCAGCTCACCTCCAACGAGCACGTGAATTGGTGCCCGTTCTTCCGCCCCGACGGCCGCACGCTCGTGTACGGCACCAGCGAGATCGGGCACCGCAACTACGAGGTGTTCGAGATCGTGCTGCCCGAATCCATGGACAAGGCGCCGGTGCGCCGCCGCGTGACCGAGGCGGAGGGCGCCGATGTGCTCCCCGTGTTCTCGCCCGACGGCCGCTGGCTGCTCTGGACCGGCCAGCGCAACGAGGGCAAGACCAGCCAGCTCTTCGTCGGCAGGTACCGCGACCAATCGGCCGCCAAGTGACACGGTGACCGATGCTCACGCCGATCTCCGACCGCCGCTACCTGATCCCGTTCCGCTCGCAGCTGCTGCCGGCGATCTTCGCCGACACGCTGGTGATCGGCTCAGGGGTCGCGGGGCTGCGCGCGGCGCTCGCGGCGGCCGAGCACGGCGAGGTCATCGTCGTCGCCAAGGATGATCTCGAGAAGACCAACACCGCCTGGGCGCAGGGCGGGATCGCGGCCGTGCTCGCCGACGACGACAGCGCGGCGGAGCACGTGGCCGACACGCTCGCCGCGGGCGCCGGGCTGTGCAGCGTCGACACCGTGCGCACGCTCGTCGACGAGGGACCGCGCGAGGTCGAGTGGCTCGTCGAGCTCGGCATGCGCTTCGATCGCGACGAAGGGGGCGGGCTCGCGCTGACCCGCGAGGGCGGCCACGCGCGCCGGCGGATCGTGCACACCGATGGCGACGCCACCGGCCGCGAGCTCTCGCGCGCGCTGCTCGCGGCCTGCCGCGCGCACCCGCGCATCCGGCTCTTCGACCGCTGCTTCGCGCTCGACTTCCTGACCGCGGGGACCGCCCAGCGCGGCGACGACCGCGTGCTCGGCGCCATCACCCATCATCCGAAGTACGGACTGCAGATCATCTGGGCGCGCGCCACCGTGCTCGCGTCGGGCGGCATCGGCCAGCTCTGGCGCGAGACCACCAACTCGCGCATCGCCACCGGCGACGGGGTCGCGATGGCGTGGCGCGCGGGCGCCGCGGTGGCGGACCTCGAGTTCGTGCAGTTCCATCCGACGGCGCTCTACGTGGCCGGCGCGGGGCGCTCGCTCATCAGCGAGGCCGTGCGCGGCGAGGGCGCGCACCTCGTCGACAAGGCGGGCCGGCGCTTCATGGATGGTCGACATCCGCTCGCCGAACTCGCGCCGCGCGACGTCGTGAGCCGCGGCATCGTCGAGCATCTCTCGCAGACCCAGGATCCGAACGTCTTCCTCGACGCGCGCGCGCTCGGCAGGGAGGGCTTCGCGCGGCGGTTCCCCGGCCTCGCGGCGCTCCTCGCGGGCTACGGCATCGATCCCGGCACCACGCCGATCCCCGTGATGCCCGCGGCGCACTACACCATCGGCGGCGTGTGGACCGACCTCGACGGCCGCACCAATGTGCCCGGACTCTTCGCCGCGGGCGAGGCCGCCTGCAACGGCCTGCACGGCGCGAACCGCCTCGCCTCGAACTCGCTGCTCGAGGGTCTCGTGTTCGGGCGCCGCGCGGGCGTCGCCGCGGCGACGGCCGACGGCTCGGCCCGCGGCGACATCCGCGTCGTCAGCGACATCCGCCCGAGCGACAAGGGCGAGCTCGACCTCGTCGATGTCCGCTCGAGCCTCCGCAGCGCGATGTGGCGCAACGTGGGCATCGTGCGCACCGGCAACCGGCTCGCCGACGCGCTCGACATGATCCACTTCTGGTGCCGCTACTCGCTCGACAAGATCTTCGACGACCTCGGCGGCTGGGAGATCCAGAACATGCTGTGCTGCGCCGCGCTGGTGACCGCCTCCGCGCGCGCGCGCGAGGAATCGCGCGGCACCCACACGCGCACCGACTTCCCGGTCGCGCGCGCGAGCGAGGCGCACCACCGCGTGCTGCGCGTGGGCGCGCAGCACGAGCTCGTTCCGGTCGAACCGCCGGTGGCGGAGCGCGTGCGGAAGCCCGCGGCCCGGCCGTGACCTCCGCGCGCGGCGGCGCGTGGGTCCCCTCGTGGATCCCCCCGTGGATCCCATCGTGGGTCGGCATCGCGCTCACCGCGCTGCTGCTCGTCGCCGCCGTCTCCTGCGGCCCGCGCGTCGAGTACCGCGTGCGGCCCGGATTCGCGACCAAGCAGGAGCTTCCCGACGAGGTCGTCCTCGACGACGGCACGGTGATCCGCTACCTCCAGCTCAACGAGTACCTCGCGCGCAAGAAGGCCGAGCAGCAGGGCGGCCGCGGCGCCGGCACGGGCACCTCCGCCGAGGCCGCGATGAACTCCGAGTCGAGCCCCGGCTTCGTGCCGTGGGAGGAGCTCGACGACGGCTCGGTGCGCATGAAGGCCGAACGCAACGACCAGATCGTCGTGCTCACGATGCGCGCCTTCCGCGAGGAGCGCTATGCGGAGCTGTGGGACCAGCTCGTCTCTCCGGGCGTCCGCCGGCGCGCCGCGCAGGACGGCGATGTGCCGCTCGGGCCCGACAAGGCGCGCGAACGCTTCATCGACTGGTGCGTCAAGTGGCGCACCGAGGTGATGACCATGCTCAACCGCATGAGCTTCGCGTTCAGCACCAACGCGGTGATCTTCGACCGGATCGGCCCCGGCCTCGTCCGCATGCGGCTCGCGCCGCAGATCACCGGCGACTTCAAGTTCCGCTCGATCGAGGCGTACTACGAACGGACGCCCGAGGGCGACCGCGTGTACCTCGGCGGCATCCGCTGAGGACGACGACGCGCCGGGATCCATCGATCGGCGCCGTGAGCGCACGCACCGGAAAGAACGCAGCGCGGCCTTTCGGCCGCGCTGCGGTGGTTCCTGCATGGTTCGCGGCGGCGTCAGTCGCCGGCCGCGGCGTTCGTCACGACTGAGCGCCCGCGAGCGGGGGCGAGGTCGGCTCGGTGGGGGTGCCACCGTCGCCTCCGCCGCCGCCACCGTCGCCGCCCGAGCGGACGGCCTTGAAGGTGAGGTGATCCTTGCCTTCGTTGCGGGTGACATGGATCTCGTCGCCGGACTTGAACTCGCCCATGAGCAGGTTCTCCGCCAGCGGATCCTCGATGTACTGGCCGAGCGCGCGGCGCAGCGGACGGGCACCGAAGTCGGGGTTGTAGCCCTTCTCGATGAGGAAGTCCTTCGCGGCCGGGTCGAGCTCCATCTTCATGCCCTTCTCGGCGAGGCGCTTGCGCACCTTGCCGAGCTCGTACTCGATGATGGTCACGAGGTCGTCCTTCACCAGCGGACGGAACACGACGACCTCGTCGAGGCGGTTGATGAACTCGGGGCGGAAGAACTTCTCGATCTCGCCCATGAGCGCCTTGCGCATGCGCTCGTAGTCGATGACCTCGGTCCGCTTGCCGAACCCGAACGCGGAGCCGCCCTTGATGACGTCGGCGCCGAGATTCGAGGTCATGATCAGGATCACGTTCTTGAAGTCGACGTGACGGCCGAAGCTGTCGGTGAGCCGACCCTCCTCCATGATCTGGAGGAGCATGTTGAACACATCGGGGTGCGCCTTCTCGACCTCGTCGAGCAGGACGACCGCGTACGGACGGCGACGGATGCGCTCGGTGAGCTGGCCACCCTCTTCGTATCCGACGTATCCCGGAGGCGCGCCGACGAGGCGGCTCACGTTGTGCTTCTCCATGTACTCCGACATGTCGAGGTAGATGAGCGCGTCGGCGTCGCCGAACATGAACTCGGCCAGCGCCTTCGCGAGCAGGGTCTTACCGACGCCGGAGGGACCGACAAAGATGAAGCAGCCCATCGGACGCTTCGGGTCCTTGAGGCCCGAGCGCGCCTTGCGGATCGCGCGGGACACGGCCTTGACCGCGTCATCCTGGCTGACGACGGTCTTGTGGAGCTCGGCCTCGAGCTGGAGCAGGCGCTCCGACTCGGCCTTCTCGAGGCGGGTCAGCGGCACGCCGGTCATCTTCGAAACGACCTCGGCGATGATCTCGTCGTCGACGGTGCCGACGGTCTCGCTCATCCGCTCCTTCCACTCCGCCTGCAGGCGCTCGCGCTCGCGGCGGTGCTTGTCCATCTGGTCGCGGATCTGCGCGGCGCGCTCGTAGTCGGCGTTCTTGACCGCCTCGTCCTTCTCGATCGCCAGGCGCTCGATCTTCTCCTCGATCTCGGCGAGGTTCGGCGGCTTGGCCATCGAGCGCAGGCGCAGGCGGGCGCCCGCCTCGTCGATCACGTCGATCGACTTGTCGGGCTGCACGCGGCCGGGGATGTAGCGGCCCGACAGCTCGATCGCGGTGCGGAGCGCCGCGTCGGTGATCTTGATGCGGTGGTGCGCCTCGTACTTCGGGCGGATGCCCTTGAGGATCTCGAAGGTCTGCTCCGCGTTCGGCGGCTCGACGGAGATCGACTGGAAACGGCGCTCGAGCGCGGCGTCCTTCTCGATGTACTTGCGGAACTCGTCGAAGGTGGTCGCGCCGATGCACTGGATCTCGCCGCGGGCGAGCGCGGGCTTGAGCACGTTCGACGCGTCGATCGCGCCCTCGGCGCCGCCGGCGCCGACGAGCGTGTGCAGCTCGTCGATGAAGAGGATGATGTTCTTGGCGCGGCGGACCTCGTTCATGACCGCCTTGATGCGCTCCTCGAACTGACCGCGGTACTTGGTGCCCGCGACCATGGCCGCGAGGTCGAGCACGACGAGGCGCTTCTCGTGCAGCAGGTCGGGGACCTCCTGGTCGACGATGCGCTGCGCGAGGCCCTCGACGATGGCGGTCTTGCCGACGCCGGCCTCGCCGAGGAGCACGGGGTTGTTCTTGGTGCGGCGGCAGAGGATCT
>JBMOGJ010000162.1:0-5047 GCA_049318425.1 Phycisphaerales bacterium | reverse complement strand
GTGCCTGGATGGTGCCGGGTTGGTGCCTGGCACCACACTGGCACCAACCTGGCACCGGGTGTGGCACCGGGTGACGGCCGGGCGTCGTGCTGCTCGCGCGCCTCCACCACGGGCTGTACACTGAGCCGCTCGCGACCACCATCGGCGGTAGTGCCCGGTGCCCGCGCAGCCTCGAGGGGACCCCATGAAGCTCATCTGCGATCGCCTGTCGTTGTCGGACGCCCTCACCATGGCCAGTGGCGTGGTCGCCTCGCGCACCCCGACGCCCGTGCTGACCTGCCTCAAGCTCGTCGCCAAGGCCGGCGTGCTGCAGATCAGCGCCACCGACTCGGAGATCGGCCTCATCATCACCGTCCCCAACGTCGACGTGAAGGAGGACGGCGAGGCGCTCATCCCCGCCGACAAGCTCAACCAGATCATCCGCAGCTGCGACGACTCGACCGTCACCATCTCGGTCGACCGCAACCTCGCGACCATCGCCACCGAGAGCTCGACCTTCAAGGTCTTCGGCTACGAGCCGCGGGAGTTCCCGGGCGTCCGCCGCGCCGCCGACCGGCTCGACTTCGAGGTCGACGCGGGCACGCTGCGCCGGCTGATCATGCGCACGGTCTTCGCCGTCGCGCGCGACGACTCGCGCTACGCCATCTCGGGCGTGCTGGTCGACCGCAAGAAGACGCAGTTGCGCCTCGTCGCCACCGACGGACGCCGCCTCGCGCTCGCCCGCGGGACCTGCACCGGCGGCGAGAACGACGTGACCTTCATCGTGCCGACCAAGGCGCTCAACGCGCTGGTCCGCCTGATGAGCGATCCCGAGGCGTCGGTGAAGATCCACCGCGACGGCAACCAGGTGTTCTTCCAGGTCGGCGACGCGGCCTCGGGCGCCACGCTCGTGTCGAGCGTCGACGAGCGCACCTTCCCGCCCTTCGAGGACGTCATCCCCAAGGAGCACGACCGCCGCGCGACCTGCGACGCGTCGGAGCTCGGCAGCGCCATCCGCCGCGCGAGCCTGCTGACCAACGAGGAGTCGAAGGGCGTCCGCCTCTCCTTCGCGCAGAAGCAGCTCACGCTCACCAGCCGCGCGCCCGAGATGGGCGAGTCGGAGGTGCGCATCGACGGCATCGCGTACCAGGGCGAGCCGATCGACATCGCGTTCAACCCGAGCTTCATCGTCGATGTGCTCAAGGTGATCGACAGCGAGCAGGTCATGATCGAGATGAAGGCCCCCAACAAGCCGGGCGTCATCAAGGTCGGCGCGGACTTCACCTACGTGGTGATGCCCGTCAGCCTGCAGTGACGACATCGGCCGCGCCGGACCGCCCGCGCGAGGCAACGACGACCGCATCGCCAAACACCACGAAAACGACAACCGCCCGCGCGTGACGCGGGCGGTTGTGCGTGTTGGATCGGGTCGCGTGACCGGCGTCCCGCGCGGGCGCGGGCATCCGGTGCGCGCGGGATCAGTACTTGACGCTGCAGCCGAAGGGCTTGGTCTCGCTCGGCTCGACCTTCTCGCCCTTCTTGAGCTGGGTCACGGCCTGGACGACGTGGTTCGTCTTGCCGTCGCCCGACTGGCTGTTGTCGATGGCGCCCTTGTAGACGAGCACGCCCTCGGCGTTGATCACGAAGCAGTGCGGCGTGGTGCGCGCGCCGTAGGTCTTGCCGACCTTGCCGTCGCGGTCGAACAGCGCGGGGATGTCGATCTTGTTGTCCTTGAGGTAGGCCGGGGTCGCGTCGAAGCTCGACGGACGCGAGGCGCTCGAGTTGATCGCGAGGTAGACCGCGTCGGGGAACTGCTCCTTGACGCCCTTGAGGGTCGCGGCCACGGTGCCGTCCTTCATCACGCGCTCACAGACCGGGCACTCGGGGTTGACCCACTCGATGACGACGACCTTGCCCTTGGCGTCGGACAGGCTCCAGTCCTTGCCGTCGGCGGTCTTCAGGGTGAACGCGGGTGCGGCCTCGCCGACCTTCGCGCCGCTGGCCTGGGCGCCCTTGTCGCCGCGCGGGGTGCGCTGGCCCTTGGGAGCGCGCTCCTTCGGCGCCTCCTGCGAGGGGGCGTCCTGGGCGACCGAGATCGCGGTGAAGCCGACGGCGAGGGTGGAGGCGAGGACGATGCTGAGGATCTTCTTCATGATTCGACTGAGCTCCTGAGAGAGGGAAATGAGCGGATGAACTGCTCCGGAAGGACTGAACGTGGACCACTGAACCTGTGCGGACTGCTCCGACCGGACCGTTCATCGGCGGCGGCGGACCCGCGGCCTGAACCGGCGATCGGACGCCGCCGCGCGCTCACGGCGCCGGAATGGGCAAACGGAACGCGTAGGCAGGCCCGTTCTTGCCGAGAACGAGCAGACCGGCGACCTCGAGCGGGCGGCCTCCCGTGCTCTCGCGCGAGAGCATGAGCGGGACCCGGAGGAGCCGCCCCTTCGCGTCGGCGAGGTAGCCCGATTCAAGCAGGCAGCCCGGGGTGTCGTTGGGGATGAAGCGCCAGGCGGCGTCCGCGGGGGTGTCCGCGGGGGCCTCGACCACGAGCGTGGCGGTCTCGGCGGCGGTGTCGGCGACGGTGAGCTTCCACCCCGCGGGCAGCGGCTTCGGCAGGCGCGCAAGGCTCTCGGCGAGCGCGCGGGCGGGCGCCGCGTCGGCGGCGACGGGCTTGGCGAGGTCGACGGCGGTCTCGGCGCTGCCCATCAGGCAGCGTTCCTTGCACACGAGCCAGCGGGTGCGCACCTTCGCGGGCAGGCCCGCCGCGGGCATCGTCTGCGGAAGCTTCACCTCGACCGACAGCGTGACCGACTTCTCGTAGCCGAAGGTGGTCTCGCCGTGGCTGAAGACGCTCGGCACGGGGAAGTCGACCGCGGCCTTGCCGTCGGCGCGCGTGGCGACGGTGCACGCGGCCCCCCCGCCCTGCGCTCCGGGTGACTCGGCCCCAGGAGACTCGATCCTCGGGAACTCGACCTCGACGATCGTCGGCGAGCCCGACTCGCCGGGGTTCTCCCAGTAGATGTGCCAGCCGGGCACGATGTCGAAGGTGACGGCGATGCGGACGGTCGCGCCCGGCGTCGCCTGCCCGACCACGACGGCGGAGACCTTCACGGCCTCCTCGGCGGTCTGCGGCTCGCGCGGCGCGGCCGGCGGCTTCACGCCCACGGGTGGCTTCACGCCCACCGGGGGAACAGCGACCGCGAGAGCGCCCCGTGTGTGGACCGCGACCGGCACGGCACCGACGATCGCAAGCAGGGTCGGGAGGAGGAGTCGGCGCGTCGTCATGGTGGGTCGAGTCGGTGTGGAGGTCGGCGTGGAGGACTGTGTCGGTGTGGCGAACATGCTGTGCTGCGTCGGATGTCCGGCGACTGGAGGCCCCGTCTCTTGGTCACGCGCTCGCGACCTCATCCCCGGAATTCCCCCGACACGCCCCACGCGCGCGAGGGAATCGGGGAAACTCGCGAGCGCCTGTCGGAGCCGCCTGGGCGTGACGCACAGGGCGCGATCCTATTCCGAAGTTTGGTTGCACACCATGAGCATTTGCCGCATTCGACCCCATGTTTCCCGCCTCGCCGCCCTGCTGTGCCCCGCGCTGGTCGCGATCGCCGGCGCGGGCTGCCAGAACACCACGAGCGACCGCGACCTCGTCTACCGCACCCCGACCGAGGCGATCGGCCTCGCGAGCAGCAACACGGGCGTGCTGGGCGCGGGCGGACCGCCGAAGGTGCTCTGGGTCGATCCGCGCACCCCGAAGGAGTTCGAGGAGGGACACATCCCGCAGGCGGTGAACATCCCCTTCCCCGAGATCGAGCGGACCCACGAGGTCTCCTGCAAGGGCTTCGAGATGTTCATCGTGTACGACACCGACTACGACGACGTGATGGCGAAGGCCTCGGCGAAGCGCCTGATCGAGCTCGGGTACCGCAAGGTCTACTGCATCGTCGGCGGGCTCAAGGCGTGGAAGGCCGACGGCAATCCGGTGGCGACGGGCAAGTGAGCCCCGCCGCGAAGGCGTGATGCCGCAGCGGCGAGGGCGTGATGCCGCAGCAGCGAGGGCCGTCCGCATCGGACGACCGACGCACCGGGCAACGCATCGACGGTCGCGAGGATGAACGCAAGGACCAACGCAAACGCCCGCCTTTCGGCGGGCGTTGTGCTTGGTCTTGCATGAACCGATCGGTGGGTTCGGGCGAGGGATCCGGGTGAGGGATTCGGGCGAGCGCTCGCGCGGCCCGAACCAGCGCCCGCGCCTCACTCGAGCGCGGCGGCGCCGGCCACGATCTCGGTGAGCTCGGTGGTGATGCGCGCCTGGCGGGCACGGTTGTAGTTGCGGCGGATGGTGCGGACGAGGCCACCGGCGTTGTCGGTGGCGGCCTTCATCGAGACCATGCGCATGACGTGCTCGCTGACCGCGGCGTCGTTGAACGCCTGGAAGAGCGAGACCACGACCGACTTCGGAAGCAGGTCGGCGAGCAGCTCGGCGCCCGACGGGCTGAACTCGTAGTTCGCCGGCGCGGCGCCCGCGGTGCTCGGTGCGGCCAGCGGGAGCAGCTGCATCGTCTCGGCCACCTGGCGCGAGTTGGTCACGAAGCGCATGTAGACGACATGGACGGCATCGAACTTGCCCGCCTCGAAGTCGGCCATCAGGCGCTTCGCCAGCGCCTCGACCTGCGCGAACTGCGGCTTGTCGCCGAAGGTGTGGCGCTCGGCGATGTCGACCTTCGCGAAGCGGAAGTACGCGACGGCCTTCTTGCCGACGGTCTCGAGGTGGACGTCCTTGCCGGCGGCCTTGAGGGCCTTCACGGCCTGGTTGCCCTTGCGGAGCACGTTGCCGTTGTAGGCGCCGCACAGACCGCGGTCGGAGGTGATGACCAGCACCAGCTCGCGGTTGGTCGCGGGGGCGGGAGCCTTCATGAGCGGATGCGAGAAGTCGTCGCCCGCGGCTCCGGCGACCTCGCCCACGAGACCGCGGATGCGGTCGGTGTAGGGCCGGGTGGCCTTCGCACGGGCAAGCGCCGCGGTGAACTTCGCGGTCGCGATCATCTGCATGGTCTTGGTGATGCGC
>JBMOGJ010000161.1:0-5105 GCA_049318425.1 Phycisphaerales bacterium | reverse complement strand
GACAAGGTCCGCCGCTCGACCGCGCTCCGCATGGGCGACCTGCTCGACCACGCGCTGCTCCTCCGCAAGCTCGAGACCATCTGCGGCCTGCGCATGGCCGAGCTCGAGGCGCTCGGCGCGAACGTCACGCCGCTCGTGCCGCGCGAGCTCGCCGACCGCTTCGCCGCCGCAGGCGAGAAGCTCCGTCCGCACATCACCGACACGGTCTACCTCGTGCATGACGAGATCCGCGCCGGCCGCAGCGTCCTCTTCGAGGGCGCGAACGCGTGCCTCCTCGACATCGACCACGGCACCTTCCCGTATGTCACCAGCTCGAACTGCTCGACGCTCGGCATCCCCGCCGGCTCGGGCGTGCCCGGCCGCATGATCCACAAGGTCTACGGCATCATGAAGGCCTACTCGACGCGCGTCGGCGGCGGGCCGTTCGTGACCGAGCTCCTCGACGAGACCGGCGAGCGCATCCGCAAGCGCGGGCGCGAGTACGGCACCACCACCGGACGCCCCCGCCGCTGCGGCTGGCTCGACCTCGTCGCGGTCAAGTACTCGGTGATGGTCTGCGGCGCCGACGCGATCGCGTGCACGCTGCTCGATGTCCTCTCGGGCTTCGACGAGCTCAAGATCTGCGTCGGCTACCGCCGCGCCGACGGCACGGTCACCGACCGCTTCATCCCCGACGCCGAGCGCATGCACGGCTTCACGCCGGTCTACGAGACGCTGCCTGGCTGGCAGCGCGAGCTCACCGACTGCACCGACCGCGACGACCTGCCGCGCGAGGCGCAGTCGTACCTCGCGTTCGTCGAGAAGTTCGTCGGCATCCCCGTCGAGCTCGTGAGCGTCGGCCCCGAGCGCACGCAGACCTTCGAGTCGAACGCGCGCTTCGCGAGCATGGCCTGATCCGATGTCGCCGCGCCCGCCGACGCCCTCCGCCGACTCGCCGCTCGCGGCGGTGCCGCGCGAGCGCTGGCCGGTGCATGTCGCGGTCATCATGGACGGCAACGGCCGCTGGGCGCAGGCCCGCGGGCTGCCCCGCGCGGCCGGGCACCGCGAGGGCGTCGAGACCGTCCGCCGCATCGTGACCGAGTCGGCGCGCCTCGGGCTGGGCGCGCTCACGCTGTATTCGTTCTCCAGCGAGAACTGGAAGCGCCCCGCCGACGAGGTGGCCGCGCTGATGTTCCTGTGCTGCGAGTTCCTCCGGCTCGAGCGACCGACCATGCTGCGGGAGAACATCCGCTTCCGACGCATCGGCCGCCGCGAGGGACTGCCCCCCGAGGTGCTCGCCGAGCTCGACGAGACCGAGCGCGCGACCGCGCACGCGACCGGCCTAAACCTCTGTCTCGCCTTGAACTACGGTTCTCGGACGGAAATCGCGGACGCCGCGCGCGCCCTCGCGCAGGAGGTGGCCGCCGGCACCCGCAGCCTCGACTCGATCGACGAGCAGGCGGTCGCGAGCCGCCTCTACACCGCGGGCATCCCCGACCCCGACCTGCTGGTCCGGACGGCTGGCGAGATGCGTGTGTCCAATTACCTGCTGTGGCAGATCTCGTACGCCGAGCTGCACGTGACCGAGACGCTGTGGCCCGACTTCACGGTCGCCGACTTCCACCACGCGCTCGCCGACTTCGCCCGGCGCGACCGGCGCTTCGGCGGCGTCGCGCGCGCCTGAGCGCCGCGCGAGCGTCTCGCCCCGCATCTCGGCCGCCGCGGGAATCACGCGGAATCCCCTCGGCAGCCTGCGGTTGGCTTGCATTGTGGGGCGTACAGGGGATGATGCAGGGTCTGTGCGATTGTGGCGTGCGGTTCGGATCGCCCGTCCCCTGATCAACCCTCCGCGGACGACCTCCGCACGAGACGAGAGACGCACGGCCGGCCGTCGACGACGGCTGGACTTTGTTCCGTGTTTTCCGTCCGCGCCACCCGCGGGCGCCGGTGTGCGTACGAGAGTGAAGACCTTCCGATGAAGACCACCACCAGTGCCTCGATGCTCCTCGGCCTCTCCGCCGCCGCGCTCCTCACGGGTTCGATGTTCGTGGCGGCGCCCGCGCAGCTCGGCGCGGCCCGCTTCGACGGCGGCGCGCTGGCGAAGCTCGATGCGGAGGTCGCGGCGCTCGGTCTCCCGGAGCTGAGCCGTCCGGGCGGCACGCACTTCTCCGACACCGATCTCACCATCGGCAGCGACCGCCGCTGGTCGTTCCCCGCGCTGCGCGCCGCGCAGCTCAAGACCGGCGAGCCGCTCGCGTTCGTGCTTCCGGGCGGAACCTCGGTCGAGATCCCGCTCGTCGACCGCACCGTGATCGACGGCCGCACCATCCACTTCACCTTCACCGACGCGGCCGCGGGCAACGCGGCGCAGATCACCGTCCACGCCGGCGCGGTGCGCGGACTCGTCCACGCGAACATCGGCGGACGCCACTTCGCATGGAGCCTCGCGAGCGGCATCGACGCGAACGGCCTCTCGGGCGACTACTACACCGACGCGACCGGCGACGCGGGCATGCACGAGCCGATCGCCCCCACCGGCAAGCAGGACGATGCGGCGATCGCGCGCGCGGACGGCAATGCTGGTGGCGGCGAGGGTGGCGGTGAGGATGGCGGTGAGGGCGGCATCGCCGGCGGCTCCGGCTGCGCCGACAGCGGCCAGCTCATCGACGTCCTCGTGGCCGTGACGCCCAACTTCGCGGCGCTCTTCGCGACCGAGGCCGACCTCACCGCCGCGATCGCCGCCGACGTCGGCTACGCGAACTCGGCGATGGCGAACTCGAACGCGGTCCCCCGCTTCCGCGTCGTGGGCGCGGTGCTGCTGCCCGACAACGGCACCGGCTCGCTCACCACCGACCTGTTCCAGCTCATCGATCCGGGCGACGGCTGGAACGACGATGTCCACGTCGTGCGCAACGATGTGCGCGCCGACCTCGTCACGCTCTACTCCGACTCCGCGACCGCCGGCAGCACCGCCATCATCGGCGTGGCCGCGCTCGACGGCGCCGACGCCTTCAGCACCGTCGGACGCACCGCCAGCACGGAGCCGTTCCCGTCGCTCGCGCGCGCGCTCGGCGCGAACCTCGGCTGCTGCACGCAGGAGGGCTCGACGCCCGCCTGCGCCGGCTTCTACAGCTTCTCGAAGGCGTGGACCTACACCATCGCCGGCACCGTCTACCAGACCGTGATGGCGAGCGGCGACGGCAGCGTGATCCCGTTCTACTCGTCGCCGCTCGTCGAGTGGCTCGGCGAGCCGACCGGCACCGCCACCGCCAACAACGCGCGCACCGCGAGCCTCACCGCGAACGTGGTCGCCAACTACCGTTGCTCGAGCGCGGGCGACATCGACTGCGACAACGACGGCGTGCCCGATCAGCAGGCGATCCAGAGCGGCCTGGTCCCCGACTGCAACCTCACCGGCATCCCCGACAGCTGCGACATCGCGCTCGGCATCAGCCTCGACGCGAACCTCGATGGCGTTCCGGACGAGTGCCCGCTCGACGACGTCGAGTTCAGCGCGAGCGGCATCAGCTCGCTCGACACGCTTGGCGCGGCGGTGGGCATCTCCTCCGCGACCGGCGACCCCGAGACGCTCGCCATCATCGGCGCGCCCGGCAACGACGAGGGCGCCTCCAATGCCGGCGCGGCGTACCTGTTCACCGTGCAGGCGGGCGATCCGGTGCCGACCGCGCTGCTGCGCGCCAACGATCCGCTCGCAAACGCGTTCTTCGGTCGCGGCGCGACCGTGTTCAAGCGCCCCGCGAGCACCGTCACGCCGATCTACCCCGCGCGCAACTTCGCGCTCGTCGGCGCCTACCGCTGGACCGAGACCGCGACCGTCGGCACCTTCCCCTCGAAGGGCGCCGTCTACCTGTTCGCGCAGGAAGGCGCGGTGTGGAACCAGATCTGGCGCTACACGCCGCCCGCGACCAACACCTTCCAGGCGCGCGAGAACTCGCTCTTCGGATACTCGGTCGCGATGGGCCGCCATCCGCGCGAGGGCGCCGACCAGATCATCGTCGGCGCGCCCGGCCACACCAACGGCCGCGGCAAGGTCTACCTCCTCCGCAACTACTTCCCGACCGGTCAGACGGTCGAGCGCGGCGGACTCCTCTCGACGCGCGCCGTGATCAGTCCCGTCGACGGCGACAACTACGGCGCCTCGGTCGCGCTTGAGCCATACCTGCCGGTCGCGACGACCTCGCGCGTGATCGCCGTGATCGGCGCGCCGGGACGCAACGCCTCGAAGGGCGCGGCCTACGTGTTCGACCGCGGTCCCGGCGCCACGACCGGCATCGGCACCTTCCCGGGCACCGGACTCACGCTCACGCCGACCGGCGCGGGTGCGCTCGTCGAGGGCGACCGCTTCGGCACCGCCGTCGCGGTGGCCGGCAACCTCATCGCGATCGGCGCGCCCGGCGCGCTCGCGGGCAAGGGCGTCGTCCACTTCTGGGAGCGCTCGCTCACCACCGTCGCCGCGATCAACTCGACCTACCAGTACCGCGGTTTCTTCAAGGCGCCGGATGGCGTCGAGGGCGACGCGCTCGGCTCGAGCCTGAGCGTTGCACCCGCGGCGACCGGCACCGGCTTCACCGTCGTCATCGGCGCGCCGAAGGCCGCGGTCACCGTGCCGAGCGGCGTGCGCAACGGCGCCGGCAAGGTCTACGTGCTCCACAAGACGCCTGGACAGACGGGAGCCGAGCTCCTCTCGATCCGCGCGTCGCTCAATCCCGCCACGGGCGACGAGTTCGGCTACTCGGCCGCGTCGACCCGCGGCTTCTCGCTGATCGGCGCCCCGTTCAGCGACATCACCGGCCTCAATTCGGGCAAGGCGCGCCTGCTCACCACGCCCTGACCGGGCACCAGACGCGGCGCACCCCACCGACCGATCCGTTCCGACCGACCCGAATTGCGACCGACCTTCAGATCACGAGCCCTCATGCGACTCCCGAGCCCCATCGCGATCCTCTCCGCCCTGCTTGCCGCAGCGCTCGTCCTCCTCGCGGGACGCGCCGACGCGCAGGCGTCGTGCTCGACCGCGACCAACACCTGCTTCACCCCGAACCTCCTCGCGCCGGGCTGCAACAACCCCGACTGCTGCGGACTCGTCTGCACCATCGAGCCGGCCT
>JBMOGJ010000160.1:0-5115 GCA_049318425.1 Phycisphaerales bacterium | reverse complement strand
TGCGCGGTCACGAACAGCGTGCGTCCGTCCTTGCCGCCGAGCGCGCAGTTCGAGGGGCGCTCGGGGAACCGGATCATGCCGAGCGGCTTGCCCTCGGGCGAGAGCACGAACACCGCGGCGCGCGCGGGCAGCGTGACGAACACGTTGCCGCGCGTGTCGACGGTGAGGCCGTCGCCGCCGATCGTCTCGCGCGTGCCGCCGGGGATCTTGTAGAAGACCTTGCCCTCGCCGAGCTTGCCGGGGCCCTCGATCGGATAGGCCATGATCTCGAGCGAGAGGTAGGGCACCACGTACAGCGTCTTGCTGTCGGGCGAGAGGTGCACGCCGTTCGGCGCGACCACCTTGTCGCTGCGCAGGACCTCGATGGCGTCGCCGCCTTCGACGGGCGCGTAGTAGACGGCGTCGGGCGCGTTGCCCTCGCGCTTGCGGCCGATCACGGGGGCGGTGAACCAGATGCCGCCCGTGCGGTCGAGCACGAGGTCGTTGAGCTTGCCGAGCGGGGCGCCGTCGGCGCGCTTGCCGCTCACGACGCGCGTCTCGCCCTTGGCGAGGTCGATCGCCACAAGCGACTGGGTGGCGGCCTGGCAGCCGAAGAGGGTGCCGTCCTTGGCGAAGAAGAGGCCGTTCATGCCCTTCGACTCCTTGAGCACCACCTTGGCGCCTGTCGGGTCGAGCCGCAGCACCTGGTTGTTGGGGATGTCGGTGAAGTACATCGTGCCGTCGGGCGCGCACGCGGGGCCTTCGGTGAAGGCGTGGCCGTCGGACCACTTGTAGATGGGCGCTCCCTTGGCGACGACGCCGGGGATGTCCTCGCCCGCGGCGCTGTCCTTCTTGGGCCAGGTGGCGGCGGGGGCGGGCTCGGCAGTGGGGGTGGGCGGAGCCGCGGCAGGGGCGGTCGCCGGACTCGTCGCGTCCTGCGTGGCGAGTATGGCGGCGATGGCGAGCGTGGAGAAGGCGGTGGTGAGGATGGGCATGGGGAGTTCCTCAGGCGGGTGTGCGATCCGTCGGGCGGTCTGTTGATCCGTTGCGCATTGGATCCGTCCGGGCGAGCGGCGCGATGGGGCGCTGAGACTCGACGCTCTCAACTCCGCCGCGGCTTCGGAAGCGTAGCCGCCGCCTGCGGTTGGTGGGGTCGGCCTGTGGTACGCTCCCGCGCCGCGGGGTTCGCCCGCAGCAAGTTTCCCGACGGGAGTTCCGACGATGGCGTCCCTGAGCGAGCTTCTCTTCACCGCGCCCGCACCGTGGTTCACCGTTCCGGCGCTGATCGGCACGGGCGGCTACCTGGTCAAGCTCGTGTTCGGCGTGGGTGACGACGACGGTGGGATCGGGGACGACGCCGGCTCTGCGGGTGGCCACTCCGACATCGGCTCGACGGCGCTCTCGCTGCATGGGCTCTTCACCTTCCTCATGGGATTCGGCTGGGGTGGCCTGGCCTGCCTGCACGCGCTCGAGTGGAGCGTGCTGGCGAGCGCCGCGGGCGGCTTCGGCACGGGATGCGTGTTCATCGGCCTGGTGGTGGCGGTCATGCGCAGCGCGCGGCGACTGCAGTCGAGCGGCAACATCGGCCTGGCGGAGCTCGTGGGCAACGAGGGCGAGGTCTACACGGCGATCCCCGCCGCGGGCAAGGGCGTGGGGCGCGTGCGCACCGTGCTCGGCGACCGTGAGCGGTTCGTGTCGGCATCGACCGATGGTGGCGAGATCGCATCGCGCACGCGCGTGGTGATCGAGCGGGTGAACGGCGACAACAGCGTGCTCGTGCGACCACGGGACCGCGCTTCCGGGTGAGATGGGCGGCGACGGCCGCGGAAGGATGCACACATGGCACTGGAGATCGATGGACTGGCGGCGTTGTCGGCACTCGCGCAGGCGGGTGGCGTATCCGAAGCACTGTCGGGCGCCGTTTCTGGCGCGCCGCTCGTGATCCTGCTGGCCTTCGCGGGACTGCTCGTGGTGCTGGTGCCGGCGATCTTCATGGCGAGCCGGTACCGCCGCTGTCCCTCGAACCGCATCCTGGTGATCTTCGGACGCGTGGGTAGCGGGCGGGCCAGCCGCTGCCTCCACGGCGGCGGCGCGCTGGTGTGGCCGCTCATCCAGGACTGGGCTTTCCTGTCGCTCGAGCCCATGGTGATCGACATCCCGCTGACGGGTGCGCTCAGCCTGAACAACATCCGCGTCAACGTGCCGTCGACCTTCACCGTCGGCGTGTCGACCGACCCCGTGCTCATGAACAACGCGGCCGAGCGCCTGCTCAACCTCAACAGCACCCAGGTGCGGGACCAGGCGCAGGACATCATCCTGGGCCAGCTTCGCCTGGTGATCGCCACGCTCACCATCGAGGAGATCAACAAGGACCGCGAGAAGTTCATGACGCTCGTGAACGCGAACGTCGAGCAGGAGATCAACAAGATCGGCCTCGAGCTGATCAATGTGAACGTGCGCGACATCACCGACGAGGTGGGCTACATCGAGGCCATCGGCAAGCGCGCTGCCGCCGAGGCGATCAACCGCGCCAAGGTGGAGGTGGCGCAGCAGGAGCGCGACGGCGCGACGGGCGAGGCGCTGGCGGTGCGCGAGCGCGAGGTGAGCGTGTCGAAGGAGCTCGCCGAGGCCGAGCAGGGCAAGAAGGCCGCCATGAGCCAGCAGCGCGCGGCGGTGGCGGCGCTCGAGGCACAGGCGGTGTCCGCCGAGGTGGCGGCGCAGCGCGACCGCGAGGTGTCGATCGCGCAGCGGTCGGCGGAGACGATCGCCGCCAAGAAGTCGGCGGAGCAGGAGCAGCGCATCCGCGTGGCGGAAGCCGAGGCGGCGGCGGTGACCGGAGAGAACCTGTCGCGGGCCAAGATGGCCGAGGCGGAGGCGCAGCTCGGCGAGGTGCAGGCCGACAGCCGGCGCCGACGCGAGGTCGCGGCGGCCAAGGCGGCCGAGGCGATCCTGGTGGCCGAGCGTGAGCAGGAGCTTGCTCGCATGGCCAAGGAACTCGTGGCGCCGCAGGAGATCGAGCGCAAGCGCATCGAGATCGCGGCGGCCGCCGAGGCGGAGAAGCGGCGCATCGAGGCCAAGGGTGAGGCCGACGCGGTGATGCTCAAGTACCAGGCCGAGGCGGAGGGCGTGCGCAGCGTGCTCGAGGCCAAGGCCGACGGCTATCGCCGTCTGATCGAGAGCTGCGGCAGCAACCCGCAGGTCGGTCCGACGCTGCTCCTCATCGAGCAGCTCCCGCAGCTGGTGGCCGAGCAGGTCAAGGCGATCTCGTCGCTCAAGATCGACAAGATCACCGTGTGGGACACGGGCACCACCCGCGATGGACGCAACACCACGAGCGACTTCCTCGCGGGCATGGTGGGAAGCCTCCCCCGGCTGCACGAGCTGGCGCGGCAGGCGGGCATCCAGCTGCCGTCGGCGCTGGGCAAGGTCGACGAGGCGCGGCAGGGAATCTTCGATGCCGACAAGACGGACGGCGCGGACGAGGCCTCGGAAACCGAGTCGCCGCGTCGTGCGCGCTGAGGTCCCCGCCAACTCGCCGCCGCCTGGCTATTTGGCCGGTTTCGTCGCCGCGGCCACATCGACCAGCATGCCCGGCTGCACGAAGGCGGGCGGATTCTCGAGCGCATAGATCACCTGCACGACACGGGTGTCAATGCGCTCGCCGTTCTCGCCCGTGAGCGTGCGCTTGGGCGCGACATCCGGCACGATCCGCACGAAGCGAAGCGGGACCTGCAGCTTGCTGCCGCCGCGGATCGACGCGACCGCGCCGCCCGCCGGATCGAAGCGCCAGCTGTCGAGCTCGTCGATGTCGGTGCGGACATGGAGCGTCGAGATGTCGCCGAGTCGGAGGAGCGCGGTCGAGTTCGGCCCCGCCGACTTGTACTCGCCCGGCCGCGCGTCGAGGCGCAGCACGGTGCCGTCGATGGGCGCGCGCACGATCAGGAGGTCGCGCGCGGTCTCCGCGAGCGCCAGGTCGGCCTGCGCGGTGGAGAGCTCGCTCTCGGCGGTGCGCACATCGCTGCGGGCGACGGCGAGATCCTCGGGATAGGTGCCGATCTCGACGCGGGCGAGCTTCGCCTTCGCGTCGGCGAGGTTCGCGGTGGCGAGCGCGACGCCGAACTCGAGGGTCGGCTGCTCGTTCGCGGTGGTGCCGCGGTCGGTGATCCTGAGGAGTCGCTCGAGCCGCCCGCGTGCGTCGGAGAGGGCCGCCTCGCGCGCGTCGACGAGCGCCTTCGCCTCGGCGAGGTCCTCGGCGCGCGGCCGGGCGAGCAGGAGCGCGGTGCGCGCCTCGGCGGCGGCGATGCGGGCCTTCGCGGTCTCGACCTTCGCGCGGGCGGAGGCGATGCGCGCCTCGGCGTCGCGGGAGTCGATCTCGATGAGCGGCTGGGACTTCTCCACGCGGTCGCCCTCGCGGACGAGCACGCGGGCGACGATGCCGCCCACCTGGGTGCCGACGAGGATGGTCTCGCTCGCGGGCTCGATCACGCCGACGCCCGCCACGCGGTCGGGGAAGGGGATCGCGGCGGGCGCGACCGGCGCGGGGCCCGTCGTCGGCGGCGCGTTGAACTTCGCCACCGCGACTCCGGTCAGCGCGAAGCCGCCGAGGGCGAGCACGGGGAGGACGATCAGGCGGAGTTTCATGCGGGGCTCTTGCTTTCGTGCTGCGGCGTGCGGCGCTCGATGCTGCGGACGAGGCCGTCGTCCATGTGGGCGATCGTATCGGCGAGGTGGAAGATGCGGTCGTCGTGGGTCACCACCACGACCGCGCGGTCGGGGCTGCGCGAGCGGTCGCGGATGAAGCCCATCACGCGGCGGCCGAGCTCGGCGTCGAGCGCGCTCGTCGGCTCGTCGCACACGAGGAGGCGCGGCTCGTGGATGAGCGCGCGCGCGATGGCGACGCGCTGCTGCTGGCCGCCCGAGAGCTTGAGCGGCGCGCTGCTGCCGCGTCCCTCGAGGCCGAGCGTGGCGAGGATGTCGTTGGCCTTCCGCACCGCCGCGCCGACCGACTCGCCCTTGAGGACGAGCGGGACCGACACGTTCTCGGCGACCGTGAGCTGCGGCACCAGGTTGAACTGCTGGAAGATGAAGCCGACGTTGTCGCGGCGCCACGCGCTCAGGCGGTCGCGGCGCAGCGCG
>JBMOGJ010000159.1:0-5227 GCA_049318425.1 Phycisphaerales bacterium | reverse complement strand
CGCGGTCTCGAGCATGATGTCCTCGTCGTGGCGGTCGAGGAAGCCGGTGGTCATGTAGAGCATCGCGTCCGCCGCGTAGACGTACGCGGCCATGCGCGCGACCTTCTCCTGCATCAGGTCGAACTCGCCGATGGAGCGGTCGAACTGGTGGCGCGACTTCGCCCACTTGGTGGCCTGCTCGAAGCTGTAGCGCGCCGCGCCCAGCATGCCGGCCGACAGCGTGCAGCGGCCGTAGTTGAGGCAGGTGAGCGCGACGTTGAGGCCCTTGCCCTCCTTGAAGAGCAGGTTCTCGCGCGGGACCTTCACGTCCTTCAGGCGGATGCGCGCCTGCCAGGTGCCGCGGATGCCGCACTTCGAGCGGTTGCGGCTGAAGATGTCGACGCCTTCCATGTCCGGCGTGCAGATGAGCGCGGTGACCGCGTCCTTCGTCTTGCCCGTCTTCGGATCGGTGATCCGCTGCTTCGCCATCACGGTGAACAGGCCGGACAGCGCGCCCGAGGTCGCCCACTTCTTCTCACCGTTGAGGATGTAGTGCGTGCCGTCGGCGCTGAGCTCGCAGCGCGTCTCCTGGCCGCCCGCGTCGCAGCCGACGTTCGGCTCCGAGAGGCAGAACGCGCTGAGCGTCGAGCGCGCCATCAGCGGGAGGAAGCGCTTCTTCTGCTCGTCGTTTCCGAAGAGCATGACCGCCTTGCAGCCGATCGACTGGTGCGCCGACACGAGCACGGCCGTCGAGCCGCACGAGCGGCCGAGCCGCTCGAGGATGCGGTTGTAGCTGGTGATGCCGAAGCCGAGGCCGCCGAACTCGACCGGGATGGTCATGCCCAGGACGCCGAGGTCGAACAGCTTCTTGATGACCCAGTCGGGGATCTGCTGCTTCTGGTCGATCTCGATCGAGGGATGCTCGGTCGTCAGGTAGTGGTCGAGCGCCGCGAGCAGCTGGTCGCACTTCGCCGTCTCCTCGGCCGAGTTGACCGGGTACGGGAAGAGCAGGTCCTCGCGATAGTTGCCCCAGAACACGTTCTTGATCACGCCCATGGTCGACGGATCGGGACCGAGCATCTCCTGGGCCTGCTCGATCTGCTTGCGGTCCTTCTCGGAGACGTTCTTGAGGTCCTTGGCGAGGTTGGCGTTCGACATGGTGTTCGGTTCCAGTTCTTTCCTGTGGGGAAGGGGAACATGATAGGTTCATCGCCGCCGGAGGGCGCCCTTCCGGGCCTCTTCGACACGCGAGAAATCGACGATGCAGCGGAGCGCGTTTCCCACCACACAAGCCACCGTGCTCATGACGCTTGCGGAGGGCCGGGGTGCGGTCGCGGAACGCGCGAAACACGCGGAAATCGCGCGGTCCGCGCTCATGTCGCGATATGCGGAGCCGTTGGCGGTGTTTGTCCGCGGCTCGAGCCTCGCACGCCTCGGCGAGCCCGACGAGATCGTGAACGGCTACTTCGCCGCGAGGCTCTCGGACGATGCCGGCCTTGGGGATTTCCTGTCGAGATGGCTCCGCAGCGGCATGCGCCTCCGCCGCTGGCTGATGAACGGCATCCTGTTCTACGGGCAGGGTTTGGCGCGCGACCAGGCGCGGGCACAGCGGCGGGGCGGCGCGGTCGAGCCGCGCGTGCTCGACCGGCACGAGGGCACCGGCCCGACGGGCGAGACCGACTTCGAGCGCGCGTGGGCGCTTGCCGTCGTGCGCGAGGCGACGGCGCGCGCCGAGGACGCGCTGCTCCGCGAGGGCCGCGCGGTCGACTTCGAGATCTTCCGCCGCCACGCGATCGACGGCCAGCCCTACGCGGCGTTCGCGCGCGAGCTCGGCCGCAGCGAGCAGCAGTGCGCGGGCGCCACGCGTCTGGTGGCGCAGCGCGTGCGTGCCGCGCTCGCGGAACTCCTGCGCGAGGAAGGCGTTGACGAAGCCGAGCTCGAGGACGAGATCGCGCGCATGCACCGCTGGCTCGCGGATTCCCCGCGCGGATGACACCCGCCTTCGACGAGCCCACCGCCGCGCGGATCCTCGGCCTCGCGCGCGCACCACGCGGTTCTCGGAGCCGCGCGCTCGCGGCGTTCGCGGTGATTCTCGCGCTCGCCGCGCATGCCGCGCCCGGCGGCGGATTCCCAGCGTCGGCGCGGTCCGCGGCGATGGCCTCCGTGGGCGCCAGTCCCCAAGCTCGGGAGTCGGCTCACATGAAGCGGTTGATGGCGATCGGTGCGGCGGCGGCGGTGTCGGCGGGCGCGAGCGCGCAGGACGCCGTGCAGTGGCGCGTGGAGCTTGGCGGGAATGGGCATTGGTACGCACCTCGCAGCTTCGCGCCGCTTCCCGCATCTCGCGCACAGCAAGAGTTCGCCGCGGCCCTCCAAGGCGGCACCATGGCGACCATCGATTCGCCAATCGAGAATGCCTTCGTACTCAGCCTGCTGAGCACGATTGGCCCGGGCGAAGCGTTCGGCCTATGGATTGGTCTGTATCGCGCCACCATCGGGTCGAGTTGGCACTGGACCGATGGGACGCCACTCGATTGGAGTGGCTGGGGAGGAAGCGAGTGCGCGTCGGGGCCGTATCCGAATGACGAGCACCAATCCGGAGAGCTGGGGACGATGATCTACCGGCAGAACTGCGGGCTCGTTTGGGACGACACGCCGACTTCGTGGATCACCGATCCTCCGGGCTGGTGGGTTTCGAGCGCGAACATGAGGCTTCTCATCGAGTGGTCCGCCGACTGCAACAACGACGGCATCGTCGACTACGGCCAGATCCGCGGCGGCGAACTGAGCGACGCCAACGCCAACAACATCCCCGACTGCTGCGAGAGCGGAACGCCGTGCGGATGCGCGGGCGACACCAACCTCGACGGCACCATCGATGGCATCGACCTCGCCACCGTGCTCACGCGCTGGGCGCAATCCGCCGCGAAGTTCCCCAACGCCGACTGCAATCGCGACGGCGTCATCGACGGCTCCGACCTCGCCATCGTGCTCGGATCATGGGGCGCGTGTCCGTGAGATTCACGGAGAAACAAGAGTGATTTTCAGGGAGCCGCGCGTAGGGCCATTAGAATGTGTGATTCGACCACCGCTTCGGCGGTAAGCCGCGAGCCGCCGCAAGGCGGCTTCGCTTTTGGCACGCAGCCTTTCGTCAACTCGAGGGAAGAGACATGTCCGGCGTTTCCACCGCCGTCTACATCGACGGATTCAACTTCTACTACGGCGCAGCGCGCCCGCACGGAATCCGCTGGGTCGACCTGCGGCGCATGGCCCAACGCATCCTCGGACCGCGGCACGCGGTCGAGCAGGTGTTTCTCTACACGGCGCCGCTGAGCGACCGCGACGGATCGGATGGTCGGATCGCGGAACGACATGAGCTCTATCTCAGAGCCCAGCGAGTCGCCGGCGGTATCGAGGTGATTCTCGGCCGACACGTCACCGGCTCCCGTCGACTCCCACTCCTCCGTCCGGATGGAACCAACGGCGAGCTGGTGTCGGTGCTGCAAACCGTCGAGAAGGGAACCGATGTGAATCTGGCGGTCGATCTTGTGCACCATGCGCTCACCGGGCGGTGCAAAGCCGCAGCGGTTGTTTCCAATGACAGCGACTTGTGCAGGGCAGTGCGCATTGCGCGTCATGTCGGTGGAATCGCAGTCGGCGTGATCAACCCGCATGCCCACCGTCAGTCCCATCATCTCGCCACGGAAGCGTCGTTCCTCAAGACTGTCCGCCGAGCGGATCTTGCGAACAGTCTGCTACCTGATCGGCTACACGACAATCTTGGGATCATCGATAGGCCCGCAGAGTGGTAGGGCTTGCGAAGCGAGTCGCGAACGCTCAAACCTCGGCGCGCCACTCGCGAGAGTGAGCGAAAGCGAAGCGAGTCGCGAACGCTCAAAAAAAGCGAGGCCGCCCTTCGGCGGCCTGCTGCCTGCGCTGTTCGCTGCAGGGGGGGGGACTTGGTTGGGTCGTTCGGTGGTTCGCACCGCGACAGCCACACTCTAACAAGCGATTCGAGCGAGGGCGCGGAAATCACCCAAATTTCCGCGGGATTACCCGCCGCTCACTTCTTCAGGAACGCATCCAGCTTCGCGCGCGCCTCGGGCGTGTGGCGGAGCTTCACGAGATGCGCGCGCTCGCACGCGACCGCCGCATCCCAGCCCTTCGCGATGCCGACGCGCACCGCGTCGATGCACGCCGCGCCATGCTTCGTCGCGCCCGCGCTCGCCGCGAGTTCATCGCACACCGGCGCCATCGCCGCTGCGCTCTTCGGCGAGATCGCGCGCCGCGGCGCGTGCATCGACACGAAGCACCCCGTCGACGCATCCTGCGACTTCACCCAGTGGATCGCCGCGGCGATCGCGCCCTCCGCGCCACTGCCGGCGTCGGCGCGCACATCGAACAGGCATGTCGGCGCGTCGCCGCACGCCCACGTCTGGCCCGTCGCCGTTCGCTCGATCGCGAGCGCCGGCAGGATGCGCGCGGGCAGCATCTGCGTGCCGCCCCAACCCGGGCAGATGCAGAGCCCGGCCTCGGGCAACCCGACCTGCCACGGCTTGCCGCCTTCCGCGGGCATCGCGGCGACCAGCGCGTCGCAGTGCATCGCGATCTCGAGTCCGCCGCCGAGCGCCGCACCGTGGATCGCCGCAGCGCTCGGGCAACCGAGCGCGGGAATCATCGCGAACGCCTCCGCGCCCGCGCGCAGGTACGCGTCGAGCCCGGCGTCGTCGAGCGCGTCGATCTCGGCGAGATCCGCGCCCGCCACGAACACGCGCGTCGACGCGCTCGCGAGCACGAAGCCCTTCGGCTTCTCCGCCGCGATCGCCGCCAGCGTCGTCTTGATCTCGCCGATCAGCCACGCATCGAGCACCACGACGCCGCTACGCGGCTTCTCGGGATTCGGCTGCAGGAACATGACATGGACGCCGTCGCGGACTTCGAAGGGGAGCATGCGCGGAGAATACCGCCGCCCCCGCATGGTCGGAGCGGCGGTTGCTACGCTCCCGCCCATGCTCGTGCACACCTCCATCGCGAACGGCATCGCCACCATCGAACTCGCCCGCGCCGAGGCGCGCAACGCGCTCTCTCGCGAGCTGATCGCGGAACTCGGTGCCGCCATCGACGCGGTCGCGCGCGACGGATCGGCGCGCGTCCTGATCCTCGGCGGACAGGGCAAGTCGTTCTGCGCGGGCATGGACCTGAAGGCCGTCGCCGACGACCCCATCGCGATGGGCGAGATGCTGCGCGCGCT
>JBMOGJ010000158.1:0-5423 GCA_049318425.1 Phycisphaerales bacterium | reverse complement strand
GTCGCCGAGGCGCTCTGCGTGCCGCTGCGCACCATCGCCGAGAACGCCGGCGAGAAGGGCACCGTCGTCGTCTCGAAGGTCAAGGAGATGAAGGGCGACGAGGGCTTCAACGCGCTCACGCTCGAGTACGGCGACCTGGTCAAGCAGGGCGTCATCACCCCCGCCAAGGTCGACCGCACCGCGCTGCAGAACGCGGCGAGCGTCGCCGGCCTGATCCTCACCTGCGACTGCGCCGTCTCGATCAAGCCGCAGCCGAAGGGCGAGGCGCCCGACGACCACCACCATGACCACGGCCACGGCGGCCACGCGGGCATGGGCGGCATGTTCTGAGCCGTCCGACGCACCCCGCGCGGCGCACCAACCACCTCCACCGACACTTCCACTCGCAAGAGACCCAACGAGAGCACACCATGTCCGTTCGTCCCCTCGAAGACCGAATCCTCATCAAGCCCACCGAGCCCGAGACCAAGACCGCCAGCGGCCTGTTCCTCCCCGAGAGCGCGAAGGAGCGCCCGATGCAGGGCACCGTCGTCGCCACCGGCCCGGGACTCCTCCTGGAGAACGGCGAGCGCGCGCCCGTGAACGTCAAGAAGGGCGACGTCGTCGTGTACGGCAAGTACGCCGGCACCGAGATCGAGATCAAGAACCAGACCCACGTGATCATGCGCGAGAGCGAGCTGCTCGGCGTCATGGCCAAGTGACCGCACCGACCGACCGAAACGAGAGGCATCAACCATGGCAAACAAGCAGATGAAGTTTGACGCTGCGGCGCGCGCGGAACTCAAGCGCGGTGTCGACCAGCTCGTGCATGCGGTCGCGGTCACCATGGGTCCCGTCGGGCACAACGTGCTCTTCGCGAAGACCTACGGCGGCCCGTCGATCACCAAGGACGGCGTGACCGTGGCGAAGGAGGTCGACCTCCCCTCGCCGTTCGAGAACATGGGCGCCAAGATGGTCCAGCAGGTGGCCAAGAAGACCGCGGACATCGCGGGCGACGGCACCACCTGCGCGACCGTGCTCGCGGGCGCCATCTTCAACGGCGGCCTCAAGCACATCGCCGCCGGCGCGAACGCCGTGGCCGTCCAGCGCGGCATCAACGCCGCGGCCTCGGCCGGCTGCGACGCGATCACCGCGATGGCGCAGAAGTGCAAGGGCAAGGCCGATCTCGAGAAGATCGCCACCGTCTCCGCCAACCACGACACCGTGATCGGCAAGCTCATCGCCGAGGCGATCGACAAGGTCGGCGCCGAGGGCGTGTGCGAGATCGAGGAGGGCAAGACCGCCGAGACCAGCCTCACCTACGTCGAGGGCATGGCGTTCGACAAGGGCTTCCTCTCCCCCTACTTCATGACCGATCCGAAGCGCGGCGAGTGCGTGCTCGAGAACCCGCTCATCCTGATCTACGAGAAGAAGATCTCGATGCTGCAGGACCTCCTGCCGCTGCTCAACAAGGTCGCGCAGGCGGGCAAGCCGCTGCTCATCATCGCCGAGGAGGTCGAGAACGAGGCCCTCGCGGCGCTCGTGGTCAACAAGCTCCGCGGCGTGCTCAATGTCTGCGCCGTCAAGGCGCCGGGCTTCGGTGACCGCCGCAAGGCGATGCTCGCCGACATCGGCGTGCTCACCGCCGGCGAGTTCTTCGCCGAGGACCTCGGCCGCAGCCTCGAGGACGTCGAGCTCAAGGAGCTCGGCGGCGCCAAGAAGGTCGTCATCTCGAAGGAGGAGACGACCATCATCCAGGGCGCCGGCAAGGGCAAGGACATCGAGGCGCGCGCCGCCCAGATCCAGGCCCAGATCGACCGCACCACGAGCGACTACGACCGCGAGAAGCTCCAGGAGCGCCTCGCCAAGATGACCTCGGGCGTCGCGATCATCTCGGTCGGCGGAGCCACCGAGGTCGCGATGAAGGAGGCGAAGGACCGCGTCGACGACGCGCTCCACGCCACCCGCGCCGCGGCGAAGGAAGGCTACGTGCCCGGCGGCGGCGTCGCGCTGGTGCGCGCGGCCGAGGCCGTGCTCGAGGCCAAGAAGAAGGCCAAGGGCGACGAGAAGTACGGCTTCGACATCGTGGCCACCGCGATGACCCGTCCCTGCGAGCAGATCGCCGAGAACGCCGGCCATGACGGCGACCTCGTGGTCGAGAAGATCCGCGACGCGAAGTCGACCGTCGGCTTCAACGCCGCCACCGGCGCGTACGAGGACCTCGTCAAGTCGGGCATCATCGACCCGGCGCTCGTGATGAAGACCGCGCTGCTCAACGCCGCCAGCGTGGCCGGCCTGATGCTCACGACCGACGTGATCATCACCGAGCTCAAGGACGAGACCGCGCCCGTCGAGGGCGCCGTCGTCTGACGCAATGACCTGATGCACTGACAGGAACACACTCCGCCCGCACGCGGGAAACCGCGTGCGGGCGCTTCACAGGACGCTTCCGTCGGACCGCGCGCGTCGGACGGGAACCAGCCGCAGCAGTCGGACGGACACGCCGTCGCCGGGACCCACGCATGCCGCAGACACGGTGCTACTACGAGATCCTGTCGGTCGAGAAGGCCGCGTCGCAGGACGACATCAAGCGGGCCTACCGGCGCCAGGCGATGAAGTGGCATCCCGACCGGAACCCCGGCAACGCCGAGGCCGAGGTCGAGTTCAAGGCGTGCGCCGAGGCGTACGAGGTGCTCTCCGATCCCGAGCGCCGCCAGCTCTACGACCGCCACGGGCACGCGGGGCTGCGCCAGAACCCGGTCCACGACTTCCGCTCGCGCGACGTGAGCGACATCTTCTCGATGTTCAACGACATCTTCGGCCAGCAGGCGGGCGGGCGCGGGCAGCGCGGCCCCGCGCGCGGCTTCGACCTCGAGACCGAGGTCGAGATCGAGCTCTCCGACGCCTTCACCGGCTGCGAGCGCGAGGTCGAGTTCAAGCGCCTCGATGTGTGCGAGCCCTGCGCGGGCTCGGGCGCCAAGCCCGGCTCGAAGCCGACCGCCTGCGGCGTCTGCGGCGGCCACGGACAGGTGCAGCAGACCGGCTTCGGCGGCATGTTCCGCATGGTGACCACCTGTCCGGAGTGCCGCGGCCGCAAGCAGGTCATCACCGAGAAGTGCGAGAAGTGCCGCGGCCAGGGCCGCGTCGCGACCAGGCGCAAGCTCGGCATCCGCATCCCGCAGGGCATCTCCGACGGACAGGTCATCCGGCTCACCGGCGAGGGCGAGCCGCCGCCGCCCGAGGTCAGCGCCGAGGGCAAGGGCCCGCGCGGCGACCTGCACGTGGTGATCCGCGTCGCCGACGACGAGCGCTTCGTCGAGCGCCGCGGCGCCGACCTGGTCATGGTGCAGCCGATGGCGTTCGCGCAGGCGGCGCTCGGCGCGACGGTCAAGGTGCAGGGAATCGACGGCAAGGACGTCGACCTGGTCATTCCTCCCGGCAGCCAGCACGGCGACGCGGTGGTGATCGAGCGCGCGGGCATGACCGAGCTCCAGTCGAAGGAGCGCGGCGACCTGCACGTGGTGCTGCAGCTCGTGGTGCCCAAGAAGCTCACCGACGACCAGCGGCGCCTGCTCGCCGAATATGCTCAGACGGAGAAGCTCGACGTGCACGCCGGTGAGTCGAGCTTCTGGAAGAAGATCAACCCGTTCGGCGGCTGACGCCGCACGACCAAAGTGGGACGCGTGTCATGGCTGACGAGACCCCGAACCAACCGCATGTGCCCGACGAGGGCGACACCCAGACCGACGAGTCCACGCTCGAGCTCGCGCAGGCCGTCGAGCGGCTCACCACCGAGCGCGACGAGGCCGTCGCCGCCCGCATGCGCTCGCAGGCCGACTTCGCGAACTTCCAGCGCCGCTCGGTCGAGAACGAGGCGCGCGCGCGCACCGGCGGGCTGATCCAGCTCACCCGCGCGCTCATGCCGGTGCTCGACCACTTCGACCTCGCGCTCGCGCAGGATCCGTCGAAGCTCACCGTCGAGCAGCTCGCGAAGTCGATCGAGATGACCCGCGCCGAGCTGCAGAAGGCGCTCGAGCAGAACGGCATCGCCCGCATCGATCCCACGCCGGGCACGACCTTCGACCCGCTGCAGCACGACGCGGTCATGCGCCAGCCCGCCGACGGCATCGCGCCCGGCTGCGTGAGCATGCGCTTCCAGACCGGCTGGCGGCTGGGCGAGAGCGTCCTGCGGCCCGCGAAGGTCGCGGTCGCGCCGGAAGCCTGATCTCCGCCGACGCCCACCATGCCCACCTACGAGTACATCTGCCGCGCCTGCGCCCACGAGTTCGAGGAGTTCCACTCGATCACCGCCGCGCCCATCGCGGTGTGCCCGAAGTGCCGCAAGAAGAAGGTCGAGCGCAAGATCTCGGGCGGCGGCGCCGTCATCTTCAAGGGCGGCGGCTTCTACGAGACCGACTACCGCAGCGACAGCTACCGCTCGGGCGCCGACGCCGACAAGAAGGCGTCGGAGGGGTCGCCGGAGGGATCGCTTGGGGGATCGCATGGGGGGAAGTCCGGGGATGCATCCGCCGGGAAGTCTGAGGGGAAGTCCGGCGGCAAGGCCGACGGAAGCGCCACCGCCGGGAAGTCCGACGCGCGCACGCCCGCCCCGACCGACTCCGCATCCTCGTCGAAGCCCGCGTCGGATTCCTCGTCGGATTCCGCGTCGGGCACCACGGCAAAGTCCTCGGCCAGGTCCTCGGCCTCCGACGCCGAGAACCGCCGCATCGAGTCGCGCGCGACCCACGCGTCGCGCATCGGCCGCGGCGTGGGCAACATCGTCCAGGCGGGCGCCTCAAAGGGTGCGTCGAAGGGAGCGTCGAAGGGAGCACCGAAGGGCGCCGCGTCCTCACAGGCCAAGCCTTCGAAGCCCTCCGCGCCCGCGTCGAAGAAGAAGCGCTGACGCCCCCGCTCCCGCGTGCGCCGTACACTCCGCGCATGCCCCTGCGCTTCAAGAGCCGCATCCTCGACCATCTCGCCCACAAGAGCTACATCCCGATCTACATGAAGGAGATCGCGCGGCAGCTCCGCGTGGCCGACGAGGATGAGCCCGCCTTCGGCGAGGCGATCCGCCAGCTCGCCTCCGAGGAGCGCCTCGAGATCGGCAAGGACGAGAAGATCCGGCTGCCCCGCCTCGGCGAGGAGGTCGAGGGCGTGGTCAAGATCACCCCGCGCGGGTTCGGCTTCCTCAAGACCGACATCCAGTACCGCGAGGGCGACCTGTTCATCCCCGAGGGCGAGACCAAGGACGCCGTGAGCGGCGACCGCGTGCGGGTCAAGGTGGTGCGCCGCGGCGACCGCTGGAACCGCGGCTTCGGCGCCACGCCCGTGAGCGCGCGCGACGACATCTTCGGCCGCGTGGTCGAGGTGCTCGAGCGCGGGCAGTCGCGCTACGCGGGCACGCTGGTCAAGCGCGGCCGCGAGTGGCTCGTCGAGCCCGATGG
>JBMOGJ010000157.1:0-5428 GCA_049318425.1 Phycisphaerales bacterium | reverse complement strand
CGCAGGACCACGCCGCCGCCGCGGTCGCGATCGGCAAGAACGGAACCCCTGAGAACCCGAAGGGCGTGCCGGTCTTCGCGTGGAAGGGCGAGACGCTGCCCGAGTACTGGTGGTGCACCTACCAGTGCATGAACTGGCCGGACGGCCAGGGCCCGAACATGATCCTCGACGACGGCGGCGACCTCACGCTCCTCGTCCACAAGGGCCTCGAGTGGGAGAAGGCCGGCAAGGTCCCCGCGGCCAAGCCGACCGACAGCGACGAGTACAAGGTCATCCTCGCGCTCGCCGCCGAGCTGGTGCGCGACGCGAAGGGCCTCTTCGCGCGCATCGTGCCGAACATCAAGGGCGTGAGCGAGGAGACGACCACCGGCGTCCACCGCCTCTACCAGATGCAGGAGCTCGGCCAGCTGCTCTTCCCGGCGATCAACGTCAACGACGCGGTCACCAAGAGCAAGTTCGACAACCTGTACGGCTGCCGCCACTCGCTCGTCGACGGCATCATGCGCGCCACCGACGTGATGCTCGCGGGCAAGACCGCGCTCATCCTCGGCTACGGCGACGTGGGCAAGGGCTCGGCGCAGAGCCTCCGCAGCCAGGGCTGCCGCGTGAAGGTCGCCGAGATCGACCCGATCTGCGCGCTGCAGGCGTGCATGGAGGGCTACGAGGTCACCACGCTCGAGGACGTCCTCGACTCGTGCGACATCTTCGTCACCGCCACCGGCAACTGCGACATCATCACCGCCGACCACATGAAGCGGATGAAGGACAAGGCGATCGTCGGCAACATCGGCCACTTCGACAACGAGATCGACATGCTCGGCCTCTCGAAGGTCAAGGGCGTGCGCCGCGTGAACATCAAGCCGCAGGTCGACGAGTGGGTGTTCGCCGACGGCAAGTCGATCATCATCCTCGCCGAGGGTCGCCTGCTGAACCTCGGCTGCGCCACCGGCCACCCGAGCTTCGTGATGAGCGCGAGCTTCACCAACCAGGTCATGGCGCAGATCGAGCTCTTCAAGAACTCGAAGCACTACGGCAAGTCGGTCACGACGCTGCCGAAGCACCTCGACGAGAAGGTCGCGCGGCTCCACCTCGCGAAGCTCGGCGCGAAGCTCACCAAGCTCACCAAGAAGCAGGCCGAGTACATCGGCGTGCCGACCGAAGGCCCGTACAAGCCGGACCACTACCGCTACTGAGCGCGGACCCCGGCAACCCAGCGAACGACAACCCCCGCCATCGCGGGGGTTGTCGCTTTTCAGACGGTGGATGGAGCGCGGCGCGGGTCGGTGCCCGATCGAGTCCGCGGTCGTTGCGCGCGTCGCCGCGCACGCCGCGCGCGATCAGGCGCGCGACGCCCAGAGCTGGAGCAGCTCGGTCTCGCGCTCGGCCGTGATGCCGGGCGCGCGGCCCTTGCCCCACGCGAAGTCGGCGGGGCGCTCCGCCTTGGTCGCCTCGAAGTCGGCGATGGTGTCGCGCGCGGTCTCCGCGAGCGGGCGGCACTTCAGCCCGTGGGCGAACGCCTTCGAGACGTTCGCGCGGCCGGCGCCCGCGGTGCTCGCGTCCTGCGGGATCCAGAGCGGCAGGCCCATCCAGGGCTGCACTTCCTTCTCCATGAGCCACGCCTCGTCGACCCACACGAACTCGACCGGGTTCGACACCGCGGCCTTGATGCCCGCGAGCATCTCCTCCATCGACAGCGGGCCCTCGGGGCCGTTCGCGATGTAGGTGCCCTCGTGGCCGTCGGCGATCAGCTTGAGCTGGAACGCCGCGAGGTCGCGCACGTCGATGAACTGGACGTTCACCTCGGCGGGCTTGGGCGCGCGCGGCGCGAGCACCTTGCCGCCCCGCGCGATGCGGACCGGCCAGTAGGTGAAGCGCGCGGAGTCGTCGCCGGGCCCGACGATCAGCCCGGGGCGCACGATGCACGCCTTGCCCGGGCACGCCGCCTCGGCCGCCTTCTCGCAGAGCGCCTTCAGCGGGCCGTAGGTCATGCCGGTGATCTGCTCGACGGTCTCGTCCTCCATGGTCGCGACGGGGGTCGTCTCGTCGGGAGCGATCGAGTTGTCCATCCAGACCGAGATCGTCGAGACGAGCTGGTACATCATCGTGACCGGCCCGAGCAGCTCCGCCGACGCCTTGGTCACGCGCGGGAAGTACGACGAGTTGTCGATCACGGCGTCGAACTTCGCGCCGTCCTTGCGCATCTGCGCGGCGAGCTCCTCGAGTGCCTTCAGGCCCTCGCCCTTCGTCGGGTCGCGGTCGCCCTTCAGCTGGCGGACGGCCTTGTACCGCTCGCCCGACAGGCGCTTCGGATCGGACTTGCCGCGGTTGAAGGTGGTGACCTCCCAGCCCATGTCGAGGGCCTGGTCGACGAGGTGCGGACCGAGGAAGCCAGTGCCACCGAGGATGAGGATGCGCATGGGCGCAGCGTACCCGCGATGCGCGCGGCGGTTCCGCTACGATTTGCCCGATGTCAACCCCGCAGCGCTCGACCTCGACGACGACCCTGGTGGCGGTGCTGGCGGCGATCACGCTGATCGGCGCGAGCGTGTACATGAACTGGTCGGGCTCCTCGGGCGCGACCGATCCCGCGACGGCGCCCGCGCCCGGCGGCGGGGGCATCTCGGGAGGCATCGCGCGTCCCCGCGGCGAGGCGCGCGCGGTGCAGAAGCTCCGCATATCGCCGGAGAAGATCGACCTCGGCACCGTGTCCCAGTGCAAGCCGATGCCGCCGGTCGAGATCGTCCTCACGAACGACGGGACCGAGCCGGTCAAGGTCGTCGGCTGGATCGCGACCTGCTCCTGCGTCGAGCCCGAGCTCACCGAGGGGATCACCATCGCGGCGGGCGACTTCGTCAAGGTGCCGGTGCGCCTCCACCCGCTCGGGCTCGGGGGCAAGAGCCAGCGCCTCGACTTCCGCCTCGAGGGCAACGCCCGCGGCGGCAGCGTGCGGATCGACTACGTGATCGACAGCCCGATCCTGCCCATGCCGGTCATGGTGGTGCGGCCCGACGCCTACGACACCAAGGTGGTCGACCTCGAGCGCGTCGACGCCGACGGCAACGATCTCTACGAGAAGTTCGCGGTGCGCGGCATCGAGCCGCCGGTGGCGCGCTTCGTGGGCAGCAACGCCGACGGGCACGCCGCGATCGAGGTCGACTTCAAGGCGATCGACGCGCTCGCCGAGGGCGCCGATCCGCGCGACGAGCGGTTCACCTGGGAGACGGTCGCCGGACGGCGGACCTGGAAGACGATGGAACTCGTCGTCGCCACCGACTGCGCCGCGTGCGAGGCGCTGCGGATCCGCATCCGGAACCGCTAGCGGTCGCGCGCGCCGCCGCGCCGGTCAGCACATCTCGACGAGCATCGTCACCGCGTTGCCGCCGCCGAGGCAGAGCGAGCAGATGCCGCGCTTGCCGCCGGTGCGCTTGAGCTGGTGGACGAGCGTGACGAGCACGCGCGCGCCGCTGGCGCCGATCGGGTGGCCGAGCGCGACGCCGCCGCCGCAGATGTTGAGCTTCGACTCGGGGATGCCGAGCGGCTTGATGTCGGCGAGGACCTGCGCCGCGAACGCCTCGTTGATCTCGAAGAGGTCGATGTCGGCCACGGTGAGGTTGTTCTTCGCGAGGATCCGCTCGATGCCGAGCTTCGGCGCGAAGAAGAGCTCCTTCGGCGCCACGCCCGCGGTGTTCGAGTCGACGATCTTCGCGATGGCGGTCGCGCCCGTCTTCTTGAGGCCTTCCTCGCCCATGACGAGGACCGCCGCGGCGCCGTCGGAGATCTGGCTGGCGTTGCCGGCGGTCGCGGTGCCGTCCTTGCCGAAGGCGGGCTTGAGCTTCGCGAGGCCGTCGGCGGTCGAGTCGCCGCGGATGCCCTCGTCGGCGTCGACGCCGACCTTGGCCATGCACTGCTCGGGCGAGAGCGCGACGATCTCCGCCTTGAAGTGGCCCGCCGCGGTCGCGGCCGCCGCACGCTGGTGGCTCTGCGCCGAGAAGCGGTCCTGCTCGGCGCGGCTGACCTCGTGCTTGGTCGCGATGAAGTCGGCGGCGCAGCCCATCGCCCACTTCTCGAAGGCGCAGGTGAGACCGTCGGCCGCCATGTGGTCCTGCATGGTGGCGGGGCCGTACTTCACGCCGCCGCGCATCTGCATCATGTGGGGCGCGAGGTCCATGTTCTCGATGCCGCCGGCGAGGACGACGTGGTTGTCGCCCGCGCGGATCGAGCGGGCGGCCTGCATGACCGCCTCGAGGCCCGAGCCGCAGACCTTGTTCACGGTGACCGCGCTGATCGTCTCGGGCAGGCCCGAGAGGAGGGCGACCTGGCGCGCGGGGTTCTGGCCGACGCCCGCCTGCAGGACATTGCCCATGATGCACTCGTCGACGTGCGCCGCGGCGCCCGGGCAGTCGGCGAACATCGCCTTGGCCACGTAGGAGCCGAGCACCGGCGCCGGGACCTTCGCGAGGCCGCCCATGAACTTTCCGATCGGGGTGCGGCGGGCGGCGACGATGTAGGCGGTGGGCATGGCGGTCTCTCGGAGGATCGTGCGGTTGGAAGCGGGGGGATCCGCCGACTGCACAACCCTCGGCGGGGGCGCCGATGATAGCGCGGCGTCCGCCTCCGCTGACCCCCGCCGAAACCGCGTTTCCGAGCCCCCCATGCCCATGCGCCACGACTTCTCCGAGAACCTGATGAGCCTCCAGAGCCACATCCTGCTCGAGGAGGCCAAGCACCCCTCGGCGAGCGGCGACTTCACCTGGATCGTGAGCGCCATCAGCCTCGCCGCGAAGTCGATCGCCAACCACGTGCGCCGCGCGCGACTCTCGGGCGCGATCGGCAAGTTCGGCGACACCAACGTCCAGGGCGAGGAGCAGCAGAAGCTCGACGTGATCGCGAACGAGGCGCTCATGCGCTGCCTCGGCACCCGTGCGTCGGTCGCCGTCCTCGCGAGCGAGGAGGACGACGAGCCCACCATCCTGCGCCGCGGCAACGACGGGGGCAAGTACTGCGTCCTCTTCGACCCGCTCGACGGCAGCTCGAACCTCGACACGGGCGTCGGCGTGGGCACGATCTTCTCGATCCTCCGCAACGACCCGAACATCCACGACGCGCAGGAGACCGTCTGCCAGCCCGGCGCGCAGCAGGTCGCGGCGGGGTATGTGCTCTACGGCTCGTCGACGATCTTCGTCATCACCACCGGCAACGGCGTGTCGCTGTTCGAGCTCGATCCGTTCATCGGGTCGTTCCTGCTCGTCAAGGACAAGGTGCGGATCCCGGTCACGAACAAGGTCTACTCGGTGAACGAGGCGTACGCGTCGACCTTCCCCGACGGCTACCAGCGCTACCTCGCGTGGGCGCATGCGAACGGCTACTCGTCGCGCTACATCGGGTCGATGGTCGCCGACGTGCACCGCACGCTGCTCACGGGCGGCGT